>CAIWAX010000234.1 GCA_903910795.1 uncultured Anaerolineae bacterium
GATTTTTTCCAAATGATTCTCCCTGATAGCAGGTAATGTATAAACCTGCGAAGAATAATCCTTAAAATTGATTCTGTTACCCCCAGGCAAATTGGAAAACAACACAGCGGACAACCTTAATCTTGTGGTTATCCGGCATATCAACAATTATTATATTAATATAAGATTAATTAGTCAAGTGAAAAATGTAACAAACTGTGATCCAGTTTTTTTCAGACCCTGGTCACGCCAAATTATTTGAGGCGGCTTATGCAATACCAGCTCCCCATCTTCGAAAACCTGTGCCCCTCCTGGGAAAAATTCACTCAACTGGGCATCCGGCGTACCTTTCTAAAAGGCAGTCAGGTCTTTGATATCGCCAACCCGATCAGCGGAATTTATTTCGTCAAAAAAGGGGCAGTGGAGGTGATCCTGTACACCCAGCGCGGCCCGGAAAAGGTGCTGTATTACGTTGGGCCGGGCTGCATTTTTGGGGAAGTCTCCTGCTTTGTGGCGGGCAACAGTGGTGAGGCGCGCGTGCGAGCGCGCAGCGATGTGGAGTGTTATTTTTTCAATCGCGATACGATTGAAGGCACCATCGCCCACCAGCACCCCACCCTGCTGATCGAATTGATCCGCGCCGAGGCTTACAAAATCCGCATGTATGGCGTCTTGCTGCAGGACAGCCTGGATAGCGATCATTTTGTGCGGGTTTGCAAAATGCTGGTGTACCTGGCCAATTTCAAAACGGGCGGCATCCCGGCCTCCCAAAAAGCGATCTCTTTCCAGGCCGATATGACACAAAATGACCTGGCGCGCTTGATGGGCATCCATCGCGTCACGGTCGCCAAAACCATCAGCCAACTGCGGGCGATGGGCATCCTTGAACGCTTCTCCAAAAAATCAGTGCTGATCGCAGACTTTCCAGCTCTCACCGAACTGGTGGAAAAAGGGAATCAGTAAACATAGTGCTGTGCATTGTCATATCCGATCAGTGTGTTTCATCCTGAAAATATGTAGCGCGCGCTACATATTTTTTTTCTTAATCCCGGTATGCTGATATGAACACCAATGAGATATTTAATCAACGACAGCACCCCGATCGATGTAGCCGGGAATTACATAATTATAGGGTAAAAGGAGCCTCTCAACATGAAAAACACCGTCAAGGAATTGTGCGAAGCCCCGGCCGGCCGGGCCGAAGTGCTGCCGGGCAACATGGCATTCGCGGTTGGCTGTGTACGCGGCGGCCTGCATGCCGTGGACGGTTATCCAGGCACCCCCAGCACCGAGGTTATCGACCGCGGGCTGTCGCAAGTACAGGATTTGATCAAGGTTGGCTGGTCGGTAAACGAGGCTGTAGCCGCAGGCGTTGGGCACGGACATTCCCTGGCCGGGCGCGACTGCGTGGTGACCATGAAAATCCCCGGCTTGTTCCAGGCGGGCGATATTTTCACCAGCGGGGCGCTCTTCCACCAGCCGCGCGGCGCGCTGGTGTATTACATCGCCAGCGACTTCACACCAAGCTCCACACAACATACCCTGGACCCGCGCTACCTGTTTAAAAGTTGCTTTGTGCCAGTCTTTGAACCCCGCAACCACCAGGAGATGCATACCGCCGCCGCTCTGGCCGTGGAGATTTCTCGCCAGTATAAGACACAGGTGGTGGTCATGCCTAACGGTAACCTGTGTCACAGCGAAGGGCTTGTGCACCTGATGCCCGCGCAGCAGCGCGAACCACTGCAAATGCCCGAAAGCCTGAAATCCTTCAACGTCCTGCCAGCCATCGCGCGTAAAAATTATGACACAGTATTGGCTGAACGCATGCCAGCGCTGCTCGAAATGGTAGAGAACAGCCCACTCAACAAGTGGGAGAAATCCAGTGCAGCCCGGCCCGGGAAAAAAGCCAGGATGGGTGTGATCACCTATGGCATTGGCGACCTATATGTGCGCGAAGTGCGGGAAACCCTGGGCGCAGATTTTGATCTGCTTTCGCTGGCCTTCACCAACCCGCTGCCCATGAAGTTGATCCGCGAGTTCTGCCAGTCGATCGATGGGCCGATCTTTGTCATCGAGGATGGCTACCGTTACCTGCAGGAAATCATCGAGAACCTGGGCTATATCGTACTTGGCAAGGAAGCCTTCAGCCCCCTGACCGAGTGGACACCCGCCCTGGTCGCTGAAAAAATGGGGCTGGCGGTCACGCATCAACATGCCAGCGCCAGCCCGGCTAACCGCCCGCCCGTCATTTGCCCGGGCTGCCCCTACCGCCTGATCGCGCAGGAAATATCGCTGCTGAAAAAGAAGAAAATGCTGGATGCGGTCTTTGGCGATATTGGCTGCAACACCCTGTTGTATTTCATGAACGCCCTGGATACCGGTCTGGCGATGGGCGCCAGTGAAGCCGAGCGCGTTGGGTATGTCTTCTCGCGCCCCGAGCAGGCCGGCCGCTGCATCAGCATCGTTGGCGATGGGACAGAATGTCACAGCGGCATGGCTGCCACCCGCAACACGGCCTACCGCAACATGCCTGGCGTGAAAGTGATCCTGGATAACTCCTGGGCGGGCATGACCGGTGGGCAGCCCTCCCCCACCTCGCCCCAAAACCTGGCCGGTGAAAAAATGCAGTTCAGCCTGACCGAATCACTCAAGGCGCACGGCGCGAATGTGGTGGCTGTCGGCGCTTATGAGAAGAAAAACATCCGTCAGGCGCTCAAGACCGCCCTGGCGGAGGCCGAAAAAGGCGTGTTCACCACCCTGGTGGTCAGCGACGGGGTCTGCGTACAAATGGTCAAACCCAGTACTCAGCGCGTGTTGGTTGAACCTGAAACCTGCAAGAAGTGCAACGCCTGCCTGATCTGCCCCGGTCTGGAATTGAATGCGGAAGGCATCCCGGTGGTGAATAATATGTGCAGCGGCTGCGGCGGTTCCACACCAGCCTGTGTTCAGATGTGCCCAACCAATGTGCTCAAGGCCGTTGATTTGCGCGATCTCAACCTGCCCGCCACGCCAGACTACACCCCCGCGCCGATGGAAATCAACATTCCGGCCTTTGCCCGGGAGACCCTGCCCACCCGGCTCTCGCTGGCTATCCGCGGGGTAGGCGGACAGGGCAACCTGTTCTTTGGCACCGTCATGTCCAGATTGGCCTTCCTGGCCGGTTATGGGGAAAAGAACATCATCAAGGGAGAAACGCATGGTATGGCCCAGATGGGCGGGCCGGTCATCAGCACCTTTAGCTGCGGCAACGTCAATAGCCCCGTGTTGCTGCCCGGCACAGCCGACTGCTTGATCGCCATGGAGAAGAGCGAGGTGCTGCGCCCAGGCTTTCTGGAAATGCTCAAACCCGGCAGGACAGTCATCCTGGCCGAAACGCGCATCCTCCCGCCCGGCCTGCCCGCCGACCAGTACCCAGGCGATGAACAAATCCACGCCAGCCTGAGCGGGTATAACGTCATCACAGTGGATGTGCTGGCCAAAGCCCTGGAACTGGGCGACCGCAGCGGCAAGACCGCCAATGTAGTGATGATGGGCATCCTGAGCACCTTGCCGCCGTTCAACTTGATCCCGCTGGAGCTCTGGCTGCAGGCGCTCAAAAATGTCAACTCAAAACCCACCGTTTGGAGCGCAAATTACATCGCCTTCCACACCGGACGGCAAACGGCCTTTTCCGGTCATTCGGAAGCCATGCCAGCCTGAGCAGTAAAATTGTAGATTTGCACAGGGTCTCCCCTTTTGCAGCATAACTAAAATCCGGACAATCTTTTGATTGTTCGGATTTTAGTTATATGTTCATGGACTTATACCAGGGTGTGGATTAATCCGATCAAAGCCCCGGCAGCGATCAACCAGGTTGTATTGATCTTGAAGCGTAACAGAAGGAAAAGGCTGACCAACACGATCAGGATGGTGATGGGGTCAATCATGGCGGTGGAGGCAAGTTGGACAGTAACCCCCAACATCAAGCCCAGCGCCGCTACATTCACCCCATCCAGAAAACCAATCATCCATGGGGAATTTCGCAAGCGGTTGATCAACAGGCTGGCAAGGGCAATAAAAATAAAGGATGGCAGAAAAATCCCGAGGGTGGCCAGCAACGCCCCCGGAACTCCGCCAAGCAGATAGCCAATAAACGTGGCAGTTGTGAAGACCGGGCCGGGGGTGATCTGCCCAATGGCAATCGCATCGATCAACTGCCGGTCGGTGATCCAGCCCAGGTCACGGACAAAGTCAGCACGCAAATAGGCAAGCAGTACATACCCGCTGCCGTACAGTGTGGCTCCAATTTTGAGAAATTCCAGGAACATGCCTGGCAGGCTAAATGGAACCGAACCAATCACCAAACCCATCCCGGTCATTGGCAGCCAGAACCCTACCACAGGCAGACGCTTGATCCGTGAGAAGTTATTCCAGGCCATCACAATCAACCCGGCCGCCAGCAAAATAATCAGAATATTCATTCCCAAAAAATAAAAGAGCACTGCCGCCACGCCCAGCACCCCGGTCAACCAGTTCTTGACAGCCGTGCGGCCCAGGTTCCAGAGAGCCTGGGCCACAATGGCGATCACCACGGGCAGGATGCCGTAAAAAATACCACCCACGACCGGCGTAGCGCCGAAACGCACATAACCCCAGGCCAGTGCCATCACGATCAACATGGCTGGCAGGATAAAACACACACCCGCCAGTATCAGCCCGGGCCAGCCAACGCGCCGGAAACCGAGATAGATTGCCAGCTCAGTGGAAGTTGGCCCGGGGATCAGGTTTGCCGCTCCGAGCAGGTCAAGGAATTCCTGTTCGCTGACCCATTTGCGCCGATTGACCATCTCATCATGCATAATGGCAACATGGGCGGCCGGGCCGCCGAAGGAAGTGAGCCCCAGTCGCAAGAAAAATATCGCCACTTCGAACAGCCGTTCACGATAGGAAAGCATAGGAGCGTGTGTTTCGTTCATTTTGATCACCATTAAACCAGAATAACTTTTATACAGCAAACTGTCAAGCGACATTACAAAAGCGTCGATTGAACTTTTTAAGCGCAGTGCTATAATGAAATTGACAGAAATTCTGTCGCATGAAAAGGAGGTATTGCCATGACAGCAATCACCATTTCGCGCGAAATCGGCAGCAATGGGGATTGGATTGCGGAGGAAACAGCCCTACGGTTGGGCTATCACCTCGTCAGCAAACACACCCTCGAGCGCATATTTTTGCAGTATGGGTTTATTGATTTCAAGGAAATGTACGATGTTTCCGGGTTTTGGGCGCGCTTTGACCCGCAATTGGGCGAGCTGGTCGGAATGCTAAATCGCTTTGTCCAGGCCCTGGCCGCCCACGGCAAAATCGTGCTGGTTGGCCGCGGCGGCTTCGCGATGCTAAAAAACTATGCGGATGTCTTGAACGTTCGTATCCAGGCCCCGCTGCCTATGCGCATCGAGCAGGTCATGCTGGAAGAGAACCTGCCCGACCGGCAGAAAGCAGAGGCGATGGTCAAGGAAAGCGACCGCATCCGCCAGGGGTTTCTCGAGACAGCCTACGGCAGCCGGTGGAACAACTCCAACGGTTTTGATCTGGTGATCGATACCGGTAAAATCTCACCGGAGATCGCCGTGGAATGGATGGTGGATACTGCCCTGCGCATGGATGAACAGAAAAATGCCGGCCAGCTCACTACCGCCAACCTTGAAATCGATCCTGTCATGGCGCATGCCATTAAAGAAGTTTTCGATGAGGTGATTGAAGAAACCTGAGATTTCTCTTTCGAAAATGAGTTGATCTGCACCAATAAAATAGCCAATCTTTCCGGTTGAGCAGTCAACCGGAAAGATTGGCTATTTTTCTCAATTAAGGATTGTATTGCGCTTAGGCAGGCTGCTTCGGGTAAAATACAGCTACCCGATTCAGGAGACTACCATGCTGCAATTCTTTACCATTGAGAACGCCATCGCCCTGCTAACTTTGACCATTCTCGAAATTGTGCTGGGGATTGACAATATTATCTTTATTTCCATCCTATCCGATACCTTGCCGCGCGAACAACAAGCCCGCGGCCGGCAGTTGGGATTGATGTTGGCCATGCTGACGCGCATCCTGCTTCTGCTCTCGCTGAGTTGGATCATTCATCTGGAACAGCCGCTGTTCTCCATCTTTACCTTCAGTATTTCCGGCCGAGATCTGATCCTGCTGATCGGTGGTCTGTTCCTGATCGGCAAAAGCACCATGGAAATCCACGACAAGTTGGAGGGCAAAACCGAGGAACACAGCGCGGGAAAAGCAAGACCCACTCTTACCGCGGTTGTCATTCAAATTGGTCTGTTGGATATCGTTTTTTCACTTGATTCAGTCATTACCGCAGTGGGAATGGCCAGAGAACTGTTGATCATGATCCTGGCGGTTATCATCGCAGTGTTGATCATGTTATTCGCCTCGGACGGCATCAGCAAGTTTGTCAACGGCCACCCAACGGTCAAAATCCTGGCGCTGAGTTTTTTATTGCTAATTGGCACATCTCTGCTGATGGAAGGATTACATCAGGAAATCCCCAAGGGCTATATCTATTTCGCGATGGCCTTTTCGGTCTTTGTGGAGATGCTCAACCTGCGTATACGCGAAGGAAAACCAGTGGTGCTGCATCAGACGTATGAAGCCGAGTCACCTGCCAAAACCAGGCCCGAAAAAAAGAGACCCCACTGAACAATTCGTTATGCAAAAAACTCGAGCAGATGTTTGCTAATCGCTTCTGCTTCGTCATGCTGCACCCAGTGAGTGGCATTCTCAAAATAAAATAATTCCCCGCGTTCACAAAGTTTGAGACTTTCTACGGCCATTTCGGCGCTGAGAGCCACATCCCGCTTGCCCCACAAAATGCGCACCGGCATTTGCAGGCGCTGATTGGCGGGCCGGTTAGGGGGAAAGCGTAGAATAGCGCGGTACCAGTTAATCATGCCGGTCAGCCCTTGCGAATTGGCATAAGCCAGACGGTATTCCTGCAAATCTGTGGCGCTGAAAGTGGTTGGCAGGCTGCTGTTTTTGAGTAAAGCCAGCGCAGGGGCAAAATTTCCCCGGCTCATCAGCCAATCCGGCAGCCAGGGAATCTGAAAGAAAGCGATATACCAGCTCTTGAGCATTTGCCGCGGCGACCTCCTCAGAAAATTCATCATCACGTCCGGATGAGGGACATTCAGGATGGCCAGCTTCTCCACCCGTTCTGGAAAACGTGCGGCCACATTCCAGGCCACCGCCGCACCCCAATCATGCCCGGCCAGACAGACCTTTTCCAGACCAAAATGATCCAGCAAGCCGTTTACATCCGCGCTCAAATTTTCCAGGCTGTAATTCCCGACCCCACGCGGCACATCGCTCAGATTGTAGCCGCGCTGGTCAGGAACCATAACGCGAAAGCCCTGTCCAGCCAGCGCTTCGATTTGATTCAGCCAGCCACGCCAGAATTCAGGAAAACCATGCAAAAGTACCACCGGGCGGCCGTTCTCAGGCCCAGCCAGTACCACGTGCAAATTTACACCGTTAGTGAGGATGTTGGCGTGCTCGAAGAGAATTGTCATATTTTAGGCGGGTGAGCGAAATATTTGGCCAGCAGCGCGTTCAGATCCGAACTGCTATGCAGCTTGAGAATGCGGAAGAAGTCGCCTGGCGCGGCGATTTTGCCATCCATCTGTGCTGCGTAATCCTTTAGGAAAGCAAAAAAATCCTGGTCGCCCATCGCCAGTCGCAAATCTGCAAAAAAGTGGGCGCCCTGCTTGTAAACGGTATTCGTATACGGCGCAAACCCGGCGTAGCCGGGCACATCGCCATCAATCATGCCGGACGGCTGGTAAAAATCAATCCGTACTGACCACCACCATTTGACCGAATCCGGGTAATTCTTCTCGTAAAAAATTTCCTCACAATAGGAGGCCAGCGATTCATCCATCCAGGGGCTTTTCGCCTGATCACTGGCCACCCGGCCCCACCACCACTGGTGGCTGGTTTCATGCGCCGCCACCATGGGGAGATAATTATTGGGTGTGCCGTCATACAGGTTATAAAACGAGTTCGACAAATAATACAGGCCGTCAAACTCCATGCCGTCGTTGAAATCACCCTGCACAGCCGCCAGAGATTTGTGCGAATAGGAACCGAAAAAAGCTCCAAACGTTTTAAGCGCCTTTGAAGTAGCATCCAGCACAGCCTGGCCGCCGGCCTCGCTGCCGGGATAATAATAGCTGGAGATGGTCACACCTTCCACCTGGGCCGATTTAACCTGCATCTGACGACCCATGGACAGGACAAAATCACGTCCGCGTTCCAAAACGTAGCGCATCCCACCGTCCACCGGCTGAGGCGCGGCGCTGGCAGCCACCACCGGCGCGTTGGCCGGGTCACTGAATCGCAGGGTTACATCAAAATTGGCCTGCGGGTAGACCAGGTGCTCACCGTAAAACCAGGGATCGGCCAAATGCCAGCCGCCGCCGGCGTTAAAAGGTACCACCATCGGGTACCAATCAGTTAGGTTAACTTGCCGTGCTGTCACGCCAAAAATCTGCGGGCGCACCACGTTCGGATTGCCCTGCTGCGCCTGGGGCAGCGCCAGTTGATATTCAAGATGGATGTGCGTTTTTCCACCGGCCGGGAGCGCAGCGGTCAGCTTCCAGGTCAGGCGCTGACCAGTCAGGCTGTATGGTTTGACCGGCTGATTGTCCTGGCTCAGACTGCTCAGATTGAAAACCCCGGGGATAAGGTTGGGCTCGACCGCCAGAAGCATATCCGCGATCGGTCCGCCGCTGGTGTTGGGGTAGTCGATATCCTGTTTGACATTCAGCGTTTTAGCCTGGTAGTCCAGTCTGGCATCCATCACATACGAAATAATCCCGGTATCCGGTTGGGATTGTGGCGGCGCAGTTGGTGTGGCGGATGGAACGGGGAGCGCGGTAGGTGACGAGAAAGTAGATGTAGAGATAGGCGCACCGGTCAAGGCCGGGCTGGCGCTCGCCGCTGTTCCAGTCTGGACAGGGGCCGCGCAGGCTGCCAAAAGGAAAAACAGGCTCACAAATGTAAAAACGCGGGAGAAATTTCTGGGCATGATTTATCGATAGTAAAAGTATTTCTTGAGCAGGTCGGAAATATCGGTGTTGGTGTGCAGGTCAAGGATGGAGAAAAAGTCATTGGCGCTGGAAATGCGGCCGTTTTCCCTGGCAAAATAATCGTGGAGAAATGCAAGAAAGACCTTGTCCCCGATGCGCACACGCAAGGCATCCAAAAAATGGGCGCCATTAAAATATACTGCGTTGACATACTGGCTGAAGGTGCTGGTATCATAAACGCGCGAATCGACCCAACCTGAGGGATTTTTCGAATCAACACGGAAGGCCCACCACCAGGTAACCAGATCAGGGTAGTTATCTCCCCAGAATATGCGCTCGCTGTATGTCGCCATGGCTTCATCCAGCCAGGGCTCTACTGCCTGATTATTGGCCACTGCCCCGTACCACCATTGGTGCGCTGTTTCATGCACGGCGATGGTGGACAAGTTGTTGCGCACGGTTCCGTCATACGCGCGGTAAAAAGTGCTGGCCAGAAAATACAGGCCGTCTGTTTCCAGACCATCATTCAGGTCAGTTTCACAAACCGTCAACATCTGGTGCGGATAAGGGCCAAACTCGTTCGTATAGGTCAGGACAGCCAGGCGGGTCATATCCAGTACACGCGCCGCAGCGCCCCCATCCCCGGGAAAGTAATAATTAACGATGCTGACGCCGTTGGCATCCGCCGTGCTGACCTGGTATTCCGTACTGGCAGATAACGTAAAGTTGCGGGCATTATCCAACGCGTACACGATTTGATTAGCAAATCGCGCCCCATTCTGACTGGAGGCTGGCGCAGAAGCCGCCACCACCGGCGGGTTGGCGGGGTCAGAAAAGCTCAGGCTGATACGAAAATCAGATTTGTCATAAACCAGGTTTTCACCATAAGGGTACGGATCCGGTAGGATCCACTTTCCACTTATATTAGGCGGCACAAAGGGATACCAGTCGATCAGGTTGGTTTGGCGGGCGGTATATCCAAAGTTTTCCATCTTCGCGGCGCTGTATGGCAGGTTCAACTGGTAGCCAATCCCGATTTTAACCGCCTGTCCGGCCTGCAGCGGGGTATCGAGATTGACATTCAACCATTGTCCCGCAAGGGTGTAACTGGTGGAAGCCTGGTCATCGACTTCCAGCGTTTGCAGGATAAACACCCCGTTCCACAAGTTGGGGTTGACCGCCAGGGCAATGCCAGACAGCGCGGCGCCCGTGCGGTTCGGATACAGCACGGTTTCACTGACAGTCACCTTGTGCCCGCTGTAATTCATCAAAGCGGAGATGACATATTGCGGCCGGATAAGATTTGCGCCCGGTGGAAGTGCGGCGGTTGGCGGGAGCGAAGTGGCAGTCTTGACTGGCAAACCGGTGGGAGAATCAGCAGGGGTGCCCGATGCAACCAGCGTGAAAGTTGGCAGCGGGGTGTCTGTCGCCTGCGGCGGCCGGGTTGGGAAGTCTGTGGCAGAGGCAAAGGCGGTTTGGCTGGGAATTTCCGTTGCGGCAGGCGCGGCGGTATCCGTTGGCCCGGCTAATCCCGGCACTTGGTTGGGATTGGCGGTCAGCGGTAGATCGATGGGCCGGCTGGGCTGAAATGGCGTGTTGCTGGGCTGCGGGTTGGCGGTCACCAGAATATAGGCCGGGGTGGAAAGCGGGTCAGTGGAGGTTATTGAAGCGAGAGAAACCGTACCACATGCACTCAGGCAAGCCAGGCAAACTACAAGAAGGATAACTATGAATAGAAGGCGGCCGGGTGTTTTCATTGCATTTTCCTGATTTCAGCGCCGCCCACGCTTGATGAGAAATACTGCCAGGAAAATGGCGGTGGCCGTCAGGACGATGGCCGAGCCGGAGACAATGTTGAAATAATAACTGAGATATAACCCGGCCAGGGACGAAATCGCCCCGATGGCGGCTGAAACGAACATCATCGGCGCCAGCCGGCGGGTCAACAGGTACGCTGTGGCAGCCGGTGTGATCAACATGGCGGCCGCCAACCCCACCCCAACCGTCTGGAGCGAGATAACCACCGTCAGCGCCAAAAGAAGCAGCATGACATTACGCAGCAACTCGGCTGGCAGGCGCAAGGTGGCCGCCAGCACCGGGTCAAAGGAAATCACCATGAACGGCCGGTACAACAGCACAACCGTCAACAAAACCACAGTCCCCAATCCAAAGGTGATCCACAGATCAGCAGGCGAAACCCCCAGCACATTTCCAAACAGGATATGACTGAGATCCACCGCGTAACTGCGAATGGAAGAGATCATGGCCACGCCCAGAGAAAGCGCCGCCGCAAACAGGATACCGATGGCTGTATCCTCCCGCACAGCGCCCTGTTTTGAAAAGTAACCGATGCCCAGCGCCACCACCGCGGCCGCCACCAGGGCGCCCAGCAGCAGGTTCCCGCCCAGCAGGTAGGCGATGGCCACGCCCGGCATGATGGCGTGCGCCAGAGCGTCACCCAGGAAAGCCATGCCGCGCAGCACCACATAAGTGCCCATGACCGCGCACAAAACACCGACCATCGTCCCGGCCAACAGGCCGCGCTGCATAAAAGCGTATGTGAGCGGTGTAATGAATACATTCATAAAATTCATGGAATAATCCTGGTACTTGGTTGGGATGGTTTTTCCTGATTTCGCCTATCCGGCGCGGGTTTTCACGGATGGTGGTGATCTTCATCAGGCGGGCAACATTCGTCCACCAGCATGGCGCCGTTTTCCATGACCAGCAACGAACTGCCAAAGGCTTTTTGCAGGTTTTCCTGGCTCAGAACCTCTTTCGCAGGGCCAAAAGCGACCAGGCGTTTATTGATCAGCATGACGGTCTCAAAGCGAGTGGCCGCCAGGTTCAGATCATGGGTGGAAATGATGGCGGTCACCTGGCGCTGACGCAGATGATCGAGCAGATTGAGGGTGACTTGCTGGGTGGTGGCATCCACACCGGTGAAAGGTTCATCCATCAAAAGGATGTGTGGTTCCTGGGCAATCGCGCGCGCCAGGAAAACACGCTGCTGCTGCCCACCCGACAGGTCACTGATTGAAACCTTTGCCAGGTTGGCGATACCCATTTCATCCAGGCTGCGCGCCACAGCTTCGTGATCATCGCGATTGGGGCGCGCGAACCAACCGCGGGTGTTGAAACGCCCCATCGTGACCACATCCGTCACGGTGACCGGGAAACGCCAGTCCACTTCTTCGCGTTGGGGAATGTAAGCCACACAATCTTTATGATCGCCCAATGGCATGCCGTGGATCAGGATACGCCCATTTTTGAGCGGCAGCAGCCCAACTAGCGCCTTAAACAAAGTGGATTTTCCCGCCCCATTCGGCCCAACCACCGCAATCTGAGCCCCGTGCGGCACCTGGAAACTGATATCGCGCAGGATGACATTGTCACCATAGGCCACACTGATGTTTTCGACTTCAAGCCGGTGAGGGATATGCGTCATCCCGGCGCCTGCTACCTGCCAAACATGGTGGTGTGGTAAACCAGTGAGCCAACCAACAAAAGGCAAACTACACTCGCGGTGATGACCGCGATGGGTTTTGGCGAAGCCAGGGTATCCTCATCCAGGGCAATTTTATGATTCTGTTCTACATTCAATTTCGCGCCAACAGCGCCAACCACCGGGACAGCCGCACAAAACATGCACATAATAGACTCCTATAACATTAAGAATGGAATAATCCCGGCACCTGGTTGGGATTGGAAGAGTGACACTTTGCACACAGGCCGAACAACTGCAGCCAGTGTTCCTTTATGGAATAACCCGTTTTATCCGCGATGTTCGTAATCAAATTATCCAGGTCATCGCCTTCGAAATAAGTCACCTGGCCGCAGCGCTGGCACAAGAGCATGTGCTGGTGACCCTGGCGGGCCGAAATGAAAGCCTGGCAGCCGGCCGGCTGGTGCACGCGCTGGATCAAATGCAATTCTTCCAGCTTCTCAAGGGTGCGGTAAACCGTCACCAGGCCCAATTCAGGATGCGAAGAGCGAGCAGAATCAAAAACTTCCAGCGGCGTCATGGCGCGCGAACTGTCGTTCACAATCTCCACCACCGCGCGACGCGAATCGGTCAGCCGGTAACCATTATCGGATAAGACTTTCAGCCAGTTTTCAACGGTCATGGAATAATCCCGGTACTTGGTTGGGATAGCGCCTCTCTATTGAAAATCATTTTCAATTATAGAAGAAAGACACCGGCTGGTCAAGACTATGTTTACCTTCCGCTGCCCCGTTCATCATGTTATAAATGTCATGCTCAACCGTTTTCCCGAAGGGTGTCAGATACGTTTTCAATGGAAAACCCTTTTAACCCAACGGACACAAGGCATCGCAAAGGAATTACGCGGCTAAACCAGCGATTAATAGACCCAGTGTCTGGTATCCATTGTGTTTGTTTTTTCACTGAATACGGAAGAGCCAAAAGTCACAATAGATTCTGGAGGCATCCCATGAAAATCAGAAATATATTTATCGCTGTTTTGATTCTATTAATAGCGGCTGTGGCCGTCTATGAATACACGAAACCTCCCATTATTCACGGCTCACTCATCAATCCACCCAAAGCCATGCCAGATTTCACACTCAATTCCACCAACGGCCCTGTTCACCTGAGTGATTACAACGGCAAAGTGACAGTGATCTTTTTCGGCTATACCAATTGTAAAGATATTTGCCCGGCCACCCTGGCAAAAATGGAAGAAGTCTTTACAAGACTTGGCGAAAAAACCAGGGATGTGCGCCTGGTGTTTATTTCAGTTGATTACAAACGCGATACCCCTCAATCCGCTTCCGCTTTTGCAACCAAATTCCGGCCCGAATTTGTCGGCTTGACCGGTTCACAGGCGCAAATCGACCAGGTTGCCCAGGATTACTCCATCAGTTACAAACTCGATCCAGCCGATGCCAGCGGGAATTACGAAGTAGAACATACCGCCAGCGTGATGGTGCTCGACCGCCAGGGCCAACTCGAACTCGTCTGGTCCACCGATCAGCAGCCAGATGAGATTGCGTCAGACCTGTCTGTGATGCTCAATAAATAGCCCAAGGATCATCCGTAAAAGAACCAGTGACAGCCATGCCCCTGGTTCTTTTTAAGGCTCGATCGGAAAGCCCTGCAATTTCCACTCAGATATGCCATTCGACATACTGCTGACGTTCAGGATGCCCGCCTTCCGAAGGATATCGCGCGCCTGCAAGGAGCTGCTATCTGAATCGCTGACCACGATGATCGGTTTATCCTTTGGCATCTTGCTTGCCAGGGCCGAGACCTGGATCAGCGGCAGCAGGGTTGTGGAAGGAATATGCATGGCATCCCAACCCTGGCGGTCGCGCACATCCAGGAAGTAAACCGCATTGCTTTTGTAAAGGGCGTAGGCCGAGCTGACATCAATCTCTTCAGGCAGATTGGTGGCTGTCAGCATGGGCCGGTCGACGATTGTTGAAGCCTCTGGAGGGAGGTTCGCGGCCGGTTGCTGCTGACCAATTGCCGCCAGCAGCAGAACAACCAGCGCAGCCGCAATGACAAGGCCAATCTGAAATGCGGGTTTGCGTAAAAAATTAAACATACCAAACCGCTGGCTGTTGCGGTGATGGTGATAATTTTCCGACCGCCGTCTTCTAAACATATTTTCCCTAAAAACCTGGCGGAATCTTGTTGGCCCAGGGCCGGGCTTCTTCAAGCTGGCCTGCCAGCCGGAAGAGAGTGGCTTCATCGCCAAACCGGCCGACAAAGTGCATGCCCACGGGCAAGCCTTCGGCATTCCAGCACAGCGGCACCGACATGGCTGGCTGACCGGTAACATTGAAGACCGGCGTCCAGGGGATAAATTCAAAGGTCTGAGCCGCCAGTGGCTTGATGAGCCCCATCGCCTTAAGAATGCCGCCCGCATCCAAACTTCCAATCACCCGGATGAGCATTTTTTCGCTGTCCGAGGGCTGGAGCGAGCCAATTTTAACTGGCGGCTGGCTGAGGGTGGGTGTCAAAAGAATATCGTAATCTTCAAAGAAACCGCCAATCTGGCGCGCGGATAACTGCAAATAACGCGAAGCCGCGGCGTACTCCTGGGCACTGAGCGCCTTCCCAAGCATCCCCAGGCCAAAACTGGCCGGGTCAAAATCACTGACAGATACCTTTTTGCCCGCAGCGCGCGCGGCCTCTTCGATATCAGCGCGCAGTTCCGCCGCCAGAATGGTGACAAAGGCCAATGAGAAGGCTTCAGCATCGATCTGCGGCCCGGCTTCCACCACTTCATGGCCCAGATCAGTTAATAATTTAACCGTTTCCTGCAAGCCCTGCAGCATATCTGCGTGGACATTCTTCCCAAGCAGGGGTTTGCCCGTGAAAGCAATGCGCAATTTGCGTGGCCGGGCCGAAACTTCTGGCAGGTAACTACCACCCGGCTGCGGGGCAAAATACGGCGCGCCAACGTCGCCGCCCTGGGTCGCATCCAGCATGGCAGCCGAATCGCGTACAGAACGGGTCAGCACGTGCTCAATGGCAAAACCGTGCCACGCTTCGCCAATTTCCGGGCCGGTGGGAGTGCGCCCACGGGTTGGCTTCAAGCCAAAAATACCACAAGCCGCGGACGGAATGCGGATCGAACCGCCGCCATCACCGCCCGAAGCCAGCGGCACAATCCGTGCCGCCACTGCCGCCCCGGAGCCCCCGGATGAGCCGCCTGTTGTGCGTGTCAAGTCCCATGGGTTGTGCGCCGGGCCAAACGTGAGAGGTTCGGTGTAGGGTGTCAGGCCAAATTCAGGCGTGTTGGTTTTCCCCAGGATCATCAGACCGGCTTTCTTCCAACGCCGCACCAGCTCACTGTCCACTTTAGCAGGAATGTCTCGCCAAAGCCGGTTGCCGTTACTGGTCGGGACACCGGCAATCGTGGCCATTAAATCCTTCACCAGAAAAGGCACACCCGCGAATGGGCCATCGGGCAACGGTTTTTTGGCGGCTTCCCGTCCCAGGTCGTACAGCTTGTTGACCACCGCGTTCAACTGCGGGTTATGGGTTTCGATGCGCTGGATGGCTTCTTCGACCAGTTCCAATGCGCTGACCTGCCGGCTGCGAACCAGATCAGCCAGCCCCAGGCCGTCATACTTTGCATATTCCGGAAACGTGCTCATACACTCTCCTTGTTAAGAATGGGCAAACAATTGCGCTAATTCAGCCAGCATCTGAGATGCTGAGACAAAATGAATGGTCTTGAATCCAAGCTGCCGGGCAGCTTCAATATTCACAGCCGAATCATCGATCAGAACACATTCGGAGGCCGGGCGGCCGATACGTTCCAACAGCAAGGTAAAGATGCGCGGATCGGGCTTTGCCAGCCGCACCACGCCTGAAACCAGGATGTAATCAAAGATATTGAAAAAGTCGAACTTGTGAGCCACCAGCTCAAATTTTTCGGCTGACCAGTTGGTCAGGCCGTACAGGCTATAACCGTTGTGCTTGAGCGGATTGAGCACATCCACAGTGGGTTGAATGGGGCCGCGGATTGATTCTTCCCACTCTTGATCATAGGCTCTGATCAAAGCTGCGCGCTCGGGAAAACGTCCGGATAATTCTGCAACGCCCTCAGCAAAGGAACGCCCCTTATCCTGCTGGAAGTTCCAATCGAAGAAATTAATTTCCGCCAGGAATCTTTCCATGGCGGCCGGGTCATGTGGAAAATACTTTCGATAAAGATTGCGAGGATCCCAATCGAGCAATACTCCCCCAAAATCAAAAATCAACACAGGTTTTTGCAAGGCGTCGCTGTCAGGATTCACTTCAAACATTTTTTTTCACCTTGTCATCCAGCCTTTTCAGGCGATGCTCGAGTTCATCCAGCCAATGTTTGCGCATATAGCCCGGTAGATCAGCGCTTTGCAGGTGCCGCATGGCAGAGATTGTCCATGTACGGGCCGCCTGCGGGTCGCGGCGGGTGTGTTCATAGTATTTGGCAAGTTCCACATGGGCATAGATGTGCCCCTCAGCAGCGGCCTGTTCCCACAACCGCAGCGCGGTTTGCATATCTCCGCGCCGGCGCTGTAACGCTGAGAGGCGCTGCATGGCCTGCCAGAAATCTGTCTCAGGCAGGCTGGTCTTCAAACCACGCTCATACAACAGAGCGGCATCCTCCCACTGATTCAAATCCTCAAACAGCTTGGCCAGCGCAATGACATCCTGCCCATGTTCCAAATCTGCACCGTGCGGATCAGCCAGCAAACCAGCCATCAGGCTGAGCAGCGCCGCCATGGCAACCACATCCATGGCATTATGATAAAAAACGCCTTTGAGCGGTGTAATATCTTTGGAACGCAAATAATCAAAATACAGAAAGGGGATTTCATAGCCGGGCACTTCCTCACTGGAGCGCGGGGCTGCCATGATGTGCTCCTCCAGGTATTTGAGAGCCCGGCTGGGCAGGCGGTCGCGCCACAGGCGGCGCGCCAGGGGCAGTAGATCAAGATGCGAAAACCCATCAAACGGACACGGGATCTGGTTGAGCTGGTAGCGGGCACGCAGCAGCGGCGCGTCAAAAGCCTTGCCGTTGAAAGTCACCAGCGCGGCGCAGGGTGCCAGGAAATCTGCCAGAGCCTCGAGTAGCGCGGCTTCCTCAGCCGGGTCGCGCATAAAAAAGATCGACAGCCGGAATTGATCCTCCACAAACCGGCCCGCACCCACCATGAAGGCATAAGTACCGGTGCCCCCGGCCAGGCCTGAGGTTTCAGTATCAAGAAAAGCAAGCTGCGAGAGGGCTAGATTTGCGATGCGCTCATCACGTGCCCAGGAGGAGATAGTCTTCAGGGATGCATCCACCTGGATAGGAGCCGTGCCGTGGCGGTAATCAGCCGGAAAAACCTGCTCAACCACAAAGGCATCCCCCTGACGGGTGGCAACCCAATGCCCGCCGAGTGATTCTTCCAGGTTTGAGCGTGTGCGGGTGGCTGGAGGGCGGATTTCAGATGCGCCAACCTTGACACCAAGCGATTTCAGTTTATCCGAGAGCGAGGCCATGCTGGAATTATAACGCCTGCGTTTCGACTACAGGTACTTTTTCGAAGAAATGGGCTTTACGGCAGAGGCAGCACTTCGTTTGTGATCGGGAGCATCATATAATATTTACCGGAACTTATTTTCCGGGAATAACGTCATCATGACATAAACCAGACTCGTGAGGAAAAATGAAAGCAAAATATTTAATCATTATAACCATCATCAGCCTATCCGGGCTATTGATTGCCGCCTGCGGCCAGGCCGCAAATCCGTTTCCGCTGGCCGGAACAAGCTGGAAACTGGTTTCTTACGGCCCCATTTCGGCTCCCATCCCGGCTGTGAGCGCAGAGAATACCCATCTGACCTTTGATGAACAGCGGCGGCTTTCGGGCAACATGGGCTGCAATTCCTTTGGCTCCGATTACAAACTGGCTGACAACAACCGCATGATATTCGGGGTGGGCATGAGCACGATGATGGCCTGCCCAGGCCAGGTGATGGAACAGGAACAGACCGTGCTGCAAGTGATCGACGGTGAAGCCACCTACCAGCTTAACGGCGACAACCTGGTCATTACTTCAAAGGATGGCAAAAACGCCGCGACCTTTATGAGAGCCGGGAAATAGATCATAACCGGGTCAGGATTTTTAGAAGCGCCAGGGTTTCCTGTTTGCCTCCCGAGCCATTTTCTCCGGCTGGACCAATGCACGAGGGACAACCATCCTCGCAGGGGCAATCCTGCACCAGTTCCAGGGCGCGGGACACCAGCTCGGTATGGATCTCGAATAATTTCTGGCTGAAACCGATGCCGGCCGGTATCAAGTCATATAAAACCACAGCCGGAGCGCCACCGGCAAATGCCGCCTGAGGATCAAAATGGACACCCAGGTCGCCGCTGTCGCACATCAAGAATAAAGGCGCAAGCTGTCCTAACACCCCCGCCAGCCCGGCCAACCCGCTGCGCATACGCACATTTTGCTCGGTTTTGTGATGACATTCCGGGCAGAGAGTCACCAGGTTGTCAAGCTGGTTGGCACGCGCCAACAGTTCTGATCTGCGCGGCCCGCCTGTAACCTGATCATCCAATCCTGGGCGAAAAAACTGCCGAAAGGGAACCTTGTGGTGCACATCGTGCTGGCGCGCGCCTTCACGCGCCCCGCACACCTGGCAGCGGTATTCATCCCGGGCACGCACCCGTTCGCGTATTTTGGGCCAATCCGGGCCGTAATCATTGGGGGCGTTCGTCCATAAACCTTCATTTTCCAGCGCCACAACGGTTTCATCTGAGATCGTCATCCAGTAACCGGTGGTTTGCAAATCGCTGGGGGGCATATCCAGCGGCGCCTGTTCAAGCACCGTCCCGGAATACCATTGGCGTTTGCGAAAGCCGGTCACCTGGGTGGTCACCTGCAGTTCACCATGCGACTTGATCCCGCCAGGAATAGGCGCGCTTTCCAGCAGCGCGAGCAGGCTGACACTGGTTTCCCGCAGTGCTTCGGTGTAATAATCCAGCGCAACCGGGATAAGCGTGGCGGCGCGGGTTTCAAAATTCAAATCCTGCACAAAATACTGCTGGCCCTCATGCAAGTAGACAGCTTGCGGGTGTACCATCCAGGGCGCAGATTCAAGATCAATTTCACCAATCACCCTGGGGGTGCCACCTTCCTCAACATGCAAAATGATATTTTCAGGCGAGGCCGAGCGTAGGGAAACGGAGGCCGCCGGGTAGGCATCGGCCATCCAGAAATATTTTTCGCCAGAGAGGTGCGCCTCGTTATTCTCGGTCAAAAATTGCAAGAATTCATCCACCTCCACCCCACCAAACTTCTCCCCCTTTTCGAATGGATATTCAAACAGGGCACAGCGCAGGTGATTAAGAAAAATCAACAGGTGGTCAGGGTTGATCAGCGCCTGCTCGGGAGAGCGCGCAAAAAAGTATTCCGGATGGTGAGCCAGGAACTGGTCGAGGGGGTTGGGTGTGGCAATTAATATGGAGGCCGCCGGGGCTTCACCGCGCCCGGCCCGGCCTGACTGCTGTGTGACGCTGGCGATGGTGCCAGGATAGCCCACCAGCATGGCGGCGCCCAGCCCACCGATATCAATTCCCAACTCAAGCGCGTTGGTGGCAACCACCAGCCTAACACTGCCTTCACGCAACCCTTTTTCGATTTCACGCCGTTCGGCAGGCATATAGCCGCTTCGGTAGCCGCGCAGCGCGGCGGCCGGGAAGGGATGGACGGGCAGCCTTGAATGACCGGCATTGCGATCAGGCGTCCGGCCGGCTTCCTGCAGATATTTCAACAGGATCTCCACACTGCGCCGCGAGCGGGCAAACACCACGCTTTGAACGTTTTGCGCCAGTAAATCCTGGCACAATCGCACGCTTTCCTGGATGGAACTTTTACGCAAACCCAGTGCCTCGTCAATCACCGGCGGGTTATAGATCAGGAAATGCCGTTCACCACGCGCCGAGCCGTCCGAATCCACCAGCGCCACAGGAGCTTCGATCAATTTTTCCGCCAGCCCGGCCGGGTTGGCAATCGTGGCCGAGGTCAGGATGAATTGAGGCGAGGCGCCGTAAAAACGCGCCACCCGCTTCAAACGCCGGATCACATTGGCGACATGCGAGCCAAACACACCGCGATAGGTGTGCATCTCATCGACAACCACAAAACGCAGGTTGCGAAAAAAGTCCGCCCAGTTGGTGTGGTGAGGCAAAATGCCAGTGTGTAGCATGTCAGGATTGGAAAAAACAATATTGGCGTTCTTACGAATGCTGGAACGCTGGGCCTGTGGAGTATCGCCATCATAAATCGCCGTTTTAACGGCCTTCCCGCCAGTCACTTCCAGTAAATCCCCCAACCCGGCACTCTGATCCTGGGTCAGCGCCTTGGTCGGAAAAAGGTACAAAGCCCTGGCAGCCGGGTTTTCATGGATCGCGGCCAGGACAGGCAGGTTATATGCCAGGGTTTTGCCGCTGGCAGTACCGGTTGCCAATACCACGTTTTCTCCCCGCCGCGCAAACTGCCAGGCAGCCGCCTGATGACTGTACAAACGGCGGATACCCTGATTCATCAGAGCAGAAGCGATAGGCCAGGGCAAATCATCCGGAAAAGCAACCAGCGACGCCGGGCGGGCAGGCTGAACACGCCAGGTGGATATATTCGGGCCAGTGTGTGGATCATTTTTCCACAGGTTTAATAAATCAGATAATCCCATTCTATGAGTCCTATTGGTACTTGCCTAAATTGTAACGTATTTTCAACGCCAACCTGTCAGACATCCCTGAACATGCAATCGTTTGGGTTGTATAATTATGGCATGACAAGTTCCCCTCTTGTTCGTATTCTTGCGCCCAGTGTTCTCCGCGTTACCCATTTCAAATCTGGCGAAGAAGCCCCTGCAAACCGTCCCTGGTTCGATGATGTTCTGTTGCCATTGGAAAACAACGAAAAAAATGGACAACAGATTGGCTTCGAAGTAGAAAATGGCGTATTCAGTGCAAAGGATGCACAAAGCGTGTATTTTTTTAGGGAAGCCGGCCTACCCGATTTGGGAATTCAAAAAACAAGGCCGTTTTTTTACTTCGACATACCGCAATTGGCAATAAACGCCGGCCAGCGCCGCGTTGAAAACGGCTTTCGGTTGAAGCTTGGCACATCTCCCATCGAGTGCTTTTACGGCTGGGGGGAATGGTTCAACGGCTTTCAACGAAAAATCGGAAAGATCGATCTGGACAACCGTAACGCACTCTTCAATAACCAGGAGAAATTTACCTACTCAGGGCTGCCGTTTTTCATCTCAAACCGGGGGTATGGTTTTCTCCTGCTCAATTCATACCGCTCACAGTGGACGATCAGCCCGGGTCAATTGACCATTGAAGCTGATGGCCCCAACGCCGATTACATCCTGATCTATGGGCCAGGGATGAAGGCAATTCTGCGCACATACACCGCGCTGACCGGGCGGCCGCCGCTCATTCCACGCTGGGGCTTTGGATTGTGGGTCACCAGCTACCCCCAGGAACACCAGGATAAGGTACTGGAATATGTCCGCAAACACCGCGAGCATGAGATCCCGCTGGATGCGGTAATCTTGGATTATCATTGGGAAGAGCGCTTTCACAATTTCAGATGGAGGCAGTCTTTAATCCCCTTCCCGCCCAACCTGGTAGCGGGTCTAAGATTGCAAGGTGTGCGCCTGGGGCTGATCCTGACATCTTTTCTGAACAACCGCAACCGGCCTATTCAAAAGTTGCTGCTGAACTTATTTGGGAAAAACGTCACTCCTGGCCTGGAATGGGATGATGAGCGCGCACTGGATGAATATAATGAAGCCAAATCCAAAGGGTACCTGGCGCATGAAAACGTGCGCTGGTGGTTTGGTGCGGGCGGCATGCTGGACTTCACAAATCCGCAAGCAGTGGCCTGGTGGCGGACGAAGTTGCGCGCTCTGAACGGCTATGGGGCTGACTTTATTAAAAATGACGATGGCGAAGACCTGCCTGATGATGCCCGCTCATCCAACGGAATGGAGGGAGGCGAATATCACAATATTTACGGGCTGTATTACGGACGGGCAACCTTTGAGCGCGAACCGGCTGCCAATGCACCCAGCCAGATAAACCAACAAAATCCGCGCGCCCTCATCTATGCGCGTACCGGCTGGATTGGATCGCAACGCTATCCGGCCCTCTTCCTGGGCGACCAGCAGGCAACTTTTGAAGGCATTAAACGCAGCCTGCGTGCAGGGCTGAACCTATCCATGTGCGGCTTTTCTTACTGGGGTGCCGATGTTTTCGGCTTATCCGGCAAAACAACGCCCGAGATACATATGCGCTATGCCCAGTGGGCGCTGCTTACCCCTGTGGCGCGTTATTTTGTACGTCCGGAAAAAATTGACAACACACGCTTCCCCTGGTCGCACAACAAGAAGGTGGAGGCCAACTTTAAAAAATATGCCGGGCTTCGCATGCAGCTTTTACCCTATTATAATAATCTTGCTCACACCAGCTATCGGGAAGGTTTACCTTTAATGCGACCGCTGGTGTTGGAATTCCCTGACGAAGCCAACGTCACGCACGTGGAAGACCAGATCATGCTCGGCCCTAACCTCATGATCTGTCCAGTGGTTATACCTGGGGCGCTCTCCCGCAAGATTGTCCTGCCACAGGGCACCTGGCACGATTTCTGGTCCGAAAACACCTGGCAGGGCGGCGAAACGATCAAATACTTTGCCAGATCCGATTGTCTGCCGATACTGGTAAAGGGCGGAACAATTCTACCGATGGGGCCGTTGACGCCTAATATATCTCCCAGGCATGTTTTTGATCATCTGGAATTCCACATCTGGCCGCCTTTCCCATCTGAAGGAACTTTCTATGATGAAGATGGCAACACCACGGCTTACCAGTCAGGCTCCTTTTCAACCACGCTTTTGCACGCTAACAGCGCCGGGAACCGCATGGTGGTGGGGCTATCGGGAGCCAAAGGCATCTACCAGGGTCAACCAGCCAAACGACGCGTGGAACTGATCCTGCACCGGGTACCGCCCATTATTTCGGTAACAATCAATGGGCAACCCGCCGCCAGCTATAACCGCGATTGGATATCCGGGATCTCTTTCGAACAAAATATGACCAAAGACACGCTGGTATTAATCACCTTTCGAACATAAAAGGACGGCATGGAAAATACCCACCCACAGGACAAATATAAGTTCAGTATGGAAAAAAAGCTGCAGCAATTTTTTACGATCATCCTGGCCTCCAGCCTGCTGGCTGCTTGCAGCATGCCAGTCCGTCCAACTTCCACGCCTATCGTTGACCAGGCCCTGGCTGGAACGATTGTCGCTATGACTTTGCAAGCCATTCACACCCGCGTCCCTGAAAACACTCAGGCAACCACGCCCCCGGCCCAGCTTGAAGCAACTGCAATCAATTCTGCGGTACCATCTGCCACGCCCAGCCCGCAAATCA
>CAIWAX010000235.1 GCA_903910795.1 uncultured Anaerolineae bacterium
GCTCACGCCATGAAAGCCCATCGGGCTGGTTAACGAGTCGGCTTTAGCCGACTTCCACGACATGAGGAAGGGCTTCAGCCCGCCGGAACCGGGAAATCAATAGCTTTATATTGAGCAACTATACCTGCGTCAAGCAAAACTGGCATGAAAGTAAGTCAAAATACCCTTGACATGGTGTCAAAAGCCTTAACTTGTGACTGATGAACTTATGGGTACTTTCCATGTAATTCGTCTCAAAAGCACAGCCTGCCGGAGATTTTCCAGCAGGCTGTGCTTTTTTATTATTTGATATTCTTCGTGATGCCGTGGTTAATGGCCCTTGTGAAAGCTGTGCGCCGCGTCAATAGCGGCTTTCAGGTTTTCCCAGGGTGTTTCAGCCGGGACGGTGCAATCCGCGCCCAGGATAAAGTTTTGCGGGGCGGCGGCCAGCGTTTCGGCAGCGGCCTGGCGGACTTCGTCAGTTGTACCGGTCGCCAGGGTACCCAGCCTTTCCATCCCGCCCATGAAGGGCCGCTTGAACATTTGCGAGACCTTCACAGAAGTAAGCCGTTCTTCGCCCACTTCCAGGTTGCAGTTGATCACGTGACCGGGGTAATCCAGGAAGGTGTTCAGGTCAGCATAGCCGCTGTGATAATCGCAGACATGCAGGATGTTGAACGGGCAATCGGCAATCTCAGCCCACAGGGCCAGGTCGGTTGGCTTGATATATTTTTGAAAGATGTCTGTGCCTGGGAAACGTGAAGCCTCACCGCCCTGGGTGGACACATAAAAGCCGTCCACACCGACCCGTTTGCAAGCGCGCAGCAGGGTGATGACATTTTCGGTCAGGATTTCCAGGCCTTTTTGCACGGCTTCCGGGTTCTCGCGCAGGTGTTCTTCCAGGACTTCGGCCGCGACAAGCTGCTTGGCCCACATGAAAGGCGAATAAACTGTCAGCACCACGGGTGCTTCTTCGGCTTTGGCGGCTTTCACCAACCCGGCCACCACCTGAATGGTCGGCTCAAAGAAAGCCAGGTTGACGCTCGGGGCCTGGGCCCAATCCTTTGGGGCGCGGATGGGAGTCGGCGGGGCGACTTGTTCGTATTGAATTTTGATGAAATCCATTCCGGTAGCATGGAAGAATTCCAGATGTTTTTCAATGGCAGCCTGGCCTTGTTGGCAGGTCTGATCGAAATGCAGGAAAAAGGCCGCGGGTGTGTAATCGGGCTGAGAGCCGTTGATCAGGTTCAGGATGGCGTTGCGTTTGTTCATCAGGTTCACTCCTTTGTATAGGCGTAGAGACGTAGCATGCTACATCTCTACGCCTATACAATTAATTCCGCGCCAGGGTACTCAGCGCGGCAGCCAGAGCCGCGACGGCCTTGACGTATTCTTCGAGCGAGATGTGTTCGTTGGGCGTATGATCCTGGGCCGAGTCGCCCGGGCCGTAGACGACCGCCGGGCAGCCCCACAGCGGGGCGACAATGTTCAGATCGGCCGTGCCCGTTTTGTAGACAAAACTGGGCGTGCCGCCTGCTGCGCGGATACCGCTCAACATGGCCCGCACCAGCGCCGAATTTTTTTCACAGGCCCAGGCCGGAACTGGGAAACCGCGCGGTTCCACTTTGGCGCCGGGAACGAGTTCGGCCAGTTTTTCATACCAGGCCTGCGGCGGCAGATCGAGCGGCAGGCGCGCGCCGATGCTCAAGCGCGCCCACTGTTCAAACCCGTCTGCGCCAGACTGCAACCCGCGCAGCGAGAGCAGCAGCCGGTCGAAAATCTTTTCGCGGCCGCCGTTGAAATCCGCGGCAAAGTCGCGGACGCGCACCCAGTGATCGACGGCCGTTTCACAGGCAGGTTCATCCGCATGGGCGGAATGAAATTGTTGCGCGCGGACTTCAACATCGGCCCAGGCGCTGCCCTTGTAGCCCAGGGAGACGCGATCCCAGCGGTTGGGTTCGCCGATGATCGCAAAATCCGGTTTGTAGCGTGGGGCCACAAACCGGGCTCCGTCCGAATCGCGCTCTTCTTCCACCGCGCCAATCACCACGAATTGCCAACCGGGCAGCGCGCCAGTGCGGGCCACCGCATCGGTGAAGCAGGCCAGCGGGGCCTTCGCATCCACCGAGCCGCGGCCGTAAAGCAGGCCATCTTCGACACGCACCGGTATCTCGCCTGGTACAGTATCAATATGCCCAAGCAGGACAACCTGGCGCGGCCCTTCGCCCAGCACGCCTACTGCGTTGCCCGCCTCGTCTACGAAAGAATTTGTATAACCGAGAGAGGCCATACGCGCCACCAGCCAGTCAACTGCGCCGCGTTCGCTGCCCGAAGGGCTGAACTGCGCCACCAGCCCGGTCAGGGTTGTTGTGTCTGAGTCCATACTGAACTTATGGATACTTTCCATGGAAGTTCCTTTCCCAAAGACACTTGAATTTTCAAGATCGTAATCCTGTGCATCCTTCAATCCTTCTCATCACGGTTAAGACATTATTTGAGTTTATTCTGCCGAGGAAGGCGCTTCAGTGGCCAGCACTTCTGCCAGCACTTTCACCAGGTGGTCGAGCTGCACTTTGGTGATGACCAGCGGGGGCAGCAGGCGAATGGTGGTCAGCCCGGCGTTCAGCGCCAGGATGTGGCGTTCCTGCAGGGCCTTCAGATAAGGCTGCACTTTTTGTTTTAATTCGATGCCAATCATTAACCCCTGCCCGCGCACTTCGCGGATCAGCGGCGAGTTGATCTCCTGCAACTTTTCCTTGAGATAGACGCCTTTTTCAGCGGCCTGGCCGGCCAGATCTTCTTCCTGGATGGCTGTGATGGCTGCCACGGCGGCCGCGCCGGAAAGTGGGTTGCCGCCAAAGGTTGAGCCGTGCACGCCTGGTACCAGATTTTTGACGGCCGGGCCGATCAGCACCGCGCCCATTGGCACGCCGCCCGCCAGGGACTTGGCGCAGCACAGGATGTCTGGCGTGACGCCGGTGTGCATGATTGCGAACATTTTGCCGGTGCGGCCAAAACCGCTCTGAACTTCATCCACGATCAAAAGAGCGCCGCGCTCGTCACAAATCCGGCGCGCGGCCTGCACGTAGGCCGGGTCGGCCACATAGACGCCGCCCTCGCCCTGCACGACTTCCAGCA
The DNA here is from genome assembly GCA_903910795.1 of uncultured Anaerolineae bacterium. GTDB lineage: Bacteria > Chloroflexota > Anaerolineae > Anaerolineales > Villigracilaceae > UBA5195. The sequence continues at coordinate 3,118 of CAIWAX010000235.1, forward strand.
GGAAGGCGGCCGTCTGGCTGGTAATGGCCTTGTCGAGTGCCTCGATGTTGTTATAAGGCACATGGCTGTAGCCAGGCACCAGTGGCTCAAAGCCCTCGCGGTATTTCTTGTTGTAGGTGGCAGAAAGCGAGCCCATGGTGCGGCCGTGAAAGGCGCGCATGGCCGCCACGATGCCCGGCCGTCCGGTGGAGATGCGCGCAAATTTGATGGCGGCTTCCACCGATTCGGTGCCGGAATTGCAAAAGAAGACCCGTTCGAGGCCCGGCACAAGCGTGCCCATTTTCTGCATCAGGGCGGCGCGCTGGTCGTTATAAAAGCTTTCGAACAGGGTAATTAGCTTGGTAGATTGCTCTGCCAGAGCGGCGGCTACCTTGGGATGAGCGTGGCCCAGGTTGGCAACGCCGTGCCCCGAGGCGCAATCCAGGTATTCTACGTCGTCGATATCCCACAGCGAGGCGCCTTGCCCGCGCACAAAGATGATCGGCTGTTTGGTGTACAGACCGGAGGTGTATTTTGATTCAATCTCGAAAATTTCTTTTGCGTTCATAGGATAACTGTTCCATTTCCACTAATAGCGTTGGTGATGGGTGACTGAATGCGCCCATCCGCGATAATTACTCTGCCAACCCCCAGTTTGAGGGCTTCTTCTGCGCCAAGCACTTTCTTTTTCATACGGCCCTGGGCAGCTTCTAATGCGGCGGGAAGCTGTGACTTGGGAAGCTGCCGGATGAGTGAGCTTTCATCCGGAAAGTTTTTCATCAATCCGGGCACAGCCGTCAACAGGATCAGCGTTTCGGCGTGCAGGGCGGCCGCGACCATCGCCGCGGCCCGGTCGGCATCCACGTTCAGGGCTTCGCCTTGCATGCTGGCGGCAACCGGCGCGATGACCGGCAAGGTTCCGGCATCCAGCAGCATGTGCAGCAGATTGCTGTTGACGTGCTCGATCTTGCCGGTGTAATCGTCACGGATGATCTTGCGCTTGCCGTTTTCGATGCTCTGGATTGATTCTTTTCTTTCTGCCTGCATCAGGCGGCCGTCCAGCCCGCTCAGCCCAAACGCATTGACGCCCAGCCGTTGGAGTTGTTCCACCAGTAAAGTGTTGACCTTGCCGTTGACGGCCATCAGAAAGACTTCCAGGGTCTTGCGGTCGGTGTAGCGCGAGGTGTAGCCAGACGGTGAGGTAATGAATTTGGGTGGGATGCCCACGGCTTCGCCCAGGGCGTTGGCTTCGGCTGAGCCGCCGTGTACCAGCACCAGTTTTTGACCCTGTTTCAAAATTTCAACGGCGTCCGCGCAGATGGCTGAAAAATCCACGCCCTCCGTGCCGCCGAGTTTTACTACGATAATCGAACCAGTCATGCTGTCTCCCATAATAGTTGACTCTACTACAACATCGTCCCGATGCCCTTCGGGAAGAACGCAAAGAAATTTTTTAAAATAAAAATAAGGTAACTGCTCACCCGTGTCTTGGTTTGGGCATAACCATGACGATTTAATGCC
>CAIWAX010000236.1 GCA_903910795.1 uncultured Anaerolineae bacterium
CCGGTGATGATGGCGACCTTGCCCTTGCCACCCACGGCCTTCGCCATGGCAGCACCGGCAGCTTCGCCTTGCTTGTAGAGGTCGGCGCCCACAAAGAAAGCGCGGCCGTTCTTGGTGGTGGTTTCAGAGTTGAATGTGGCAACGGGAATGCCCGCGGCAACGGCCTTATCAATGAAGGGGGCCACGCCGGCATCACCCGCGATGGTTGCAATGGCGTCATACTTCTGAACAACAGCCGCATCGATGCCAGGACCAAAGACATCACCGGTGTGCTGCTCGCCAGGCACAATCCAGTCAACTGTTACGCCGTAAGGTTTCAGTTCTTCAGCCGCCTTCATGGCGCCCGCCTTGACCGGGATCCAGAAGGGGTTGTTTTCCAGGCCCAGCACCGCGATCTTCATCGGCTTGGAGGGCTTGACATCCATTGGTTTGACAGTAGCTTCATCAGCCGGGGTGCAGGCCGAGTCAAAAGCAGGCAGGGTCATCGCCGCGGGGGCTGCCGTTGGTTGCACAGCCGGGGCCGTGGTTGCAGCGGGGGCAGCGGGAGCTTGCGTTGCAGCGGGAGCGGCTGCCTGGCAGGCAGAAAGCATCATGGAGAGAACCATTAATGCAGACAGGAAGTTCATTAAACGCTTGTGTGTCATCTTCATTCTCCTTAATTTGGGTTGAGTGGATGAAACTTGAATACAGGTTTTATAAAACTGGGTGATCCTATTGGTAATCGATCTTGAGCTGCCTCCTTTTCAAATCTGCTTGATTGCCGTTATTGAGTAATATGATCTGCTAGGATCAACTGCTGCGTTTGCGCAGACGATCTGTAGCCACGGCGAGGATGATGACCACGCCGATGGTGACAGTCTGCCAGTGTATTGGAATATGGAGTAAAACAAAGGCGTTCCTGACCAGGGCCATGATGGCCGCCCCGATCACCGCACCGATAATGGTGCCTTCGCCGCCTGAGAGACTGGTGCCGCCAATGATGACCGCCGCGATCACATCCAATTCGTTCCCTACACCCAGGTTTGTGGCAGCGGTGGAAAGCAGCCCGGCGTTCATAATCCCGGCATACGCGCACAAGGCTCCTGTCAGGGTATAGACAAACAAACGCACCAGGTCGACATTTACACCAGTCAGGCGGGCGGCCTGTTCATTGCTGCCTACGGCGTAAACCTGGCGACCCAGTACTGTAAAGCGCAAGAAAATGGAGGCGACCACAACGAGAATTACCATTTCGATGACAGGGAATGGAAATTGCAGAGGGCCTATGACACCTGCCCCCAGGTAGTTCACCCCAATATCTCTCATTGGAATATTGCTGGCGACCGAGCCTTGCAGACCAGTGGCAAGCAGATAGGTGATCCCGCGGGCAATACTTAACATACCCAGAGTAGTGATGAAAGGGTTGATTTTAATTTTTGTAATTACCAGGCCGTTAACCAGGCCGAGGATCACCCCCAATCCCACCCCTCCAAGTACTGCAACCCAGGGATTAGCGCCATCATACGACATCAGCCTCGCCGTAAACATGGCCCCGGCGGCCAGCATGGAACCGACGCTCAGATCAATGCCACCAGTAACAATGATCATGGTCATACCGATCGACATGATCCCAATTGTCGAAATACTACGGAGTACATTGAAAATGTTTTGGCTGGTAAAAAAATACGGCGTTAAGAACGACATCCCTATCATCAAAACCACCAGGGCAAGGAATACGCCCATTTCCTTGGTCCCAATTAGCCTTTGAAAGGCGCCCAGCCAAGCCTGGGAAGATCTTTCGGATGCTGTACTCTTCTGATCACTTTGCATAGAATTGTCTCCTAGAGCAGGGTTTCTTATAAATTTAGTATAAGGAAAAAAGAGGTTCACGGACGACATCATCCAGAACCATCGCCACAGCACCCATTACACACGAATCGAGACCCAGGCTGGATGGGATGACATTCACTTTTTCAAGCATAGGCGCCAAAACTCGCAGTTGCAAGGCTTCGCGGATCGCTGTAAGAAGCCACGGGCTGGCCAAACTGAGCGCGCCACCCATTACAACCAATTCCGGGTTGAAGATATTGATCAAATTCGAAATGCCCACCCCCAGGTCAATGCCAACTTCATGCAAAGCGGTCAGTGTTACGGTATCTTTTTGGTCGGCGGCGGCCACTAAAACATCAACGGTGATTTTTTGCATATCGCCGCCAACCATATCCGAGATAATACTTTCAGCGCCGCCATCAATTGTTCTGCGAATACGGCGGATGATTGCGCGAGGGCCAACGTAAGTTTCCCAACAACCATTTGATCCACAACCGCACGAATCACCGCCGGCATAAATGGTGGTATGTCCAATTTCGCCTGCGTAACCGGTACTGCCTTTGAAAAGTTGGCCTCCGATCATGATTCCACCGCCGAGGCCAGCACCTGTGCTCATATAAATAAAATCGGTTTTATCGTGGGCCGACCCGAAGAAATACTCTCCCAGCGCGGCGCTGTTGGCTTCGTTTTCGACAAAAACCGGGGTGTTAAATCGCTGTGTCCACATCAATCTCAGCGGCATGTTATTCATTTTCAGGTTGGGGGCGAATATCAGTTTGCCCTGGCTCTGATCCACCAGACCTGGTACGCCCACGCCAATCCCCAATAATGAAAGCCCCTGCTCTTTTCCCGTCATAATTGCTTCATTAATCAAGGTTTCAGCATATTCAACAATTTGAAATTGGTTAGTATCCTCAGACAGTAGAATACGTTTCCGCCAAATCACTTCAGCCACAAAATTCGTTAAAATGATTGAGATAAATTCAACCCCCAGCTCTATCCCTACCGCACAACCGCCAGCCGGATTGAACTGTAACAACATTCCGGGGCGACCAATTTTCGGGTCTTGTAAAGTGGTTTCCTTGATATAGCCTTGATCCATGAGCTCGCTAACAATGCTTGAAACGGTGCTTCGATTCAGTCCCGTGCGTGCTGAAACTTCAGCACGCGAGAGTGGTGCATCCAGGCGAATACGATCCATTACGGTACGGGTATTCACACGGCGAATGAAATTCTGATCAGCAGTGACCTGGCGATTCATCATAAATCCTTAGCCTATTTTGTTTGTTTTTGCAACAAACTAAATGCTTGTAAGCTTCAGTTTATTACAGTATCAAAAGAATGGTTGTCCTCTTTGGGAC
>CAIWAX010000237.1 GCA_903910795.1 uncultured Anaerolineae bacterium
AGCCCAGGAACCGAACAGGTTTGTTTTATCTTTTCAGAATGGGGAAAGGATGAATGTTTCGGCGGAGGAATTATCCAAAATCATGACCGCGCAGTATTTGAAATACGGCATAAGCCCCGCCTTCTATCAGGCCCAAGACCTGCTGGCCAGCCCCATATCCCAACCGCTGAATGAATACATCATCGAAAAGAACATGACCTCGCCGGCGGTTATCCGGCTGGAAGTACCCGGTCATCCCGCTCCGCGCTCGGAGTTCTGGAAGGGCGTTGATCTGGATTAACAAAACCTTTCCAGCGTAGTTTTATAGGTAAGGAGACAAAAAAACATGGATGAACAAATCAAATCCTATTACGCAAAGAAATTAGCCGAAGTCACCCGCCCAAGCGACCACCGTATTCTGGAAATCCTGCTCGCCAATTACGGGCAGACCGTCACCCGCGCCGAACTGGTTACCACCACCGGTGGTGAAGATCGCGCCAACCGTGCTTCGATCTCCCGCCTGCGGAATGCAGGTATTGCCGTGGTATCCGACAGCCGCGAGGCCGGTTATCGGCTGGCAGTCGGGCAGGCAGAAGTCACCCGGTTCGTGGGCGACATGCAATCCCGTGCCCGTAAGGCGTTTTTGGCGGCCAGCAAGGTCAAAGCGGCGTTTGCCGCCCACTACCAGGAAGTCCTGGCGTAATGGAAGCGGCGGCCCTATACATCACTGATAACAAATTTGTTGTCAAGGATATCAAGGAACTTAAGCCCTATACCGCCTGTCATTTCGGATCATTCCGAAATCTGGACAGCGCGAAACAATCTCTGCTTTCTGATGGGTTTACCGGTGAAGCCTATTGGGATCCAAAAAACAGCCAGCTTTTTATCCCGGTCAAGGAAAAGAAATCCAAATGACAAACACCCCAAAAGAAAACTGGATGAAGGCCGGCCAGACATCCAGCCAGGCGCACCTTATCACGAAAGCCGGAAGCAATTTACTGATCACAGCCTGCCAGGTCGCCCTTAATCGGGACACCGCAACGCCAGCCACAGCAGCTACCTGCCGGTGCTTTGAGTGCCAGCAGACTATCAACCAATAAAGGAGCAGAAATGGAAGGTTTAGGCGGTCTTATTATTCTTGCCCTGATTGCACTTTTGATCGGTGTCGCTCTTGGGTTCGTTGGCGGTTTCGCCATTTTTTAGGAGTTAACGCATGTCTGTTTTCCCGCTCCATCTTATCAGCCCAAATCCGAACCAACCCCGTGAGGATTTTGACCAGGATGCTCTGGCAAATCTTGCCGCCAGCATTCAAGAGCGCGGGATGCTGCAACCCATCCTGATCGAACCAGATGGCGACACCGGTCGCTATATCATCATCGCTGGTGAGCGCCGCTACCGCGCTCACCAGCTGCTTGGCCTGGAAACCATTGAAGCGATTGTCCGGCCAAATAACGACAGCAAAGGCCGCCTGACAGACGCACTGGTTGAAAATATTCAGCGGGCCGACATGAACATCGTGGAGAAGGGCAAAGCCTACACACTGCTCCGGGATGACCACGGTATGTCAAGCCGCCAAATCAGCCGTATCGTGGGCGAGTCTGAAAACCATGTGGTATTGGCTATAAAGGTTTACTCGCTTGAGCCAGAGGTGCGGGCCGAAATGGCGAATGGCAACATCCCCCATAATGTGAAAGTGGTGGATGCTCTTATCAAGTTACCCCCCGAAGTCCGTATACCGCTCTCCCTTGAACTCGGGAAACACAAGCTGCGCGTCAACACATGTCTGAAGGCCATTGAAAAGGCCGGGGAGCATGTCATCGAAAAGCCAATCAAAGGCATCCCCGCGCTGACCCTGGCGGCGGCCAAAATTGACACAACTCAACCCCGAACGGCGTGGGACGTGTTCGAACTCGCCGGCAGACTTCCGCCCTGGGGCGCGCTGGTCAAGAGCGCCCGCAACACCTGCGACGCCTGTGCCCTGCGATCCCAGGCCAGTGCGCAAAACTGCGATAGCTGTACGCTGGTTGAGTTTCTGAGACGCATCATGCAGGAGGCCCATGTTTGATTACTCAATTTTTGTTGCACAGGCAGAAGTAGAAAACGGAGCAAACCCCCTGCTTGTTTCCAGCCGGTTCGGTGTACCAGTGTCCACGCTGACTGCCGTGACGATCAATTACAACCCATCCCAAAAGGCCGCTCGCTGGAACACGTATGAAGATGATTTCCTTCGGCAAAATCTTGGCATCCTGACCGAGGAGCAGATGGCGGAATACCTGGGTCGGTCTACTAATGCCATCCACCTGCGATGGGAACGTGACCTGGATTTACCATCTCCCTCCCATAATCCAGCTTATTACACAGCCAACCAGGTGTCACACATTCTTGGTCTGAGCAGTGTTCACCCGGTAATGCACTGGTGCAAGGTTGGCTTGATCAAGAACAGGGTTATGGCTGGCGGAAGATATATCCGGTTGATCCTGCGCAGCGACCTGACAGCGTGGGTCGTGAACCCGGATAACTGGATATATATTTCGTGGAGGAAGATCACAGATCCTCACCTGCGCCGGCTGTGCGAACTGCGCCAGCAACGCTGGAATGATGAATGGCTCTCATCCCCGGAAGCGGCAGAAATTGTAGAAGGCATTACCGTCAACAACATCGCCCGGCTTGCGAAGCGCGGAACTTTGCCAGCCGTACAGCCGAAGTTTTCCCGTGGCGGGCGGGCCAGTGATGATGGTCGGACATGGTCGGATTGGTACGTCAGAAAATCCGACTTATTGAAAACAGTCTTCTACAAGGGAAAGGGCAGCACCACGAAATTACAGTTTTCAGACCGCGCCGAAGACTGGATGCTGCGGGCAACGTTGGCCGGTCTTGGGCCTACCGCTGTCTGGCGAACGATGGGAGGCCAGCGCAAGTGGGCACGGGCAACGGTTGCTCATCATATCCGAATGTATGTTATTCCAAAAACAAGGGGGGAAGAATGAATGGTTTTGAATACCTGTGCCTGGGTGGTTTTGCCTTTTGGATTTTAGCCTTTGGGCTAACGGGTATATGGATATGTCAACAGGTTTATCGACAAGATAGAGCAGGATCTGAACTTATCAAAAGTTACGAGCGAGAGAATATCGCCCTCCGCGCAGAAGTCGAGCGGCTGAACGCCGAACATGACCGGATTTACGAAGCGCTGCAAGACGAAACGGATACCGTAGCCCGAGTGACCGCCGAAAACACCCGGCTGCGGGCGGCGCTGGAAAAACTGACCGACCACCGCACTAATCACATCCTGAATATCAAACAGGTACAGGATATTGCTCGCGCCGCGCTGATGGC
>CAIWAX010000238.1 GCA_903910795.1 uncultured Anaerolineae bacterium
CGCAGCCAGGTTCATGGCGGTACCCAGAACCTTGGTAAGTACAGTTGTGACATCTCCAGCATTATAGAAAGCAATGATGCCAAGCAGCAGACCAATTACCAGACCGAGGATGACAGGTTCGCCCCACACGCCAAATCGCTTGCGGATGGTTTCGGGATCAGCTTCCATCTTGTTCAAACCAGGGATACGATCGACAATCCAGTTGGTGAGGATCGCAAAGGGGACGCCAGGTGCGGTTGTCAGGTGAGGAAAGGAAATGCCCGGGGTGCCATAGAAGGACTGGACAGCCTTGGCAGTCCAGTCGGCCAGGAAGAGCGCCAACGCTGCAGCAATCGCGGCGGCCAAAATTCCATAAGCCAAATTGTTCGTAACGACCACAACCATGGAACCGATGAAGGCGAAGTGCCAGTAGTTCCACAAGTCAATGTTGAGGGTCTTGGTCAGGTTGAGTACCAGGAGAACAACGTTTACAAGTAGGGCGACCGGGATAACCCACAGTCCCACAGAACTGCCAAATGCAATTGATGCGGCTGAAGGCCAGCCCACATCCATTACATCCAGCTTCAAACCAGTGTTTGTCACCATGGCCTGACCGACATTGGACAGGTTGCCCCACATCAGGCCAATGACCAGGTTAATGCCTATGAAGGCGATGCCAATGGTAACAGCCGCCCGAAACGCGCGGCCCGCTTTTGCGCCCATGATCACGGCAAAAATGAAGATCATGATTGGCAATAAGACGGTTGCGCCCAAAGCATCGATAACCGCTTTTAGACCTTGCAGAAATGCATCCATCGTTCCTTACTCCTTTGATTATATATATTGGAATATGATTTGATAGAACGTTGCAACTTTTTCTTAAAGGTTTAGGGCTTTAATTATCTGTTCGATAACTGCCTCCCTTCCAATCCCGGTCAAAAAAGCCAGGGTTTGGATCACAGGTAACCCTAGGTTGCTCGGTACTGGGGTGGTGGTTACCACCAGATCCATCCCCTGGACAAGGCTGGCGACTTCAGTAGCCTTGCATTGGCGAGTTGTGACTGGTATTCCCCGCGCCTGGAGTGCTTCTTCAATAGCCCTTGCCACGACGGTGGAAGTGGCAATTGCTGTGCCGCAAGCTACCAGAATACGTTTCGGTTGTGCCATAGTTTCTCTCCTGTTGATGATCGTGAAAATCCGGCAATTAAGAGGTGCTGTGAATCGATGGTGGTTACAAACTATTTAATGCTTCACTAACCTCAGCAAGGTTATGAGCATTCATCAAACTTGTGACAAGTTCTGGGTTTTGTAATACGCTGGCAACCTCCTGCAACATTTCAATTTGCGATTTTGGTTGTTCAAGTGCCAAAATAAAAACCAGACGCACATCCACATTCTCTTCAGGAGAGATCATATTGTGGAATACGACTGGTTCGGTCAGGGTTGCCATGCCAACACCGGGTTTGATGACATGCTCAATATCGGTGTGGGGGATGGCCGCATTTATATTTCCGCTCAATGGCAGGCCGGTTGGTATCTCTTGTTCTCGCGCCAGAGCTGCGGCGGCAAAAGTGTCGCGCACATATCCGGCCAACAGCAGCCTATCGCTCAGGTTTTGAATAACATCAGCAGCACTGCTGGCATTCAACCCAAGCATAATCGCCTCTGGAACCAGGAAATTAAGTAATTTGGAGGTCACAAGATTATCTCCTCGGGACATTCCATTCCTTTTCGAAGATCGGCCAGGAAACGCGCAGCTTCAGCCCCATCCACGACCCGGTGATCAGTGGACAAACGCATGTTCATTATAGAATGAAACACTGGTTCGCCCGATTCGTTAGCAACAAATTGCTTTTTGACTGCACTGACTGCCAGGATTCCGACCTGCGGTGGGTTGATAATCGCGGTAAAACGATCAATCCCATACATACCCAGGTTTGAAATTGTAAAGGTTGCGCCATCCAGGTCTGCTCCGCGCAGTCTATTCTGACGCGCCCTGTCACTGACTTCGTTAATCTCTTCCGCCAATTTAAGAATTCCCTTTTGGTCGGCATGCTGGATAACTGGCACAATCAAACCGTTCTCAATCGCCACTGCCACGCCAACGTTAATATCCGGCAGGAGCAGGATCTCATTTTCGCCCAACTGTGAATTCAACATTGGATTGCGGGAGAGGGCCCATGCCACCACTTTTACAATCAAAGCAGTCAAGGATACTTTTTTATCACCCGCTCTTTTCTTCGCCCGGGCATGCAATGCCAGAGCAGCTTCCATGTCAACATCAATTTCGAGTTGAATGGCTGGAATTGTCTGCGATGAACGGGCCATATTGAGGGCGATGGTTTTTCGCATCCCGGTAAAGGGAATGGTGCGGATGGTTTTGGCTGGCGCGACCGGAGCAGGGTTAACGGGCACAGGATTACTGGCCGGGCGGGTCTCCAGGAATGCAACTACATCAGCTTCCTGGAGCCTGCCTTCGGGGCCGGACCCGATCAAATGGTTAAGCTCGACCTTGTTTTCCTGCGCCACCCGCCTGGCGGCTGGGGTGGCGTTCACCCTGTCCCCGGCCAGCAGGTTGGTTTTGGCCGAATAACGTTCAATATCTTCGCGGGTAATGCGCCCACCAGGGCCAGAGCCTTGAATGGAAACTGGGGAAATTCCAAGATCCTTGACCATCCGGGCAGCTACTGGTGTCAGAACCACAGCAGGAACCCCGACCGGATTCGGAGGGATAACCTGGGCCGGCGCGGATGCAGACTGATTTGTGCCTGGGGCAGGGAAAGCCCCCGGGCCGCTGGCGGATATGGAAGACAGGCTTTCGCCGGGTTTGAGCAGGTAGGCAATAATCTTCGTCACCGGCACAATATCACCCTGCTTGTATTGAATTCCAGCCACGATGCCGGATTCAGGCGCCTCCACTTCCATGCTAACCTTATCAGTGGAAACCAATGCGAGCGGGTCTCCCTGTTCGACCCGATCACCTTCTTTGACGATCCACTCCAGGATTTCGCCTTCTTCCTGGGTGAATCCAAATTTTGGCATGATGACTTCTTTCAAATTAGTCTCCTAGTAAACGCCCTTGACCAGATTACGGGCTTCGTCAACAATATTTTCCACTTGTGGAACGGCATGAGCTTCCAGGTTCCGATTGTAAGGGATGGGCATGTCCAGGCCTGCCAGGCGGCGGATGGGGGCATCCAGGTACCCGAAGGCCCGGGATTCAGCAATCTGGGCCGCGACTTCCCCGCCGAAACCGCCCATTTTGACAGCTTCGTGAACGATCAGAACCTTGCCTGTTTTCATCACCGAATTGACAATTGGCTCCATATCCAGCGGTCGCAGGGTACGCGGATCGATGATTTCAAGTTCAATACCCTCTTTGGACAAGATTTCAGCGGCCTGTTGCGCCCGGACGACTTCTATGGAGGTGGCGACTACGGTCAGGTGTTTGCCTTCCCTGACAACTTTCGATTTGCCCAGAGGCGTGGTATACCATTCCTCTGGTACTGGGCCTTTCGTTTTGTAAAGTAATTTATGCTCAAAAAACAAGACCGGATTATCGTCATAGATGGAGGCCAACAACAAACCCTTGGCTTCTGCAGGCGAAGATGGCATGACAACTTTCAGACCAGGCACATGCACAAACCAGGCTTCGAGACTTTCCGAATGCTGAGCCGCGGCACCGGTTCCAGAACCACCTGCCAGGCGCATGACCATGGGAACCGTAGCCTTGCCTCCAAACATGAAGCGCACTTTCGCCGCCTGCAGGGTCAACTGTTCCATGGCAAGAACAACAAAATCGCTGAACTGCATTTCACCAATCGGGCGCATACCCGTCAGGGCCGCACCCACGCAGGCTCCGGCAATACCGGCCTCAGAGATGGGAGTATCAATAATCCGATCTTTTCCAAATTGGTCAATCAGTCCGGCGGTCACGCCAAAGGCACCGCCATAAACTCCAATATCTTCACCGATAACAAAAACTGAAGGGTCTTTTTCCATGGCCATGCGAATCGCTTCCCGCAAAGCCTCAACATAGGTAATTTCACGCATATACACCCTCCAGGATGTCCTTCACAGCAGGTTCAGGGCTGGATTCTGCAAATTCAACTGCCTTCTTGATCTTTTCACGGGCCGTCAGGCGGCGTTGTTCCACTTCTTCTTCGCCCATGCCAATCACTTTTGCAAAGCGCTGAATGGGTTCCTTCGACATCCACTCTTTGACCTCGTCGCGAGTGCGATAAGCCTGCTTGTCAGACTTGGAATGTCCTTTCCAACGGTAGGTTTCAGCTTCCACCAGGTAAGGGCCGTTGCCACTGCGCGTGTATTCCTCGGCCAGTTTCATGGCCTTATACACCTCAACAACGTCATTCCCATCGACAGTCACACCAGGAATCCCATAAGCGCTGGCTCGATCGCTGATATGCGGAACATTGATGGCCTTCTTGATGGACATGGACATGCCATACGCGTTATTCTCGCACAAATAGATCACCGGCAATTTCCAGATGGAAGCCATGTTTAATGATTCATGGAAGGCCCCTTCGTTGGAAGCCCCATCGCCAAAAATACACAGAGCCACCTGGTCGGTCTGATGAGCCTTTATACTCAAGCCCACCCCCACCGAAATTGGCATATTTCCGCCAACGATGCCCTGCGCGCCAAGGTTATTGGCCTCCACGTCTGCAATGTGCATGGAGCCGCCGCGCCCCCGGCAATAACCGGTCTCTTTGCCAGTAAACTCAGCCATCATGCGATTCACATCCCCACCCCAGGCCAGGAAGTGCCCATGACCACGGTGCACATTGAGCAGGTAATCATGTCGTGGGCGTAGCGCGCTGGCCGTGCCAACTGCCACGCCTTCCTGTCCGATGGATAAGTGCATGGTGCCATGGACTTTCCCCAGTGAAAACATCTCTTCAGCGTTTTCTTCAAAAGAACGCACCAATAACATGGTATCGATCAAATCCAGAGCTTTTTCCCTGGTGAAAACACCACCTATCAAACCTTCAGCTTGCGAATTAACCAAGATAACCTCCATGCAATATTAAAAATAACTTAGACGATTTTACAATAAACCAGGAAACTTTACTAGCATTCGTGAATGCAATTCACCAATGTGCATAAACGGAGAATTATCATCCACTACTTCCAATCTTCCCGGAAGGCCTCCAAAATACCCAGCGCAGCACATTCATCAGTCACCAGGCAGTTGATCAAGCCTGCCCGACAGGCACCCAGGATGGGCAGGGTTTTCATCCCACCTGCCGAAATACCGAGTTTGAGGGGAATACGCTTCAAGTCATCGTACACAATTCCCACCACTCGATTTTGGATGGGGTTATCCTGCAAATTTCCCATACGATCAAAAATGATCCCACAAACTTCCCCAACGGCGCCCTGCGCCGCCAACGAAGCTACCTGCTCCTGGGTGAGATACCCGGATTGGATCCAGATGGATGTGTCTGGATCGATGGCCCCGATGCCGACCAGAGCGAGATCGATATTGCCGGTTTCTTGCATGATGCGCGCCACAGTTGGATCGCGCATCAGCGCTTCACGCGTGGTTGGATTATCCACAATTAAAGGTGCCGGAATGGTAAAGTATTGACCGCCCAGGGCCTCAGCCAGGTGACGAGCCAGATTGGGGCCGTCAATTTCAGGGTTAACGGAACCCGAAGAGCCGATTACCTGGTAAACGCGGGTATCCAAAAAGTTTGATTTTCGCAGGGCGGAGATCATTTCCCACAAAGCTGTTCCCCAGGCCACCCCGATCTTTTTTGAACCCTGGCTGACCAATTCTTCAACCAGGCGCGCTGCCATTGAACCTAATTTCCGCAACATCTGATTCTGGCCCAAACTCCCGCGTGAAAGCACCCGGACAATACGGAGGTTGAGCGCCTGCTGAAGCGCCTCCTCCAGATCAAGACAGCGCAGGAGTGGGTAATTGATGCGGACTTCAACAACACCTTTTTCATAAGCTTCAGCCAGAAAACGTGAAACCATTGAACGTGAATAACCGATCCGGGCAGCAATTTCGTCTTGCTTCAGATTTTGTTCAAAATAGAAACTGGCCACCTGGGCAAGTAACTCAATATGCTGATCATCCATTCTGCTTCTCCATTCAAAAATCCATCACGACTTCCGGTGTATTTTATAAAGGGCAAAGAGATTTTACACAGTGGTATATTTGAGCAATGCAACACAGAACATTTTTCTCTATGAAAAAGTTCAACCTGATTGGAAGCCTGGTTTGGTGCTTTTTATTGGCGGCTTGCATGACCAACGCAGGCCCAGTTAACCAAGTGCTGGACCAGACCATCGATTTAACCGGGAAAAAAGGTATTGTGGTTCAAATTAATTCGGGAGATGTGGAAATCTCCCCTGGTGCAGGCACTGCGCTTGAAATAAGTGCGGCAACGGATGCGAGCGAGAAGCCGGCCTTTCAAATTGACCAGCTCGCAAGTGAAATCCATATAACTTCAAATTACAATCCTGGTTTATTTTCACTTTCCAGAGGCGCCCCACCACGATTGTCACTCAAAATACCCTTTGGGCAGACGCTCAAGATCAACTCGTATGATGCTACGATCAACATGGATACTTACAAGGGCGACCTGGAAATTACTGCCATCTCCGGCAAAATTACGATAAAGAATTTTAGCGGGAACGCCAACCTGAAATCAAATCGTGGCGATATTTCCCTGTCCGATAGCAGCGGCGAAATGTCGATCCTCGGCAATTACGGCACCTTTACCCTGGAAAACCTGAAAGGCATTATCGATTCATCCACAATCATGGGTGCGATCATATTCAAGGGCCGGGTTGACGCCCAGGATGTAATCCACCTGGAAACCGACCATGCACCGGTACAGATTGGGCTTTTACCAGGCTCCAACCTGACCGTCCAAATCAGCTCCACCAGCGGCAACACCATCTGCATGCTGCCAGACCTTACTTCGACAACACGTATTTGCAAAGGGATCATCGGCACAGGCGCTGGCAAGCTGGATGTACGCACCGTGAGCGGGGATATCACTCTACAGCAAAACCCTTGATATCTTTCACAAAACAACGAATATCCCGGGCCTGGAACAGGGCTGTGCCGATGATCAAAATATCTGCGCCGCCACGGATCAAGTCAGGAGCATTGGCTTGATTGACACCGCCATCCACCTGGATGGGTATGCTCAGGCCCATGGATTTAATGAGCTTGACCGCTTCTGCTATTTTCTCGACGGTACCAGGGTGCATCGGCTGCCCGCCAAATCCCGGCTGGACACCTAAAATAATTAAAATATCAATGAGCGGGAAAAGATAGCAGGCTGCGGCCAGGGAGTCTTGTGGGTTGAGACTCAGCCCGACCGCTTTACCCTGGGCGCGGATGGCCGCGAAAATCTGCAAAGGGTCTGTGAGCGTATCCCACATGACGACAATTGCATCGGCCTCGAGCGGGGCAAAGTGATTGAGCACCTCCTCCGGGTTGGAGAGTTCGAGATGGACAATAAATTGCAGGCGGGTATGGCGTCTGAGAGAGACAAGGTGCTGGGGGGCCAGGGCAATATTAGGCGCGTAATGACCATCCATCATATCAAAATGGAATGAATCCACTCCGGCACGTTCCGCTCTTGCGACTTCCAGGCCGAGATTGGCATAATCAGCGGCTAACAAAGAAGCGCTGATTTGGACCATAGCTCAAGCCTTCCAGATTTCCTTGACCAGGTCGGCGATTTCCGCTGCCGCGCGGGCTGGGTCTTTTTGGGCGGTAATTCCACGCCCAACCACAATACCATACAGCGGCACTGCCGCCAGCAGCGGTAGAACATGCGCGCTAACCCCTCCCGCAATGGCAACATCCAACCCCAACCCACACATTTCGGTAACTATTTTCACCGCCTGGGCATCCCACAAGGCGCCCTCGGTGGTTTCTTCATCAATACTACGGTGGTAAAGAACCAACCCGACACCCACTTTTTGCACTTCGCGGGCACGCTTTAACGGATCACTCACACCCGTCATATCCACTTCGGCCCGCCGGTGCCAGACATCAGCTTCGCGCTGAACCTCGGTAATAGTGGCCAGGGTAGTGATGCCCTGGGTGGTGACGATATCCGCGCCAGCCTTGAAAGCCATTTCAGCCTCATAAGCCCCCACGTCACTTGATTTAAGATCTGCAAGAATTATTTTATCCGGGTGGGCAGCTTTAAGTCTTGTAACGATACTGATGCCCACAGATTTGATCAGGGGCGTCCCTGCTTCAATAATGTCAACAAAAGGAGCCGCCAGGGAAGCCAGATGTAAGGCATGGTCAAAATCAAGAGTATCCAAAGCGAGTTGAATCTTGGGCATAATTTCGTTACTCCTTTTTTCACTAATGTGAGTATAATGTCAATTATGTGAATATTGTAATGAGTTATTCGCATAAAGTCAACTCTCTTAATTCCAGCAGGTTACTCAAAATTTCAGGTCAAAAGATCCAGGGCTGCAGACATCCTGCAAGCAGACCCGGTTGGTTTTCATCAAACCGGCTAACCAAAAAGGTTTCAATTCAAAGGAGATATTTTATGGCAACTGATATGCGCGCTGTCTTCTACCTTGGCCCGGAACAAATTCAACTGAGGCAGGTACCCATCCCAGCGCCAAAGGAAGGGGAATTATTGGTGTGTGTACGGGCGGCCACGACCTGTGGAACGGATGTGAAAACTTTTCGGCGGGGACACCCTAAATTTCCGCCGCCCTTTATCTTTGGGCACGAATTCGGCGGTGATATCGTCGAGGTCGGCAAGGGCGTCAAAAATTTCAAGCCCGGAATGCGTGTCACCAGTAATGTATTTGCAGAATGTGGGGAATGTTTTTTTTGCAAGAAAGGCCAGGGCAACCTGTGTGAGAACCTGGTTTATAACTTTGGGGCTTTCGCTGAATACAACATTATCCCAGCCTCCATCGTGCGCCTGAACACATTTGAAATACCCGCGCATGTTTCCTACGCCCAGGCTGCCGTGCTGGAGCCCCTGGTGACAGTTGTGCATGGACAGAAATTAATTGCCATCCAACCAGGTGAAACAGTTGCCATTATTGGCGCAGGTGGGCCCATCAGCCTGATGCACCAACAACTCGCCAGGCTGGCAGGCGCCTCCAAGATTATTTGCGTTGGCCACAGCGAAAAGCGGCTTGAAATTTCCAGGCAGTTGGGCGCCTCAGAAACGATCAACTCAAATAACCAGGATGTCGTTTCGTCGATCCAGGCTTTGACCGGCGGATACGGGGCAGACGTGGTGATTGAATGCGCCGGGAATAAATTGGCCTGGGAAGCAGCCGTTGACTCGGTCCGCAAAGGTGGCCGGGTGTTGTGGTTTGGCGGATTACCCGGCGGCACAAAGATCGAGCTCGATGCCGGCCGCATCCATTATGGCGAAATTAAATTAATTGGCATTCATGGCGGCAACGCCCAGGAAGCCAGAGAGGCATTTGACCTGATTACTTCAAGCGCCATCAATGTTGACCCCTTACTTTCCGGGGTGCTACCGCTCGAACAGGTTGAATATGCTTTGCGAAAAATGATCAATGGTGAAGTGGTCAAAATGATCATTGACCCTTTTTTGGCTTAATTTTCAAAATTGGTTATTGACTTTCAAATTCAAAATAGTTACACTCAATTACGTGAGTAACTATTCACTAAAGTGAGTGTTCATAAGGACAATATGACAGAAACAATGACTCCCCGTTTACGAGTTAGCGCTTGTTTGAACCACAAAGAGCCCGACCGGGTACCGGTTAC
>CAIWAX010000239.1 GCA_903910795.1 uncultured Anaerolineae bacterium
CCAGCTATGGCACGGCCGCAAAATAAGGACAATGATCCGAAACAGACCGATATGGTCTCCCCTCCGGCAGAGCCCATGAGCGTATGGTTTATCCAGCCCGCCAAAACATTCCACCAATCCAGTGTCCTTGGTAACGGACGGCTTGGTGCCATGGATTTTGGAGGAATTAACAAGGAACGTATTGTGCTCAATGAGTCCTCCGTATGGTCAGGCGGACCTTATGATGGCAACCGTTACGATGCATACAAATGTCTCCCAAGCGTGCGCAAGAATCTTTTCGCAGGCAATATCGGCGCTGCTGAAAGTGAGATGGAGAAGAATTTTGGTTATGCAGAGGGCATCGCCGGTTGGGGTAACAAGGATCAGTTTGGATCTTACCAGACGCTGGGTGATCTGACCCTCCAGTTTGCCCCTGCAAAATCTGAAACAACTTCAGAACCTGTTTTTTCAGGCTACCGGCGCGATCTAAACCTGATGCGTGGAGTGGCTCATACCGAATTTATCCAAAATGGTGTCCGTTTCACCCGTGACCTGGTTGTTTCTAAACCGGACGAAGTGATCGCATTACATGTCAAAGGTGACAAGCCTGGTTCACTCACCTTTACCACGACATTATCCCGCAAGGAATGTGCAGCCGTCAGAGCCGATGGTAATTTGCTGTTGATGGAGGGTCAACTTCCATTTGTGAAACCTGCCGGTGTAACCGCCGAAGGGGTTCGTTACCTGGCCATTCTGGGAGTGACCGTTAAAGGTGGTAAAATAACCATTACAGAATCGGGTTATTCAGTAACCGGTGCCGATGAAGCAACACTGATCGTGTCAGCAGGAACCGACCTTTTCAACAAAGGATATGTTATGCTGGCCAAACAGCGGGTTGCTAATGCGCTGGCGAAACCTTTTGCCGACATTTTGAGCGAAGCAACAGCAGACCACGCCTCCCTCATGAACCGTTGCACGATCACACTTCCCCAAGGACCAAACTCTAAATTGCCCACTCCTGAGCGGGTTGCACAGGCACAGACCACTCCTGATCCTGCGCTTGCCGCCCTCTACTTTCAGTTCGGCCGCCACCTGATGGTTTCCGGTTCACGTTCCGACTCGCAGCTTCCTACTAATCTGCAGGGTATCTGGGCCGAGGAATACAATACTCCATGGCGTGGTGATTTTCATAGTAACATCAATCTGCAGATGAATTACTGGCCGGCTGAAGCAGCCAATTTGTCGGATTGCCACATGCCTCTGATGCGCTTTATTGAAGGTGTTGCCAAAGAGGGCGCTAAGACTGCCAAGGCTTATTACAACGCACCGGGCTGGATGGCCAATCACACCCAGAATCCCTGGTTTGAAACGGCGCCAAGCAACCTGGGCGCCTGCGTTGGTCCAACCTGCGGCGCATGGTTATCACAACACATCGCAACCCATTATGATTTTACATTGGATAAAGAGTTTCTAAAGAAATATTATCCGTTAATGCGCGGAGCCAGTGAATTTTGCCAGGCAATTCTTGTGGAGGACCCAAAGACCAAATTACTTGTGACCGCCCCATCCAACTCCCCCGAAAATGGTTACAGTTATACCGACACCGATGGAAAAGTTAAAAAAACCTCCTTCTGTATCGGCTCAACCTTTGACCTTGAAATCATCCGCGACCTGTTTGCCCGCACAGCAGATGCTGCACGTATTCTGGGTATCGACGATCAATTTGCTCAAAGTCTCGATGTAAGCAGAAATAGGCTTAAGCCAACCCAGGTGAATAAGGAAGGACGAATCATGGAGTGGCAGGAAGATTTCACAGAGACAGATCCTCATCATCGTCACTCTGCACATTTGTGGGGATTGTATCCCGGAACAGCCATTAATCCTCAGACTCCGGAGTTGTTCAAAGGGGCAAGGTTGTCACTTGAACGTCGCGGAGATGCCTCAACGGGATGGTCGATGGCCTGGAAAGCCAATTTCTGGGCACGCATGCAGGATGGCGATCATGCCAATAAGTTACTTTCGATGCTCATTGGTCGCGGTGC
>CAIWAX010000240.1 GCA_903910795.1 uncultured Anaerolineae bacterium
CCTGGCGGCGGCCATGCTGCTGGAACACATCGGCGAAAAGGCGCAGGCCCTGCGCCTGCGCGGCGCCGTTGAGGCCTGCATCGCTTCCGGTCAGGTCACTCCCGACCTGGGCGGCACACTTTCGACCAAGCAAATGACGGATCAAGTGATCGAAACGCTGGGAAGTATAAGCGAATAGCTTAACCACGAAAAACTAAATGAAATACAGGAGCAGAACCCATGCTGAAAGTTGGCTTTTTATACACCCGTCTGCGGGTTGAGGAAAAATTCCTGCTCGATGAGCTGGAAAAACACAAGGATGTGGAAACCGTCAAGATCAATGATGGCGACCAGTATTTTGACATTGCCCACATCAACGAACCAGTGGATGTGTTATTTGAGCGCTCCATTTCCTATTCGCGCGGGCTGTACATCTCCAAAATTTACGAAGCCAACGGCGTCAGGGTGGTAAATTCCTCGCAAGTGGCCGAACGCTGCGGCGACAAGTATGTCACCAGCCAGATACTGGTGCGCGAGGGCATCCCCACCCCGCGCGTGCTGATGGCCTTTGACGAAGAAGCCGCCCTGCAAGCAGTGGATGCCCTCGGCTTTCCGTGCGTGCTCAAACCCGTGGTGGGCTCGTGGGGACGCCTGCTGGCCAAGGTCGATGATCGCCACGCAGCCGAATCTTTCATTGAGCACAAATCCTCGTTGGGCGTAAACCACCAGATCTTTTACATCCAGGAATACGTCAACAAGCCTGGCCGGGACATCCGCGCCTTTGTAGTGGGCGAAGAACCCATTGGCGCAATTTACCGCACCTCCCCAAATTGGATCACCAACACGGCCCGCGGCGGGGTCGCTTCCAACTGCCCGCTGACACCTGAACTAAGTGACCTGTGTCGCCGGACGGCGCGCGCCATGGGCGGCGGATTATTGGCGATCGATGTCTTTGAAACGGAAAACGGTCTGACCATTAACGAAGTCAATCACACCATGGAATTCCGCAACAGTATCACCACGACCGGTGTTAACATTCCGGCGTTGATGATTGAATACGTATTGGCGCAAGCCAGAGGATAAGCGAGACCGGTACAGATTACGGATTTTTCGGGCGAATTCGCGGTTTGGCATTGACACATGTTGTGCAGGTGGTAGAATACCGCACAATATGCTGTGCATAAAGTCATTTCCGCGTACCCGTCATCCTCACCCCAATTCCCTTTCAGAAGGTCGGGATTTTTTGCTATAATGGCGAACGGAATGCGATAACGCACTGACGTGATCCAACAAAGCGGCCCTCCTTCCAAGGACGGTCGCTTTTTTTTTCAATACTTTCAACCTGGAGAAATTATGATTACCAAACAAAAACCGCAAGTTAAAAAAGTTGTCCTGGCCTACTCCGGCGGACTGGATACGTCAGTAATCGTGCCGTGGCTCAAGGAAAATTACGGCTGCGAAGTGGTTTGCTTCTGCGCCAACGTGGGCCAGGGTGATGAAGATCTGACCAAACTCGAAAAAAAGGCCATCGACAGTGGCGCGTCCCAGTTAATTGTGCATGACATGCGCGAAGAGTTCGCCGCAGATTACCTGTTCCCAATGCTCAAGGCCGGGGCAGTTTACGAACACAAATACCTGCTCGGCACCTCTGTAGCACGCCCGCTGATCGCCAAACACATGGTGGATGTGGCGCACGAAGTGGGCGCAGATGCCATTGCGCACGGCGCAACCGGCAAAGGCAACGACCAGGTGCGCTTTGAATTGACAGTCATGGCGCTTGACCCGCGCCTGAAGATCATCGCCCCCTGGCGCGAATGGGATATCCGCTCACGCGAAGATGCCATCGCCTACGCCGCCAAGCACAACATCCCCGTAACCGCCACCGTCAAATCCATCTACAGCCGCGACTCAAACATCTGGCACCTCTCACACGAAGGCGGCCTGCTGGAAGACCCCTGGAACGAACCCGAAGAAGCCATGTTCCAGATGAGCACCTCCCCCGAAAACGCCCCGGACGAGCCTCAATATGTTGAGATCGAATTTGAAACCGGCAACCCGGTTTCGGTCAACGGCGAAAAACTCTCCCCCGCCAAAATCGTGGAACGATTGAACGCCATCGGCGGCGTGCACGGTATCGGGCGCGTTGACCTGGTGGAAAACCGCCTGGTCGGCATGAAGTCGCACGGCGTCTACGAAACCCCCGGCGGCACCATCCTGCTCTACGCCCACCGCGAACTCGAATCGCTGGTGCTTGACCGCGAAACCTGTCACTTCAAGGAAATGGTAGCCGTCAAATACACCGAGCTGGTGTACAACGGTCTGTGGTTCACGCCTCTGCGCGAAGCGATTGACGCCTTTGTGCTCGCCACCCAGGGCCCGGTGACCGGTACAGTGCGTCTGAAGCTCTACAAGGGCAATATCATCACGGCCGGGCGCAAATCGCCCTTCAGCCTGTACCGTGAAGACTTCGCCACCTTTGGCGAAGAAGATGTTTACGATCAGAGCCACGCTGAAGGCTTCATCCGCCTGTTTGGGTTGAGCATGAAAGTCCGCGCGCTAAACGGTCTGCCTGTCTCCGGGCTGGAAATTGCCAAACCGGATTACAGCCGCTTCAAACGAGACTAAACAATGACTTTATGGGGCGGCCGCTTCAGCGGCAAACTGGATCAAAACGCCTGGGCGCTCAACACTTCTCTGCCGATCGATCAACGCATGGCTGTTCAGGATGTGGACGGCAGCCTGGCCTGGGCCGATGCCATTCTGGGTTCAGGCATCCTGAGCCCGGATGAACATACCCGTATCATTACCAGCCTGAAGGCTATCCGCCAGGAATTCATAGAGGGCAGTTTTGTCTTTGCCCCGTCCGATGAGGATATCCACACTGCCGTTGAACGCCGCCTGGCTGAATTAATTGGCGCGCCAGCCGGGAAACTGCACACTGGTCGCAGCCGCAACGATCAGGTCGCCACTGATTTTCGCCTGTGGATGCTGGCGACTCTGCCGGATGTCCGCAGCGTGATCACTGATTTACAAAACGTATTGGTGGAACGGGCTGAGCTGGCCGGGGAAACCCTGATGCCCGGTTATACACACTTGCAGCGCGCCCAACCCATCCTGCTGGCACATTGGTGGCTGAGCCACTTCTGGCCCCTGGAAAGGGACAAGCAACGCCTTCAGAGCCTCGTCAAACGCGTTTCCAGCCTGCCCCTGGGCAGCGGCGCGCTGGCCGGCACCCCCGTGGATGTTGACCGGATTGCCCTGGCCGATGCACTTGGTTTTGATGCACCCGCGCCCAACAGTCTGGACGCTGTTTCAGACCGTGATTTCGCGGCTGAATTCCTGTTCTGCGCCAGCATGACCGCCGTGCACCTCAGCAAACTGGCCGAACAAATCGTCCTTTTCACCAGCGCAGAATTCGGCTTTTTCGAACTATCGGATGCCTTTCAACCGGCTCCAGCCTGATGCCGCAAAAGAAAAACGCGGATGTCTTCGAATTGACCCGCGCCAAAGCCGGCAGCCTGCTTGGGCTGCTGACCGGTTTGATGTCTACCCTCAAGGGTCTGCCGTCTTCCTATGACAAAGATCTGCAGGAAGACAAGGCCCCGGTTTTCGCAGCGGCTGACACACTCTTGATGATGCTGCCGGTCTTGAGCGGCGCACTGCAAACCATCAGCGCCCGGCCCGAACGCATGCGCGCCGCCATCGATTCTTATATGATGGCCACCGATCTGGCGGATTACCTGGTAAATAAAGGTCTGCCCTTCCGCGAAACACACGCCCTGGCTGGCCGGGCTGTGCGAGTAGCTCTGGAACTGGGCGTTGGTCTTGACGGGCTGACGCTGGAACAATATCAAAGTCTGCACCCTGCCTTTGAGGCAGATGTTTACACTGTCCTGGACCCGCTGGAATCAGTGAAGCGCCGGAAAGCCCTCGGCGGCACCGCCCCGCAAGCCGTGCGGGTTCAAATCCAACAAGCCAAAAACGTATTAAAAGGAGCTTAAATAGCCATGTCAACTGCAAACTGCCCTGAATGTGAAGCCGAAATCACCCTGGATGCCAGCGCCGAAGTTGGTGAAATTATTGTCTGCCCGGATTGCGGTGTGGATCTTGAGATCACCTCGCTCGATCCCGCCAAGGTTGAAATTGCCCCCATGGAACAGGAAGACTGGGGCGAATAGCCCCTTAGAAAGCTATGCAGAAACGACTCCGGATAGGTGTGCTTTATTCGCGCGTACGCGTTGAAGAAAAGTGGATTTTTGCCGCGATGGAAAAACGCGGAATCGATTATGAGCGGTTGGACGACCGGGCCATTTCCTTTGATCTGGAAAACCCGCAGCCCTGGCGCTCCTTTGACGCCGTGCTGGAGCGCAGCATTAGCTTCAACAGCGGGCTGTACGCGCTGCGCATCCTGAACGCCTTCGGTGTCCCCACGGTCAACACAGCCATGGTAGCCGAGATCTGCGGCGACAAGCTAACCACCAGCGCCATGCTGGCGCGCGCCAACGTGCCCCAGCCGCGCAACCTGATCGCCTTTTCAACTGAGTCGGCGCTGGAGGCCATCGAATCATTTGGCTACCCGGTGGTTCTAAAACCGGTAGTGGGCTCCTGGGGCCGCCTGCTGGCCAAGATCAACGACCGCGACGCGGCTGAAGCCGTCCTGGAGCACAAGGCCGTGCTGGGCTCGGCGCAACATTCTGTTTTTTACATCCAGGAATTCATCAGAAAACCCGGGCGTGATATCCGCGCGATCGTGGTTGGAAACCGGGTGCTGACCGCCATCTACCGCAAGTCCGAACACTGGATCACCAACACAGCGCGCGGTGGCGAAGGCGAGTTGTGCCCGATCACCCCGGAGATTGAGGCCCTGTGCCTGAATGCTGCGGCAGCGGTTGGCGGCGGCGTGTTGGCTGTCGACCTGATCGAACACCCTGAACGCGGTATGATGGTTAACGAGATCAATCACACTATGGAATTCCATACCGCCCAGCCGGTCAGCGGCATTGACATCGCCGATGAAATTGTCTCTTATGTCGTCAAAGTAGCCAGAGCGGCTGCCTAATCTCAGGAGTAGATTGAAATGACAACTGTATCGATTGTCGGCGGTTCCGGGTACGGCGGCGGCGAACTGCTGCGCCTGCTGTTGGGCCACCCCCATGTTGAGATCAAACAAGCCACCTCACGCACCCACCTGGGAGAATATGTCTACCAGGTACACCCCAACCTGCGCAAACGCACCCAGCTCAAATTCAGCGACCCGTCCCAACTGGAGCCTGTCGATGTGCTTTTCCTGGCCCAACCACACGGGCAGGCTCAGCACAACATTGACCAGTTGTCCGGCCTGGCTGGCAAGATTATCGATCTATCGGCTGATTTCCGGCTGCGCAGCGCCGCCGATTATGAAAAATGGTACGGCGAACCGCATGCCGCCCCAACCTGGCTTTCCAAATTCGTATACGGCCTGCCAGAACTGCGCCGGGTCGAGATTTCCAGCGCCAATTACGTCAGCGGCGTGGGCTGCAACGCCACCGCCAGCAACCTGGCGCTCCTGCCGCTGGTGAAAGCCGGGTTGATCGAAACTTCGACCCCCGTGATCGTGGAGATCAAGGTTGGCTCGTCCGAGTCTGGCGCGGAAGGCAACTCTGGTTCGCTGCATGCCGAGCGCGCCAACGTGATCCGCACCTTTTCGGCCTTTGGGCACCGCCACACCGCCGAGGTGATTCAGGAACTGGGTCTGACCGACATCTCCCTGACCATGACAGCCGTTGATCTGGTGCGCGGCGTGCTGGCCACTGCTCATGCCAAAGTCAAACCGGGCGTGGCGATGAAGGATCTGTGGAAAGCCTACCGCGCCGTGGCGAACGAAAACCCCTTTGTGCGCGTGGTCAAAGAACAGCGCGGCATCTACCGCGTACCAGAGCCCAAAATCCTGGCGGGTTCAAACTACGCGGATATCGGTTTTGACCTGGATGAAGGCACCGGTCACATCGTTTCAATGTGCGCCATTGACAACCTGATGAAGGGCGCTTCCGGCACAGCCGTGCAATGCATGAACCTGATGCTCGGCCTGGGCGAAACCACCGGTCTCGAGTTCATCGGACTGCACCCCATCTAAACGCGTCATCCGCCCTTTGCGTCTTGGCGGTAAATCCTTTTTGAACCGCAAAGGCGCAAAGGGCGCTAAGAAGTGCTTTTTATTCTTATTTTGTAACTGCTCACGGGGTGCTTAATTGTTGGCGATGA
>CAIWAX010000241.1 GCA_903910795.1 uncultured Anaerolineae bacterium
CGAAAACACCATTTGCGGAGCAAACAAACGATTAGGTCTCATTTTTATACCAAAAGTAAAATGTTTTTGGCCGAAATGCTCCGCCGGTGAGTAGTTACAAAAAATATAAAAATCCTAAAGGCGCTGAATCTCAATCCCAGCAATACTTTCGGGCAAGCGGCTGGCAGCCGCCTGATCTACCAGCCACCAGAGCCTGGCATCCGCTGGCATGATGCGCTGGGCAGGCAGCCGGACTGGTTCTCGAGTACCTGTAACGGTGGCAACCAGAGCTTCAGCTTTTTCAACACCAATCACAAGAAAAACCACATTTCGAGCTGAATTGATAACGTCCGGGGTCAGGGTGACACGATTAGCCGGGCGATCCTGGTAATTGGCGGTAACAGCCACGGTTGAAATGCCATGTGTTTCCTGCGATCCAGGGAATAAAGAGGCCGTATGCCCATCAGCGCCAAGCCCAAGCAAGACCATATCAAAACGCGGCCAATCGAGACCGGGATCAGCGCATGAGTTTAGCTGCCGGGCATAGTCCTCGGCCGCTAACTGAGGGGATAATTCTCCCCTGGCGCGAAAAATGTTCTTTTCGAGAACTGGCACCTGCGCCAGCAAGGCCTGCCGGGCCTGGTAATAGTTGCTGCCCGGATCGGCTGGGGGAACACAACGCTCATCGCCCCAAAAAAAGCACATATTCTCCCAGGGTAGCGACTCGTGGTAAGGTGACTGCGCTAATAGTGAATATAACGCCATGGGCGTACCGCCCCCCGAAAGGGCGCAAATAAACCTCCCGCGCAGTGAAACAGCGTCGCGGGCTACCTGGTCAAATAATTCAGCCCCGGAATGGTTCAGATCATGGCCTTTTGAAAATACTTTTATGGTTATTTTTGTCATAATATTTGATCTATTTTATCCGGTATTCTGGCCTGGAAAATATAATTTCTGTTAAATTATTGTATAAACGATCGTGAACATCCCCGGGTTTTGGAAAATATTCTCACCTGACAAAAGACCTGCATTGGAGCCTTCCAGCTCGCTTTCCTCAAGGCTGCAATATTATTTCCATCGAAACATCATCGTACTCATTTGGCTGATAGGCAGGGATTTCAACAAAACCAAGCCGCCTGTAAAAAGCGATAGCGCGCGTCTGGATGGAATCGGTTTGGAGACGGATCTTTTTATAGCCATATCGGCGGGCAAATCCAAATAACTCCATGACCACCCTGTAACCAATACCCTGGCCGTGATATACCTCCAAAAGCCACAGGCGTTTTAATTCGGCGATCTCGAATTCCAAGGGTCTGAGCGCGCCAGTTCCCACCACCTTATCATCATCGAGAACAACAAGAAAGATACCGTGTGGTTCAGCGTAAATCTGCTGATAATTATTAACATCAGCAAGCTCATGCTCTTCATCCAGGATTTCTTCAAACTCCTGAGGCGATTTATCTGGTTCAAAAATACGCTGGGCAACTGCAGAAATAACCTGCCTGGCAGCCGGAACTTGGTCTGGGTTGAGAGGGACAATCTTTATCATGCGGGCATTTTACCCCAAGCCGGAAATTATGCTGTACCGGGTTTCGATATGCAGAGTTGATTCTGTAAATTTTTGTCCGAAAATAAATCGCACCCTGACTATGTTTGTGACCAGACGTTAGATAATCCATCTTACGGCTGGAAACATCATGGAAACCATTTTTACAAAACAGCAGTCTGAAATTCAAAAAAGAAACGTAACTGCTCACGGGTTGCTTAATTGTTGGCGATGACGACCTAACCCCGCTAAGAACACACGATTTGCTTGGCAAATCGCACCGGAACGCAAATGCAGGTGTGCGAGGTGAAAGAAGGGCCGCTCCGCGAAACACCACTTGCGAGGGGCCCACAGGGCGCTTTGCGAGCCAGCGATTAGCATTTCACTTGGGCATTAAATCGTGATGGAAAGTACCCATAAGTTCGGTATGGTTATGCCCAAACCAAGACACGGGTGAGCAGTTACAAAGAAACTTCCAAAACGTGCAGATTGAGGCGATTGGGGTCAGTATCGCAAATGTTGCAGCCCCATCCTGGCCGATTCCTTCGGCCTGGGCATGGCTGTGTGGCTCAGCGCAGGGTTACGCCTGGCCAGGTTCCTGTTGTTCTTGAAGCCTGACAGAAAATAAAAAGGAAAACCAGCAACAACAGGGAGACTTTTGCGCTGGTTTCCCTTATAAAGAGAGGGGTTGAAAAGCTATTATTACTGCGCGCTTATCGAACGTAAATTCCCAGATGGTTGGCGACTGCGCTTTCCAGGCCAGGGGTATGATTGGCAACCGGCGCATTCAATACCTGGGGTAACTTATCGGAACCCTGCATAAGCAACGCGGAGGAGCCGCCGCCATCCAGATTCATGGCAGTATACATGCCAAAATAGACAAGCAAATCGGCAAGTTCAAGTAAACTGACACCTTCACTGTAGCCTGGTTGAGATCCATCCACCACCATCATGAGCATCCTGCGACCATTGGATGTGATTCCTAGCGCAGAACGGGAATTGAGTTGCCTCGCATCCAAACCGCTTACGGTTTTTCCATTTGCAACCAGCAGGCAATCACCAGAAACAGCCTGCAAGACATTCCATGGACGCGCATTGATCGTGATCCGGTTCTTCCGGTCAACATAAAAGGTTGCCCTGGCGCTATTGGTGGAATAAATGGTACCGCCAGAAGCCGCATAACCTGCCACCTGAACGGCTGGCCTTCCCTGCGGGCATGGATTGACTGGCGGATTGGGATAAGTAAAAACATCTCCATTGATCGCAAACTGAACGCCGAATTCTTTCAAAAATTGCGAGGTTGTGCGCGCGCACAAATAATAAGGTTTGGAACTGCTGGCGGGAGTTACCAGAAAGGTTGCCTGACTGATATCCAGATCAATGGCGAGAACATGGATCATTAAGGGGCGCGGTGCCTGGCGCACTTCACGGACATAATTCACCCCATGAGCCACTTTTTTCTTTAGCGGAGTGGCAGGCGGAAGAGTTGGAGAAGGAGGGGGCACAGGTGTGGGCAGCGGGAAGCGCGCCTTGAAAGCATCCAACGTGCCGTTAAAATAGCTCAAATCTATGACATCGGATTCAGAACCGTACGCCGAGCCATCGCCCTGCGGAGTGTACTGCCAGAACAGCCATTCATTGGCACCCCAGGGCTGCGGAACCAGCGGGCTGGTGAGGTTTGCTCCATAGTTGGCAATCCACAAGGTGTATTGGCGAAAATATTGCAAATCCTTCAAATCTGTAGAAGCATTGGGCGCATAATCACGAAAATAATAGTAGGCTGTGTATATGCAGATTTCCTTGCCCGGCGCATTTGATTTCAGCCTTTCCAGAAAAGTGACCCAATTTTTCCAACCAGCATAAGGGCCACCATAAGTCTCCTCCAGATCAAGGAACATGGGCAGCTCGCCAAAATCCCCGCCAAGGGCAGAAACCCATAAATCGGCCTGTGCTTTTGGGTCAGTACGGCTGTCATAAAACCAGTACGAACCGCGCGGTATCCCCGCCTGTTTGGCTGCGCTCCAATTTGACTTGATGTCACTATCCACCCACAGGTTTTGTCCGGCGCGAATAATGGTAAATTGCGCCAGAGAGTGCATTTTCACAAAATCCACCCCTTGCGGCGTGCTGGATGAGTTATCATAAAAGCTGACATCTGTACCAATCACCTGGCTCATACCTGCCTCCTGAAATTCACCACGAGAATTCCCTGCCGGATCATTTTTTACGATATTTAGCCACAACAAGGGTTTACCGATGTCTGGTAAACTCTGACTCAATTCCAACTATTTACTATCCTAATATATTATACGCAGTTTCGCAAAAAAGATTTGTGACTTCACTCCTTTCATCCTACATAAAATCATGACGAAAATAAACCTGATAGGACTCGATGCTGACGATACACTCTGGCATAACGAGCGCTACTATGCTGAGACACAAGCCAAATTTGCGGGCCTCCTCAGCCATTATCAACCCGAAGATTGGGTCCGAAAGCAGCTATTGAAAACGGAAACCCGCAATATTGAGCATTTCGGTTACGGTATTAAGGCTTTTGCATTGTCAATGATCGAAACCGCAGTGGAACTGACAGACGGCCGTATTTCAGGACAGGATATAGGCACGCTCATTGAGATGGCAAGGGGAATGATCGATGCAAAGGTGGAACTGCTTGAGCATGTAGCTGAAACCATCCCAAAACTGGCAGCCAGCCACAAGCTGGCCTTGATTACGAAAGGCGATCTGCTTGATCAGGAGAAAAAGGTTCTGCGCTCCGGGCTGGCAGGTTATTTTCAAAACGTGGAAATCGTCAGCCAGAAAAACAGCGTTGTATATGCCCGCTTATTAACCCGGTTGTCGGTCCTACCGGAGAACTTCCTGATGGTGGGAAATTCATTGCGCTCGGATATCCTGCCAGTGCTGGAACTGGGCGGAAAGGCTGTTTACATCCCACATGAAATTACCTGGGAGCATGAGACAGCCAGCCTGCCCGCATCAAATACCACGGGTTATTTTTTCCTGGATAACTTCGGTAAACTTCCAGAACTGATTGAAGGGTTGGAAGAAGATTAATATTCCCAAATCGGACAAGGCATTTTTTGAGAAACAAGCCAAAATAAAGAACTTTTTAAACTCTCATCCGCCACTTAATAATGACTCAGGTCAGTCTAAACCAGCAGGATTATTATCGTAATTACATTCTCCAATAACAAACCGCCAAGCGGCCAGGGCCGGCCTCAAGGCGGTTTGGCTTTTTAACAGCTTATTGCGAAGGCCTCAACAATTAGTTCCCCTATAAACGATGTCCCGATGGTTATCGCCATCGGGACATCGTTTATAGCGTTTTTATGCAAAACGGAAATTTCGTGAACAGCTTTTTGTGCCCTATTCCAGATCAGACAGCTCCTCATCAGATGCCAGATCATCCTCTGTATCAACTGCCAATAAAACATCCGCAGAATCATCATCAGGGACGACGGCGGAATTGTTTTGGGGAACCATTTTTTCCTGGTCACCCGTCACCACGCTGCCAGCACCTGCCTTGACCAGGTCAGCGGCGGCAATGCGGGCGATCGCCGCCAGCACATCCCCAGGCTGAAGTTTGATGAGATGCACACCGCGCGTGGAACGGCCTTTTTCTTTGATATCCTTTACATTGAGGCGGAGGATAATCCCGTTGGAAGAGATCAGAGTCAAATCATCTGAAGGTTGAACCACCCGAGCCGTAACAATTTTGCCGACTTCCGGGATGGCTTTCCGGTCGATGGTCGCAACACCCTGGGTGGCACGCCCCTGGGTGGGGTATTCGGCAAGCAGTGTTTGTTTGCCGTAGCCGTTCTTGGTCACAATCAAGAGAGAGCCGCCATCCTCCACAACTTCCATGCCAGCCAGATGATCTTCTTGTCCCAGACGAATGCCCTGGACACCGCTGGCGCTGCGGCCCATTGAGCGAACCTTTGTTTCCGAAAAACGCATTGCCCGTCCCAGTTCTGTCACCAGAATTATGTCATCCTTGCCGCTGGTTAGATGAGCCCAACCCAATGCATCACCATTGTCCAGGCCCATGGCGATCAAACCTGAGGGACGCACAGCGGCGAATTCGGAAATATCCACACGCTTGATCTTGCCGCTGATAGTGGCAAGAATGCAGTATCCATGTGAATTGAAATTTGCAACTGCCAGAGTAGCAGTGATCTTTTCACCAGCATCGAGAGAAAGAAGATTGTAAATCGAGCTGCCCTTGCCCGTACGATCGGCCTCAGGGATCTGGTAAACCTTTTCGCTATAAACCTTGCCCTTATCCGAAAAAAACAAAACGGTAAACAGGGTGCGGGCCGGGAACATGAACAGGACCTCGTCTTCTTCCTTGGTAGTGTGCCCCATGACACCTTTTCCGCCGATACCCTGTGACTTGAATGCCGCCGAACTGGTGCGTTTGATGTAACCGCGCTGCGTCAGGGTAATCAGTACCGCTTCATCCTGAACCAGATCCTCTTCGCGGAGTTCTTCGCGAGCATCTCCCGCGATCTTTGTGCGACGTTCATCGCCAAATTTTTCTCCAATTTCTCGCAAATCTACTTGAATAATGGAGAGGATTTTACGCGGATTCGCCAGGAGGTCTTCAAGATAACCAATATTGTTCTTTACCTGGCGAGCCTCATCTTCTATTTTCAAGCGCTCCAGGGCAGCCAATCGGCGCAACTGCATATCCAAAATTGCCTGGGCCTGTAGTTCAGAAAGCTTGAAACGTTCCATTAATTTTTGGCGGGCATCCTCAGCATCATCGGCCTGGCGGATGGTTTGGATAACGGCATCCAGGTTGGATAGAGCAATCAGCAAACCTTCGAGGATGTGGCCGCGAGCGCGAGCCTTATCCAATTCAAACTGTGTGCGGCGGGTGATGACTTCAATACGGTGTTCAATAAATATTTGCAGGCAGCGCTTGAGTGTCAGGGTACGCGGCTCACCGTTTACCAGGGCAAGAAGCTGAACACTGAACGAAGACTGCAAGGAAGTGTACTTGAAAAGCTGATTAAGCACCTTTTTGGGCTGCGCACCGCGTTTGAGTTCGATGACAATGCTCATGCCGCGTTGGTCGCTCTCATCACGCATATCCGAAATCTGGTCAAGTTTATCCTCACGCACCAGTTCAGCGATACGCTCAAGCAAGACTGTTTTGTTAACCTGGTAAGGGATCTCAGTAATAATGATCTGGTGGCGTCCAGCTTTCATTTCTTCAATGTGCGCGACACCCCGAAGTACGATTCGTCCGCGGCCGGTTGAATAGGCATGCAAGATGCCTTCCTTCCCGATAATCATTCCAGCAGTGGGAAAGTCGGGGCCGGGCACGAATTCCATCAATTTCTCAACAGTCACATCATCAATGGTTTCGAAATTCTCAATCAGGTAATCAATCGCCCCCACCAGCTCGCCCAGGTTATGCGGCGGGATATTGGTAGCCATGCCAACCGCAATCCCGGATGAACCGTTTAAGAGTAAATTGGGCAGACGGCTGGGTAAAACCAGTGGTTCCTGGAGCGAATCATCGAAATTTGGGCCAAAATTGATGGTGTTTTTTTCGATATCAGCCAGCATTTCCTCAGCCAATTTGCTCAGGCGGGCTTCAGTGTAACGCATGGCCGCCGGGGCATCACCATCGATGGAACCAAAGTTACCCTGCCCATCCACAAGCATATACCGCAAGGAGAAATCCTGAGCCATACGCGCCATGGCTTCATAAACTGCCGAATCGCCGTGCGGGTGATATTTACCAAGCACTTCACCTACAATACGGGCCGATTTCTTGTAAGAACCGCTGGCGCGAATGCCCATATCGTACATGGCATATAAAATGCGGCGGTGGACGGGTTTGAGGCCGTCGCGCGCGTCCGGTAATGCGCGCGCCACGATCACGCTCATGGCGTAATCGAGAAAAGCGTCGCGCATCTGGCTGTCGATATCTACGTGTTGGATGGTGCCGATGTCCATGATTTCCTCATCAAAATACGCAATACGGAATGAGGTTCGCGTATTGCGTACGTTACTGCGCTGGCTAACCTGAAAGCCAGACCGTGTCTGGCTTGTGACACTTTATTATACCAAACGACTTGTCAAAAAGCGGAGAGGTTGTTATAATGTTGCGGCTACTCGGGGCGTGGCTCAGACCGGTAGAGCGCACGGTTCGGGTCCGTGAGGTCCCGAGTTCAAATCTCGGCGCCCCGACAAAAAGCAACCAGAGACCCCACGGAGAACCAAATCTCTTCATCCGTGAGGTCTCTGGCTATTAAATTGC
>CAIWAX010000242.1 GCA_903910795.1 uncultured Anaerolineae bacterium
CCGTCGAATTCTTAAGCTCAATTTTAATGGCTCGCTTTGTCTGAGCGTTGATTTTGAAAGGCTCTGCCATACGTAAGCCCGGTACCCAGGCGATTGTCTCCCCAATGCAAACCACGGGCCAGCCTTGCCGCAGCCGTTTTATGATCTTCAGATTAATGAATAAATCTGCCAGCCTGGTCGTTTGGCGTGGCATGCCCAGCGGTTCAAAACGGTCACCGGTGTGCGGCGGGCGGGCGAGCAGCCGGTTGGAATTCAACCCGGGATCGAGCCAGACAATAAAACGATCGGAATTCTGACTGGCGTCCGTCATTATATCTTGCCCAATACATTCTTCACAATTAAAGAACCAGCCATTTTCGATGCGCGTAATCCCCCTCGAAAGGCTGATTTCGGCGCGGATCTGCGGCCAGGCGGTGGTTGGCAGCGTGTTTTCGGATGTTGTCAGGTATAGCCTGCTGCCTTCTGCGTATGTTTTCAGGCCGCCAGCCAGTTCAACTGGTTTGAGGGCCGCCACCCTGGCGAGTGATTCAAAATCAACATCTCGCAGCCCGGGTTTGAGAAGGAAAGCAGCCCTGCGAAAAAGGTTACGGATCAGGGCGGGGGAGAGTTTTTCTAGTTCAGCGCGTTCAAATTCCACGTATTCGGCGCCGTTTGAGCGCACAGTTTTTTGCCAGGCGGTTTCAATCAGCTCATCCAGCAAAGCGTAATCGCCTTGCAAGGCCTGGGCTGTTTTTGCAAGGCTATGGCGAATGTTCGGGTTGTACTGCTCTAAGTGGGGCAGCAGTTCGTGGCGCAGGCGGTTGCGAAAATAATGCGTGTCTGTGTTGGTCAGATCGGTGCGCGGCTGCAGGTTGTGTTCGCGGCAGTACGCTTCGGTCTGGGCACGGGTCCACCCCAGGAGCGGACGCACCAGCGGAATTTCGGCATCAAAAACCGGCAGGATCAGGCGGGCAGGCATGCCTTTTAGCCCCGAAAGACCCGCTCCGCGCAAAAAGTGCATCAGAACGGTCTCCGCCTGATCATCGGCGTTGTGACCAACGGCGACTGCCTGGGCGCCAGCTTTTCTGGCTTCAGCGAATAAAAAACGATAGCGCAGTTCGCGGGCCGCCTCTTCAATGGAGAGGTTATCCTTCCGGGCAAGGGCCGCCACATCTGCCGAACTGGTTACGAATGGCAGCCCCAGCCGTGCGGCTTCTGTGCGCACAAATTCCACATCCGCGCTGGCCTCGGGCCGCAGTTGGTGGTTGAAAGATGCTGCCATGACTGGGAAACCCAGGTTGTGAAGAAAATGCAATAAGGCCAATGAATCCGGACCGCCGGAGACACCGGTCAGTACCAGTTTATCGGGCTGAAGCATGGAAAGTGCCAGGTCTGAGTCCATCATTCCAACCGATTTGCTTAGCAAATCGCACCGGGATTATTCCTTGCCAATTGGTAGAGCTCTACCAGCACACCGCTGGCGCTCTCCGGGTGGATAAAGGCATAGCGTTTGCCGTCCGGGGCGGTGCGCGGCTGTTCGTTGATCAGACGCACACCTTTTGCGCTGAGCTGCGCCAACATGCCGAGAATGTCATCCACTTCAAGGCAAATGTGGTGCATACCCTGCCCGCGTTTGGCGAGGTATTTGGCGATACCAGAGTCATCGGCGGTTGGTTGAACCAGTTCAATTTCCCCGCCTTCAACGGGTAGGAAGGCGATCTTTGATTTTTCAACAGGCACATCGCGCATTTCGTGTAGTTCAAGCCCGAGCGCGTCATGCCAGAAGGCAAGCGAGGCATCGATATCTTCGACCACAATCGCGACATGATTGATTTGTTTGATTTTTGGCATAAGTTCCTCCGGGGGTGTCAGGGTACTGCACTCATTTTACCCTCAATTCGCCGCAGCCTGTCTTGCCTGAGGGGATGTTCGAATAGTGCCGGGTTGCGGAAATATCAAAGTTCCGGTCTGAAAATGATGATCCATCCCAACCAGGAACCGGGATTATTGCATGATTGAAATTAGACTT
Source organism: uncultured Anaerolineae bacterium (assembly GCA_903910795.1). Taxonomy (GTDB): domain Bacteria; phylum Chloroflexota; class Anaerolineae; order Anaerolineales; family Villigracilaceae; genus UBA5195. The sequence continues at coordinate 2,009 of CAIWAX010000242.1, forward strand.
AAATTATCGTAGAATGTTATTGTTTCTTTCCGAGAAAAATTGCGACCGGCTCACAATAAGGGAAAACTTGCCATCAGCCAGGTTTCTTTTTGGATTGGCTGGATTGTATTCAAAGGTAAAAATAATGAAAACATTCTCATCTTCACTGGGGACACCCGAACGATTATCGCGCAGTATCCGCCTGCTTTTTCGCTCGATGCGCCCGCGTTACAATGAACTGCTTCTGGCCGAAAAACATCAAACTGCCGAGGGTTTTGAATATGACGTTTATCACCCGCGCACAAAACCCATTCGCACCGTGTTAATGATTTACGGTATGACCATCGGCGGGGCGCAGGATGTACGGGTAATAAAATTCGCGCGTTCTTGCGCCAACGCTGGTCTGCGCGTGGTTGTTCCTCATCTGCCAGGCCTGAAGAAATTCATGATCGAACCTGGCGATATGCAGCGTCTGGAGAGCATTGCCAGCCGGTTGGTGCGTGAAAATACAGTCAAACCTGGCTTGATCGGCTTCAGCACGGGTGGTAGTTACTCTTTGCTGCTGGCTGGGCGGGCCGGGCTGCGCGAGAGGGTCGGGCCGGTGGTATTGTTTAGCCCAATTTATGATGCGCGCGAGGTATTCTCGTACCTGCACAGCCCGCAGGAGACTATCCCGCAAACGGATCATGATCTGAACGGCGTTATCTGGGGTCAGTTCGTGATCGCTTATCGAAACAAGGAGATTCTGGGTTTGACTCCTGTGGTAAAGGATGCCCTGCAAACCCTGTTGGAAGATTACGAATCTTACGATCTGGGCGTTAAACAAGCCTTTTATCAAAACCATGTTGAACTACATAACCTGACCAGGCGCAGTGACCTGGTCAACGAGGGCTCCGATCTGGAATTGCTCTCCGCGCACGGACAGCTTGCCGGCGTTACCGCCCCGGTGTTTATATTGCATGATGCTGCCGACCGGGTGGTGCCGCCCGATCAGTCGCGCCGCATGTACGCCGAACTTGTTCAGCGTGGAGGAGCTGCACATCAGGAAATCCTGGTCACGCCCTGGCTTTCACATGTGGTGATGCAAACGAGTGGCAGCCTGACCGAGCTGTTCCGCATCGTCAGTTTTCTCAGTGAGTTGTTTCAGACCGGGTAAAAGATCCAATTCAGACATCCGGTTTCCCATAGAAATCGGATGTCATGTTGATTGCGGGGATATTAGGGTTTTATGATAATTGTGTCAAACTTCACAAATAAGATATATAATACCTATATAGTCAGGAATAATTAGGACTTAATTCCATATCCCTGGCAAGCAACCTTTACTTGTTTCATGGAGGAATTTGTGGATACGATGTGGAAGTCTCGAAAAGTTGTCGTGGTGGGCGCTGGTGCTGTCGGCTCCACTTTTGCTTTTGCGCTGGCCCAGAAAGGGCTGGCGGATGAAATTTGCCTGATGGATGCCAACCGTGATTTTGCGGTCGGGCAAGTAATGGATCTCTCGCACGGTTTGCCGTTTTATCCTTCAGTTCAAATCCGCTTGGGCGAACCCCATGATTTTGCCGATGCGCAGGTGATTGTCATCACTGCCGGAGCAAAACAGGCGCCCGGAGAATCACGTCTGAATTTGTTGCAAAAAAATGCGGCCATCATCAGCGCTGTTGTTGATGATATTGTGGCGTCGAACTCGCAGGCGGTCTTGCTGATCGCCACCAACCCGGTTGACATCCTGACCCAGGTTGCGCTGAAGCGTTCTGGCTGGCCAAAGAACCGGGTTATTGGCTCGGGAACTGTGCTGGATAGTGCCCGCTTTCGCTACCTGATCAGCCAGCATTGCAAGGTCGATGTGAGCAACGTTCACGCTTATATCATCGGAGAACACGGCGACAGTGAAGTGGCGGCCTGGTCAATGACCCATGTGGCAGGTGTTTCGATTGATGAATACTGCCCGGTTTGCAACGGCTGCGAGGATTGGCAGGCAGCCCGTGATAGCATCGTCCGGCAGGTTAAAGATTCTGCCTATCACATCATCAGTTACAAGGGCTCCACATACTTCGGCATTGCCATGTCGCTGACACGTATTGTGGGGGCTATTTTACAGGATCACAATACCGTTCTGACGGTCTCCACTTATTTGGATGGTGAATATGGGTTGCGTGATGTTTGCCTGGGGATTCCCAGTTTGATTGGACAGGGCGGCGTAAAGCGGATTGTTCAGGCGGAACTGCGGCCAGAAGAACTGGCCGGGTTGCAGCGTTCGGCAGCGGAACTGAGTGAAAGATATACCAGCCTGGAACTTACCGGTGCGGCGGCCTGACCTGCCCATATTTTTTTCGGTTTGCTGCCTCGAGTCACTGGCAATGATTGAATATTATTATGATTTGATAATGTTTCACATTCTCACTTAGGATTAATATAAGAGCATGGGATTTTATTAATCATAAGGAGAAAAAGCATGGCAAAGAAAACATTTCAAATCCTGATGTTGATGGTTATGGTTTTGGCAGCTTTTGCTGGCACAGGCAAAGCCGAAGCCTGGTCGGGCTGTGGTTCCACTTATACAGTTCAGTGGGGCGATACCCTGTACCAGATTGCGGCCAACTGCGGCACAACGATGGATGCCATCCGGAGTGCCAACCCTGGGCTATATAACTGGGTCTATGCCGGACAGGTATTGGTGATGCCAGGCGGAGGTTGGAGCAATGGCGGAAGAGCCCAGGGTGGTTTCACCTATTATGTTCAGTATGGTGACACGCTCAAAATCATCGCGGCCCGTTACGGCACCACCTGGGATGTATTGGCGCGCGCCAACCAACTATACAACCCGGATGTGATCTATATTGGCCAGCCGATATGGGTTCCGGCCGGTGGCTATCATCCTGGAAATTATTATGAACATCATGACTGGGATTATGCAACTCCACCCCACAACGTTTATTACACTGTCCAGAAAGGCGATACCCTGGCCAAGATCGCTACATGGTATGTTACGACTGTAAACAATCTGAATCTGCTCAACCCTCAGATCAAGAAATCGAACTTGCTGGATGTCGGCATGGTTATTCGCGTCAAATAATTTTTTCTCAAAAACACAAGGCACCTCAGACCTGAGATGCCTTGTGTTTTTATTTTTTGGGGAATGGCCTGTACCCGGTTCAGCCATCCAGTGCAATTGCTTTTGATCATCACGCTAATCGACGTCTTCGCGGATAATCCCTTCGCATTCCAGCACAAAATCAGGGCCGTAAGCGCTGGCCGGTGTCTGGTAGCCGGTTGGTGCGCTGCCAGAAAGGACTTTATTAACCGCAGCCAGGGCCGCCCGGGTGGTCCAGACCAGACCGGCTTCCGGGCCGTGCAGCCTGGCTGTTGCCTTGCGGCCCTGCTCATCCATAACTTCGCCCCAAACATGCACAGAGGTCCTTGTGCGTTGGCTGTCAGTTGCGCCGGGGCGCACTCCTCTTTTTAATAAAATTCGCAATCCAGGCAGTTTTAACAACGGCGCCATTGACCGCATCAAAGCCATTTGTTTGCGCGTGGACTCCGGTAGTACCGTGTAATCTTCTATGTTTGGGATGCCCGTGCTGTGATAAGCGGTGTAAACATCACCCCAGGTCAGGCGAACTGCCTGAAGCGGGCCATTCCCAAAATCGATCAGGCGCAATTTTTCAGATTCCTCAGGCACTTGCAATCGTCCGGCTTTGCGCACACGGTCGCCAAAGGTGAGCAACTCAATGGCGGTTTTTTGAGTGCCTGGCGGGAGACCGGCTGGCCCTTCGCTTTGGAAGGCGAGTGTCAGGTGTGTGGCTGTTGGCAGGCGCTGTTTGAGGTGCAAGGCCAGGCAGTCGGTTGGCACCACGTCGAAACCTACCCCTGGCAATAGCATGACCCCGCGCGCCCGGGCTTCAGCACCCCTGGCCGCAATGGCTGAATAAACCGGGATTTCACCAGTTAAATCCAGGTAGTGGGTTCCATTTTTCAGGCAAGCTTCAACCATAGGTTGGTAAGTGTGGATATAAGGGCCCGCGCAGTGCAGGATTACTTTGACATCCTTTAATGCGTCATTCACTGTGTTTTGATCATTCAGATCAAAAACTCGAAATTTCAGCCCAAGTTCATTCGCCAGCTTTTTGAGACTGATTTCATTTCTCCCGGCGATGATGGGTTGTAAACCGGAAGCAACCGCCAGCCGCACAGCCGCTTCGCCAACGTAGCCATTGGCGCCATAGATCATAAAAGCAGGTGTCATGTTTTATTCCTCAATGCCAATCAGTATATGCTTCTTTGGTCTGTTTTGCAATTTTGGGATATTTATCACAAGACGCTCGCAAATTACGAAAGTCATTGACAAAACCCTTTCTCTCGATATAATCGAAAATGGTTTTCATTATCAGCTTTGATTGGAAGGGTGATCGTAATGTTTAATCGGAAATTACTTGCCGGCCTGTTTTTGGCCGCCATCCTGATGAATGCCTGTTCAAGCCCCCCGGAACCTTCTGTGCAGGGAGGAAGTTTGAAGATTGTGGCAACCGAATCGTTTCTCGGGGATATTGCACAAAATGTGGCCGGGGATCGCGTCAAGATTGATATCCTGCTGCCTATCACGGCTGATCCGCATGAATACCAGCCCACCCCCGGCGATATGATCAAAGTCGCAAGCAGTCAGGTCATTATCACCAACGGCCTGGGTTATGAAGGCTGGTTGCAAAAAACGCTGGATAACACAGGCGGCACAGCCCAGGTCATCGTTTCAACCAGAGGGTTGACGCCCAGGCCGGACCCCACTGGCGCTCATTCAGATGGCGATCCCCATTTGTGGATGAACCCGGCGAATGTCATTCAGTATGTACAGAACATCCGCGATGGTTTGACACAGGCAGATCCGGCGGGCAGGGATATTTATGCCAGAAACGCGGATGCGTATATCATCAAACTGAGGGATCTGGATCAATGGATCAAAACTCAGGTTGATCAACTTCCCCCGAATAAACGCCAGTTGGTCACAAATCACGATGCCCTGGGATATTTTGCGAGCGCTTACGGTTTCCAGATGGTGGGAGCCGTCATTCCCAGCGTGACAACGGATGCCTCACCTTCCGCGCAGCAGATGGCCGGCCTGATCGATACGATTAAAAGCAGCGGCGCAACCGCCATCTTCCTGGATGCCGGTGAAAACCAGAACCTGGCCCGTCAGATTGCGGCTGAGACAGGTGTGAAAGTGGTGACTGATCTTTACGTGGAAACCATCTCCGCGCCGGATGGCCCGGCGCCTACCTATATCGACATGCTCAAACACGATGTGACCCGGATTATTTCAACGCTCAAATAATTCTATCGAATCGGTGCTGCTTTTATCATCCGTCAGCGTAGAAATGGCTGGTAAGGCCAACAACAAACTCGGCCCTCAGTCTCCGAAAAAGAGAGCCTGGGGCCGGTTCGATTAATAACGGTATTTCCAATGTCGGGAAAACCAACAAATCAGTGATGCGCACCTTTTTTCGGGCTAGCCGGGGCAGTAGCTGACGGATACATAACCCGGATCGGAGGTCAGGCGCATCCCGGAGCCGTAGACAACCTCGAACCAGTATTGTATCTGGCCATTCGCGCCTTTCAGATTGGGATAAGCCTGGAAGTTGGTTGGATCCATGATCATTAACGAAAATTCGCCTTTCCCATCCGGGTTCATGTCATAAATTTTTTCAGTGCCTGTTCCTGCGCCTGTATATACCCAGTGCACGCGCATCAATTTGACGCTACCCGGATCGCTGGGTCGGGCGAAAACGGTTAGCGTGTTTTCACCGCAGCCGGTAGTGTAGTAAACCTGCTTTGCTGAGGCATAGCCGGTCGGTTTTTGGATAGCGGGTGGAACAGGTGTAAAGGTTTTGGTGGGGATGAGTGGTTTAGGCGTGAAGGAAGGCGTGACGATTATCGGTTCAATAGTGGGTGACTGAGTGGTGGCGGCTGGCGGTTGGGTAATGGAGCCTGTGGGCTGGCAGGCCAGCAGCGATACCTGACCTTCAGGGCTGCTGGCATAAAACTGCTTGTTTTGATCCAGTAATGTCACCTTGTAGATCAGCAGCAGGGCGTCTCCAAGCGAGCCGGTGGGTAAGGTTGTCGTATCGACGGTATAGAGGTACCCGCCGGACTGCGGCTGCATGGACACGATCCCGGCGTCGCGCCGGGCGCCGCTGGCATCTTGCAGCGCAAGCTGCAAGTCGACTTCGATGGCGGCGCTGGTGTCACTGACCGCGGCTTCAATGGCTATCTGGGTGGGCTGATTGTCGCATTTACCAAACCAGGCTACGGCCGGGTTGGCGCCGGTCTTGAATTCGATGGGTCCCGGTTGGGCGGGTGGCTTGCTTTCCGTGGGCGTAGGTGTCTGGGTGGAGGCGGAAGGTGTGAGTGTGACGGTGGTGGGCTGGGCAGGTGCGGCCGGGCAGCCGTCTGGTACACTGCCATCCGTGCCAATCACGCAGATGTGGGAGATTTCCGAGGAGGCTGAGCGGCCATCGGCGCTGAGGGCTACTGCCTGGATGGTGTACTGGCCGGGGGCGGGCGGCGTCCATTCTAGTTGGGCCTGAGGCGGGTTCTGGGAAGTATCGAAGTTGGTCTGACCGGCATCCTGTCCGTTTACGAGGAACTGGACGAGGTTGACCTGGGCCCCCGAGACGCTGCGCGCGCTGGCGACCAGGTTGATGGGTGCCGCTGGGATGCTGGAGCCGTCGCGTGGTTGGTCGATCCACACGCGCAAAGAATTGCCGGGGTTACCCAGATTGGGGCTGCCGCCGGTACAGGCACCGAGCAACAGGGCCGCGGCCAGGAAGAGGCTGGGAAATTTTCGGGATATTTTTTTATTTCTGAACATATTTTTACCCTGTTCCATTAGTGCAGCCGCTCTACTGTGACGTGTATGGTAACGAAGCAGCGGGTTGGCGCGCCAAGATCGGCGCCTTCCAGGTGAAAGGTGTGGTTGTAGAGCATCCATTCACTCAGGCGCTGAGGCGGGAGTACCTGCCTGAGCAAGCACACTTCCTCGTAATGGGAGGCCCAATTGCGGTAGATAACAGAGAACCAGAATGGTATGGATTGATGCTCATCCGTTACTGGAATATCCAGATAATTGAAATTGCGCGCCACGCTGGCAGGCATGGGTGGCATGGCCCTCAAGTTGAAGTTGGCGAGGTTGTAATCGCCTTCGCCAATACTCTGATCCTGAGGATATGTGATTTTTTGCATGGGCACACCGCGCCTGTCCAGGGCCGATAGAATACCGGTAAACTGCATCTGGTTGATGCCAGCGGCAAAGCCATCATAACTCACCACATTCACGATCCCAAAAGAGAAACCTTCGAAAACTACGTGCACATTGACGGCTGAGAGACAGGCTGGAGTGTCATACGACAGCGGGTCGCTGGGAACCGACACCTGGCTGCCAGCGACGGCCTGCACGGTGTAGACGACGCGTTTGCCGCACTCGCCGGGCAGCCAGGCCAGGGCAAACTTGCGCCTGCCGGGGCGGATATCGTGGGTGAAGTAATCCGACGCGTGGATTCCGTGCAGATCGGTGACGAAGGCATGCACGCGGTAGCCGGTCAGATTGGATTCGTTCCACAGGCTGGCGCCGCCGTTCCAATTCCAGTACAGGGTGTTTTGCCCAACTCCGAGCAGCCCCTGCAGGTAACAGCCGATCTGGCGGGCAGGATCGCCGCCCGCGTATTCATCGCAGGCATCCAGGGTATTGCGCATGGTAAGGTTGGTGGGTGCGGGCAGGTAAGTCAGTATTTCGATGGGCGGCAGGAGCAAGCCGGAAACTGACGGCGTTCCGCTGGCGCTGCATGGCATTGCGCCGGTCGTGATGCAGTAACGCAGGCTAAAGCCCGTGGTTGCATCCGTGCGCAGGCTGCCATCCCAATCGGCGGGCGGGCGGGAGATTTGCAGGCGGCCAAGGTCGAGACTTAATGCGCCGCGATACCCACGGCATTTCAGCATCAACGTGACGGGCAAGCTGGATGGGTGCCCTGCCAGGTTAAAAACACCGTGGTGCGGCAGCCCGCTGGTGACCGAATAACTGAGGCCATCCGGACCGGGGATCAGGCTGCCGGGTTCACGCGCGGGTAGGCGCTCCACAAGGCTGCCGTCCACTGAGTAATAGCAATACAGGCCGTCGTAATGTTCGTTGGCGGTCAGCGCTACTACTGAAAGCGACAAGTTGGGCGCGGCCGGGGCCGGAGGTGGAAAACAGGAGGCGGGCGGGGTAGCGCCTTCCACCACAGAAAGGGCCTCCACGCCGTCCTTCACGGCTGCGATGGTATAGACATACAGACCGGGGGCACTGATAGGATCGGTGTAGGTGGTGGCGTTGGCTGGCAGGCTGGCCAGCAGACGCATGGTAACTTCACCGGAGGTCAGGCGGTACAGGTTGTAGCCTGTCTCGTCCGGTGTGTCGTTCCAGGTCAGGACGATGGTTCCGCAGTGCGAGGCATCGGCCATATTCCAGGTGGGGATGGAGGGCGCGCCGTGGGGCGGAGCGGGTGGGGAGGAAGGGCCGCCGCCGGGGGTGCCCGAATCAGCGGGAGGCGGGGCCAGTCCGCCCGGATCGCCGGGCGCAGGTGTGGGGTCGGGAATGTGAACGGTGGTGCCGGGTGGCAGCGGGTCTCCGGGGGCCATTCCGGCCAGGCCGGGGTTGGCCCCAATCAGGTCGCCTGGGGAGATGCCAGAGGCGCCCGCCAGGTTGTTGATCGAAGGATTGGCGCCGCTGTTCGCGCGTGGCAGCTTGTCCACGTTGACATCCACGCCTGGCCCGGGTTCTACATCTATCCACACTGCGGCAGAAAAGGCGCTGGCACCTTTGGCCGTGTAAGCGCGGGCCATCAGAATGTGCCGCCCGGCCGGGTTGGCAGCCCATGTATAGGCGGCTGACAGTCCGGAGCCGTCCGCGCTCAGGCCGGGCTCTTGCACGTATGCCAGGCGGCCGTTATCGTAAATTTCCAAACGTGTAATGCCATCCCGGTGTTCCGCCTGTGCGCTGACATTGATGAGGCTGCCAGTCTTTATGACGCTGCCGCTTTCTGGTGAAGTGATGTTGATGATCACCGGAATGATTGGCGGGCGCGTACTCATATAATAAAAATACGCGCCCAGGGCCAGTATAAAAAACAGGCAGCCTACGCTGAAAACGAGCAGGATGCAACTGGCCCATTTTTTTTGAGTGGTTGGAGCAGGTTGAGGGTTTGTGCGGTTCATGGCATTGATTTTCCTTGGCTTTAGGAAAGACTGAAAAATCTCGAACATTTCAATGCTCAGTCGTCACTACCAATAAGGAAATTCTACCGATAAAGTTGCCCCCACTTTTAAGGTTAATACCTTAATTAGTAACTGCTCACGGGGTGGGTGCTTTTGGGCAGAAACCCTTCCTCGCGAAGAACGCGCGGGGTGAAAGAACCCTTCCCAAAATCGGGAAGGGGGAG
>CAIWAX010000243.1 GCA_903910795.1 uncultured Anaerolineae bacterium
GATTATCGTTTCACTTGGGCATTAAAACGTGATGGAAAGTACCCACGATTTGCTAATCAAATCGTTCAGTATGATTATGCCCAAATCAAGACATGGGTGAGCAGTTACAATTTTTCTTCGATAGTGTGCTAAAACCGGGCATCCATGCCGGGGCTATTTATGACCATGCGCCATCAGCCATACCTGGATATCAATGGCTTCCTGTGGCAAGCCGGGTTTCAGACGTTTATAGGTTCCATCCGCCGTCATCACCCTTGCACGCAGGTTGTCATGCAGATATTTTTCGAGGACTTCATCGCGTAGATAGCGCACATGTTCCGGCTTTTCAAGCGGAAAAACGACTTCAACACGATGGTCAAGATTACGCTGCATTAAATCTGCGGAGCCGAGGTAAATTTCGTCCTTACCACCGTTGAAAAAGTAATACAACCGGCTGTGTTCGAGGTAACGGCCAACAATACTGGTCACACGTATATTCTCGCTGACACCCTTGATGCCAACTTTCAAACAGCACATACCTCTGACAAATAAATCAATCTTCACACCAGCCTGGGAAGCCTCATACAGCAGGCTGATCATGCCCGGATCAACAATCGAATTTACCTTGAAAATCAAGCGCGCTGCCCGGCCAGCCATGGCATTTTCCATCTCACGCCGGATTAAAATTTCCAACCTCTGCCGCAAATTGACAGGCGCCACCAACAGCTTGCGGTAATCCTGCTTGGTGGAGTAACCGGTCAGATAGTTGAAAAGATCGCTGGCATCGGCCCCGATCTCTTCATCACAGGTAAACATACCCATATCTTCATAGATGCGGGATGTATTGGCGTTGTAATTCCCGGTTGCCAGATGAACGTAACGCCGGATACCCTCACCCTCCTGACGCACAGCCATCGCAATCTTGCTATGCGTCTTGAGACCGACAAGACCATAAACGACATGCACGCCAGCCTGTTCCAACATGCGCGCCCAGGTGATGTTACTCTCCTCATCAAAGCGCGCTTTGAGTTCGACCAATACCGCCACCTGCTTGCCGCGTTCAGAGGCTTCCAGCAAAGCGTCGACAACCGGCGAATTCTGCCCAACCCGGTAAAGGGTTTGCTTGATGGCAAGCACCTGCGGGTCGCGCGCAGCCGCATTCAGGAAATCAATCACGGATGTAAAAGAATCATACGGATGATGGATCAGAATATTTTCTTTGGCAATGGCGTCAAAAATATTACTGGCTGGCGGGAGATTATTTAATGCGCGCGGTATCCTTGGTTTGTAACCAGGAAATTTCAAATCCGGGCGTTCAATCTGGTTGTAAACCTGCCAGAAGCTGCTCATCCCCAACGGACTGCTAAGCGAATATAATTCTGTGGAGCGGATTTCAAGATTTTCGACCAATAAATCCCGGATGTTCTGGGGCATATTTTCATAAATGGCAACATGCACCACCGAGCCAAATTTTCGCCTGCGGATACTTAATTGCATGCTTTCCAGCAAATCATCCGCTTCAAGTTCCTGAATTTCAATATCGGCATCGCGAATGATGCGGAAAGGGTAGGCCGCCACGACTACCATACCAGGGAAGAGCGATGGCAGATTCTTCGCAATCACCTGCTCCAGCCAGACAAAATAATGATGATGTGGAATAGTGCCATCCTTGCGAACATTTCCAGATGAGCGCTTGACAGGCAGCAAACGAGGCAAAGTATCGGGCACTTTTAAACGGGCAAATTTCTCGCGACCCTTCGGATCCCGGATGACAATGGCAAAATTGAGGCTAAGATTGGAAATATGCGGGAAGGGATGCCCGGGATCAAAAGCAAGCGGAGTGAGAACCGGATAAATTACTTCTTTAAAAGACAAATCGATCCGCTCTTGTTGGGTCGGGGTCAAATCGGCGTAATTTTCAATATGGATGCCGGCCTTGTCCAATTTCGGCAAAACTTTTCGATTTAAACACTGTAAAGCATTTCCATAAAGTTCCATTGATGTTTTACGGATGGAAGCCAGTATTTCCGGCGGCGTCAAGCCATCCGCGCTAACATCCATAATCCTGGCTTCAACCTGTTTGCGGATGCCGGAAACCCGCACCATGAAGAACTCATCCATATTGGAGCCAAAAATGGCAAGAAATTTCAAACGTTCCAATAAAGGATTGCTTTCGTCGAAGGCCTCTTCCAAAACTCGTCTTTGGAATTCAAGCAGACTTAGCTCGCGATTGGAATACAGAACTGGATCGCTAAAATTACCGGGCGGGTCACTAAAAGGGGGCATAATTATTCCATGAATTATTTTGTGAATACAGATATGCTACTATTTTACTCTGCATTTAATCACCAGTTGTTAACGAAATGAATTATCATGAGCATATCATCAGGCAGATTGCAATTAGCCTGGCCGGATCATTCGTTCAGACCAGTTTCCGCAAGGTGCGGATACTTTTTGTCAATTGCTTTATTGAACTTATGGGTACTTTCCATAGTTTCTTTTATAATAAGAATTTAGTGGTGATAGAACAATGTAAGTGTCACGCTTTTTTTGATTAACGGAGCTTACCCATGTCAAACAAATCCAGAATTTTGATTATCGATGACGAATCGATTGCTCGGATCACCATCGATGCCTTGCTGTCATCTGAAAACTATGAGATGTATTTCGCCGAAAATGGAGAAGATGGCATTACGATAGCTTCGCAAATCTTACCCGATATCATTTTATTGGATGTGATGATGCCGGGGATGAACGGTTTTGAAACCTGTCGAAAAATCCGTTCCATGCCCAACCTGGCCGAAGTTCCGATATTGTTGGTAACGGCGCTGGATGATCGAGAATCTCGCATGGCGGGCTTACAGGCTGGAGCCGATGATTTCATTACCAAGCCTTATGATATTTTTGAACTACAGGTGCGTATCCAGAACATGACCCGCCTGAACCGTTACCGGTTATTAATAGAACAACGCCATGAGATGGAAAAGCTGCACCAGGATGTCTTGATCGCTTACGACAAGACCATCGAAGGCTGGTCGCGCGCGCTCGACCTGCGAGATAAAGAAACAGAAGGCCACACGCAACGCGTAACCGAAATGACCCAGCAGCTTGCCCGCACTATTGGTTTCGATGAAGAGGCTTTGCTTCAAATCAAGCGCGGTTCGCTGCTGCACGATGTCGGTAAGCTGGGGATTCCAGATTCCATTTTGCTAAAACCAGGCCCGCTGACAGCCTCCGAATGGACGATCATGCGCTTACATCCAGTCTATGCGTTTGAATGGCTTTCGGTGATTGAATATCTGAAGGTTGCGACGGAAATTCCGTACTGCCACCATGAGAAATGGGATGGAACCGGCTACCCGCGTGGATTAAAAGGCGAGGAAATTCCTCTCTCGGCGCGGCTTTTCGCAGTGGTTGACATTTGGGATGCGCTTACTTCAGATCGACCATATCGCAAATCTATCAGCAAGGAAGAAGCCTGGCAATATATCCGCGAACAATCTGGCAAACATCTTGATCCCGCGGTGGTGGAAGCGTTTGAAAAGTGTTTTATTAAAAAATGAATAAAAAGTTAAAAGTCGCAGTAATTGGCGGCGGTTCAACGTATACACCGGAACTCGTGAATGGTTTCTTGACGCGGATCAAACAGTTCCCGATCGATGAGCTGTGGTTGATGGATATCGATGAGGAGCGGTTAGAAGTGGTGGGCGGTTTTGCCAGGCGCATGGTGGCACATAAGGGTTCTCCCTTCAAGGTGATTTTAACGAGCAACCAGCGAGAAGCGCTCAAAAATGCAGCGTATGTCATCACCCAACTGCGGGTTGGTCACATGGAAGCCCGCCGCAAAGATGAATATCTGGGGTTTCGCCATGGATTGATAGGGCAGGAGACTACCGGCGTGGGCGGCATGGCAAAAGCCTTACGCACAATCCCAGTCATCCTCAAAATTGCATCTGATATGCAGGAATTGGCGACCCCTGGCGCATTATTGGTTAATTTTACAAATCCGGCCGGGTTGATTACGCAGGCACTCTCAAAACACGCACCCGAAACACCGGCTGTGGGGGTATGCAATATTCCAATCACAGCCAAAATGCTGCTCGGGAAAAGGCTTGAAAACGCCACCGGTAAAACCATTGATCCCAACCACACGGAACTGAAAACCCTGGGGCTTAATCACCTTTCCTGGCACCGCGGTTTTTCGGTGGATGGCGAGGATGTCTGGCCTCCAATCATTTCGGAATTCATTCGTGAGCTTAAATCGGCAGCGCATCCGGAGTGGGATGCGCGCACCATTGAAGTGCTGCAAATGATCCCAAATTATTACCTGCAATACTTCTATTATACGGATAAGAAATTGAAATTACAGGAAGGCTGGCCGCCTTCCCGCGCGGATGAAGTTATTCATATTGAAAAAGCGCTACTAGAAGAATATGCCAACCCGGCCTTGAAAGAACCTCCAGAAAAACTTATGGAGC
>CAIWAX010000244.1 GCA_903910795.1 uncultured Anaerolineae bacterium
GTATCGAGGAAGTCGCCATCATTGTTCCAATCAAACCAGGCCATAATGTAACCCGAGCCGCTGTGGGCGGAAGCCGAACTGTTGAAGGTGATTTTGATGGCGCCACCGGCAGTTCCTTCGTGCCAACTGCTGGGGCTGACCAGGGTTACGCCATCTGCGCCCGGATCGGAGACCTGATCCGCTTTGCTGGCCCGGGGAGCCACAATGGCGGCGCCCAACCAGACGGCTTGCTTGCCGTTGAAGGCAGTCGGAAGTCCGGTGGCGGGGTTAATGGGGTAAAAGATGGTTTGCGGGTTGCCGTATCTGGCGGTGGTGCCATTATTGGACAGGCTGGCCCATTCGGTCTGGTAATTCCCAAAGTTGACGTTGGTGGGAGTGGTTGAAAGATTTACCTGCACATCCCTGCAGACCGGTGTTGCGCTGTCAGCGCGCCAGTTGGTTTGCAGGGTTTCCTGGACTGAATAGTCACCTGCGCCGGCCGCTGGCAACGTGGAGAACAGGTAATCGCCGTTTGAATCGGTGATGGTGTTTTCGCCCTGCAGCAGATTCGCATCGGCACAGCCGCTGCCCGAGAACAGCCTGACAGTCCAGCCGGACAGGTTGGGTTCTGAGGTATTCTGGACGCCATTGCCATTCAGATCCTGGAAGACGTGCGCCTGCACGCGGGCTGTTGGCGCCGGGTTGACCGTGGAGCTGCTGCCAGGGTCGTTGCAGGTGGTGCTGACCGGGCTGTTATTGTCATCGCCAGAATAAAAGGCTTTCCAGTAATAATTACCGGCGGCCAGTGGTGTGAAAGCTGCCGAAGTGTAAGCACCCGTTGCCGTAACAGTCACATCCGGGGTCAGCGCAGTTTCGCCAGCAGAGCAGCTTGCATCGCTGTAAACCTTGAAGCTGAGCGTTCCGCCTGGTGTGCCATACCCGCCGCCCAGTTGAGCCGTATCAGTAATGCTCGCTCCAACAGTGATAGGCCCGGAAGCCGTGTTGGTAAGGGTCGTGGTGGCTTTATTGACCGTCGAGGTTCCACCCGCGTCATGGCAGCCGGTCTGGATGGCGGCGTTATTGTCGTCACCGGAATAAGAGACTTTCCAGTGATAATCACCAGCCGCCGCGGAGGTGAAATTGTCGGAGGTGTACTTGCCCGTGCCGCCGACCGGCAGCGCCAAACCGACCTGGGTGGCGCTGCCGCCGCAGGTTGGATCGCTGGGCGCGTACACAAAGAAGCTCAGCGTGCCGCCCAGTGTGCCGTAGCCGCCGTCCAGATCAGCGATATCCTGAATACTGTCTCCAATGGTTACCGGCCCGGAAGCCATGCCGGTTAATGCCGGCGTAGATTTGGCGACGACGATCTGCCCGTTTGTGCCACCGCAAGTGTAGGTGGCATTGTTATTGGAATCGCCGGAATAGGCAGCCTGCCAATAATAAGTGCCCGCGACGCCGGGTGTCCAACTCTTTGACCAGTTGGCCGAAGCGCCGCTGATATCGCTGCTCCCGCTCATGCCAGAGACAGCGCTGGTGCAGCCAGAATCGCTGTACAGGCTGAAAGTCACCGAACCGGTCAGGGTATAGCCGCTGCCCCATGTGGCAGTGTCGGCGCTGTCAAATGCCGTCCCTAATGCGCCGGTTGCCGGGCTGGCGGTGTTGATGATGGTGGGCGTGGCCAGATTAACTGTCACATTTACCGAGCCCGTGACAGTAGTGTAATTGACCGTATCGGCCGGCGTGAAGGTCACCGCCTGCAAGGCTGTGCCCGCATCGGGAGCCGCGGCAGGGCTTGTGAAGGCAAAAGTACCCTCCGGGGAGGCAGCACTGCCGCTCAGGGTTGAGCCGGCCAGCGTCTGTCCATAGGTGATATCGCTGGCGGTTGGCCAGGTTGTCACGCTGGAAGTCGCCCGGGTGAGCGTGACTGGCAGGGCGGCTGAAGTAGCCGCATTGTAGTGGCTGTCCGTGGCTTTGCTGGCGGTCACAGCGCAGCTACCGCTGGCATCCGTGACGGAGAGGGTGCTGCCGGTGACAGAACAGCCAGTGGAAGCGCCCGCGCTGTAGGTTACGCTGCCCGTGCCGCTGCCGCCAGTAATGCTCAGCGTGGAGGTGCTGCCGTAGGTCACCGTGGCGGGCGTTGCCACGACGGTCAGGGCGTCCTGATCGA
>CAIWAX010000245.1 GCA_903910795.1 uncultured Anaerolineae bacterium
CTGCTGGACATTGTCCAGAGCCTGTTTGAGCTGCCCGCTGTCTTTGGCATCCTGGTACACACCGCCGCCATTCTGCGCGATGCAACTCAACTGCTGCCGGGTGGGGTCATCCACATTCAGACCGATCACGTACGTCGAAAAACGCAGACCACTCGCTTTCAGATCTTTCACCAACGCACACGGATCACCGCCGCAGGTTTCGTGCCCATCGCTGATCAAAACAACAGAATTAAGATGGCCATTCCCGCTTGTGAAATCCCCGATCGCCTGGCGCAGCGAATCGGCAATAGGTGTCATACCCTGCGGGTGATAGTCCCCCATCCAGTTCACAATCTGTCCCTGAAAACCCGGCTGCACCGGGGCAACCAGATTAATATCCTGGCAGCTGTTTGCCTGGTCTGTTGCGGCGATACTATTCCCATAGACCCGCAGCCCCACATTGGTCTCCGGCCGGTAGGTCTTCAATTTATCCAGCAAGGTCTGTTTGGCAGCCTCCGCCTTGCGCACCCCGTCCGGCAGCGTTTCATTCATGCTGTTCGATCCATCCAGGATATATTCTACAAATACATTCTCCATGCCAGGCGCAGAGACGACCGGAGCTGGAACCCCGGACCAATTTTCCCACAACAACAGCCCGGCTGCAATCCCCAACAGACCGAGAATACAGACACTCAAACATGCGCCCAACGAGATCCAGCGCCAGTCCCGCCGGGGTGCATTCTGGGTGGCGGGCTGAACCGGGGGTGGAGCCACCGTGGAAGCAGCCGGTTGGATTACAGGGATTTTCTGCGGTTGTTTTTCAGCGACGGGCGCGGCAGGCCGATCCAGTTCAGCCCGTAAAAAGCGCGCTTCCAGGTTTTGCGGGTCGATGCTCTCGATCATTTCCAGGCATTTGCGCCGCGCAGCCGGGTCATCCAATAACCGGCCCAGCCAGATCCAGGCTTCCAGGTTTTTCGGTTCCTGCCGGGCGGCTTTGATAAACAACAAAGTCGCCGCCTTGTTCTGCCCCAGATTGGCTGCCGCGATGCCCTGCTCGATCAAATCCGCAGCATTACTGCCATCATTTTTACCATCGCTCATGGAAGACTCCCCTTCAGGCTCTCTTGCAGAGCCGACTGCAATTCACCTTCACAATTGACTGAAAAAATAACGACCATCGTTTCGGGTGTGTTTGGATATTTTATTTCTTGAAATTTTCTACAGTATTTTTATAGGAAACGACAAAGCAAATTCAAAACCGTAAAAAAACAGAACCAAGAATATAAGATTAATTCGAGCGGGCACAACGAAAACCGGACCAAGTGTCGGCATTATTGGGGTTTTCCGAGATGCGGTCAGTAGATCTGACAAGGAACATACCGCTTTCACCGTTGTACCACGCACCACCCCGTTGTACACGATATGTTCCTGAAGCAGGACCCTGAGGATTACTGACAGGTGAATTCTTGTAATAAGATTCATTAAACCAATCCGACACCCATTCATCAACGTTCCCCGCCATATCCAGCGCACCATATGGACTTACTCCAGCCGGATAATTGCCCACAGGAGCAGTGAATCGAAAATCGCCACTATTCAGAAGCTTGCCATTTGGAGCTGTTTCACCCCATGGATAGGTGCGCCCATCTGTGCCGCGCGCAGCCTTCTCCCATTCCGCTTCCGTCGGTAAACGCGCCCCCGCCCAGGCGCAATAAGAACTGGCATCGTTCCACGAAACCTGCACGACCGGGTGTGTCCCCAGTCCAGACAAACTGGAATTTGGCCCCTGCGGGTGTTGCCAGTTCGCGCCAATGGTTTGCGCTGGAAAATCGTTACTTCCAGAATAAGTATAGGATGTTCCAGCCTTTTCCGCATCTGTCATGTAATTCATACTTTTCACAAACTGGGCGAACATGGCATTCGTCACCTCCGTTTGGTCGATCCAATAGGCATCCAAGATCACGGTATGGACAGGCTTCTCGGCAACACCTTCCCCAAAATCACTTTTATCACTGCCCATCATGAACGGCCCCTGCGGCACGTACACCATTTCCATGCCGTCTTTCTCTGAAATACGAGTAGAACCTACTCCCAAAGGTGGCGTTGATGTGACGCTGGGCTGGATCGTGACCGGCACAGGCGTGACACTTGCCGCTGTCTGCGCTTCCGTTTCAATCCGCTGCTGGACATTGTCCAGAGCCTGTTTGAGCTGCCCGCTGTCTTTGGCATCCTGGTACA
>CAIWAX010000246.1 GCA_903910795.1 uncultured Anaerolineae bacterium
GATAATATCATCACGCATTTTTTGCTCCTGATGGAAAGTACCCATAAGTTCAGTATGGGTGGCTGATAAATAAAATCAGGTGACGGGGTTCCGTATTTAACAAGTACCCGGCCGCATCTCCACCTATTTTATCCTTTATCAGGATAATCGAGAAGTCGTCCAGACACAAGTCTTAAAACAAAATGAGTACAATTGTCTATGCTACTTTCTATTGTGCTGCGGCCGAGTCTGGTTCATAATAAAAGCATGGAGCGCAGGGGACGAACCAGGTGAAAGCCTGATCGGCGCTCCGGGGGTACGAATAATGCGGCGCGGGGGTTGCCGCTTGGGAGGGCCTTCCTTAAACGTTTCAACACCGGGGCAGCAGCAAGGGGAACTGTAGCCGGGGAAGGCCCTCCTATATATTTAATCACCAATTTTACCAAATTCATCGTAAAAACCTTGACATTTCTTTTGTTTGCGCGTATAAATCGCGCCATTATGGAAACACCGTTATATTATCCCGTTGCTTTTGAGGCCAAGGCTAAGCGCCAGCCCACATCCAGATCTAACGTGATCGGATTTGTGGGCAGTTCTTGGTGAACAGGTGGCAGAAAGCCGGCAACGAATAATTATGCCAAGATAGAAATTACCCTGTAACCACTGCGCTCTCCGATGCACCGGAGAGCGCATTTATTTTTTTGTTCTTATCGTAATCCCGGTTCGACTTGCTAAGCAAATCGCGCGGGATAGAGGAGTCTTATGGTTGCAATCCTGGATACAACGCTTCGCGAAGGTGAACAAACTCCGTATGTCAACTTTTCCCTGTCTGAGAAGCTGGAAATCGCCCGGCTGCTGGATCAGGTCGGCGTGGAAATGATCGAGGCTGGCGATCCCAGCGTCTCGCCCAGCATCGCCACTGCCGTGGGGAAAATCGCCGGGTTGGGTTTAAAGGCCGAGGTGGTGGCCCACTCCATGGCCATCAAGAAAAGCATCGACATCGCCAAATCCTGCGGCGCTGACCGGGTGGCGATTTTCTTTGCCACCTCCAGCATCCACCTCGATAACAAACTGCATAAATCGCAAAATCAGGCGCTTGAAATCATTTGCGAACATATCGCCTACGCTCGCAGCCTGGGGCTGAAAGTGCGCTACACGCCCGAGGATGCCACCCGCACAGAATTCGGCTTTCTGATCAAGGTTTGTAACGCTGCCATTGAGGCCGGCGCTGATCGGATCAGCTTTGCTGACACACTGGGTATTTTGCAGCCGCACATTATGTATGAAAGGGTGTGCGCCCTGCGCGAAAATTTAATGCCCTGCAAAATTGACTTGCACTGCCACAACGATTACGGTCTGGCGCTGGCCAATGCCATGGCGGGCATCCGCGCCGGGGCAGACTGTGTTCACACCACCGTCAATGGGTTGGGCGAGCGCACCGGCATCCCCGACCTGGCCGAGACCATCGTGGCGTTTCACAACCTGGAAGGATTGAACCAGTACAACATCCAGCCGTTGATGGGAATTTCAAGCTATCTCGAAAAAGTATCGGGCTTCTTCCTGGCACCCAACAAACCCATCACCGGACAGAACGCCTTCACTCACAAAAGCGGTGTCCATACCAACGGTGTATTAAAAGACCCGAAGACCTATGAACCGTTTGACCCGGCTATGCTGGGCCGCGAACGGAAAATCGTGATCGATAAATACACCGGCAAAAGCGCCGTGGCTTCGCGCCTGGACGAGTACGGCATCGAGGTCAGCCCGGCTGAACTGGATGTTATCGTCACGCGCATAAAGAACCTGAGCGACAACCGCAAACAGCTTTTTGACACAGACATCATCGAGATCGCCGAAAAAGTCACCGGCCGCGAAATCGATGTCATCCCGCACGATATCAACGCGCTGGTGATGTTGGAAGTCGAATCACACGTCTACACCACCTCGGTTGTGCGCCGTCTGCGCAGCTTTAAGGATGTCAGTGCAGTTTATGAAGTCACCGGGGAATATGATATTAGCGCGATCGTAAATGTAGAAAACGTAAGTGCCTTAAACAATCTCATCGAAGAACTTCGCACAGTAACGGGCGTCAAACGCACCGAAACGCGCGTCATCTTAAAAAAATATTCTGGTATTGGTAATGGAGGCAATCATGGGAACGCTGGTTGAGGAAATCTTTTCGCGCAGAGCCGGTCGTGAAGTACACGCCGGGGAAATTTTATTGGTGGATGTCGATTACATCATGAGCCATGACAACACCACCCCGTTGGCCATCAAAGCCTTCCGGGAAATTGGCAAGCCGATTTACGACAAGAGCAAGATCGTCATCCATTTCGATCACGCTTACCCGGCCCCCAACCTGCTGGCAGCCGAGGCTCAGAAAAAAGGCATAGATTTCATGAAAGAGCAGAACATCACCCAGTTTTACCACCAGGGTGTCTGCCACCAGGTCATGATCGAGGAAGGCTATATCACCCCAGGCGCGATTGTAATTGGCGCAGACTCGCACTCCAACACCTACGGCGCCCTGGGCGCTTTTGGCGCCGGGCTGGGTTCCACCGAGATCGGCGTGGCCTGGGTTACAGGCAAGTGCTGGTTCAAAGTGCCCGAAACCATCCGGATTGAACTGAGCGGCGTCACCCAGCCTGGTGTGTTTGCCAAGGACGTCATGATTTACATCGCCGGTAAAATGGGCATGGACGGCGGAACCTATCGCTCGATTGAATTTGGCGGCAGCTACATCGACCAACTGCCCATGCACGAACGCATCATCTTCTCAAACATGTCGACCGAAATCGGCGCCAAATGCGGTCTGATCGCCGCCGACCAGACCACCCTCGATTACCTGGCAACCGAAACCAGCGCACGCGGCTTTTATGAACAGGTCCGTCCAGTCAACCCACGCTACGAACGCGTGGTCGAAATCGATGTCACCGACCTGGCGCCGCATGTTTCCTGCCACCCAGATGTGGACAATGCCAAACCACTCAGCGAAGTGGAAGGTCTGTCCATTGATGAAGTTTACATCGGCACCTGCACCAACTCGCGCTACGAAGATATTGAAATCGTGGCTGGCATCCTGAAAGGCAAAAAAGTCAACCCGCACACACGTGTGATCGTAACCCCGGTCAGCGCCAAGGTGTACAAGAAAGCCATGCAAAACGGGCTGATCGAAATCCTGATGGATGCCGGCTGTACCGTGACCGGCACCGGCTGCGGAGCCTGTATCGGCCGTCACGGAGGCATTCTGGCCCCCGGCGAACGCGCCCTGACCACCATGAACCGCAACTTCATCGGGCGCATGGGCAGCCCGCTTTCCGAGATCTATCTTGCCAGCCCGGCTTCCGCCGCCGCCGCCGCCCTGACCGGCAAAATCACCGACCCCCGGCCATACCTGGCCTGATTCAGTAGGGTCGCAGCGTTGTTGTTGCGCCCGCTTCATAACGTAGTGTATGCTGTGCATCAAAGGAGCAAACCCCATGGGAAAAGCCTGGACTTTTGGAGAAAATATGAACACGGACGAGATCATCCCCGGCCGTTATAACATCACCATTGACCCGCTCGAACTCGCCAGGAATGTTTTTTGCGAGGTCAAGCCCGAATATGCCCCCAATGTCAAGCCCGGTGATGTGATCGTCGGCGGGCAGAACTTTGGCTGCGGTTCCTCGCGCGAGCACGCGCCGATCGCCATCAAAGGCTCGCAAGCCAAATGCATCATCGCACCTTCTTACGCGCGCATCTTTTTCCGCAACGCCATCAACATCGGTCTGCCGATCATGGAATGCCCGGATGCGGCCGCCGATATCACGGAAGGCGATGAAATCGATGTGGACCTGGCCACCGGTCAGATCCGCAACCTTACCAACGGTCACAGCTATCAGGCCAACCCCCTGCCTACGTTTGTGATCAAAATTGCTGAAGCGGGCGGGATCGTCAACTTCTTAAAGAACCACGACATCCAGGAATTAATGAAATAATCCCGGAACTTGTGGGATGAAGTAATCCCGGTTGTCATTGCACGCCACCGGCTTTGCATTTTGGCGGCGTGGCAGTCTCCAAACGGAAAAAAGGAATGAGATGAACTATCAAATTTGCCTGCTGCCCGGCGACGGCATCGGCCCGGAAGTAATCGAAAGCGCTGAACAAGTCTTAAGCAGCCTGCCATTGAATTTGGAATTTACCAGGGCCGAGATCGGCTATGGCGCCTACGAACGCATGGGCAGCCCCCTGCCACTCAGCACCCTGACGGCCATCCGCTCGGCCAGGGCCACTTTATTTGGGGCCGTCACCACCCCCCCCAACATCGCCGGTTATTTTTCGCCAGTGGTACGCATGCGCCAGGAACTCGATCTATACGCCAACCTGCGCCCCTGCCGCTCCATCGCGCACCCCTCCTCACGCCCCGGCATTGACATGCTAATCGTTCGTGAAAATACCGAAGGCTTGTACTCGGGCATAGAACGCGTGGAGGAAAATGGCAACCGCGCTATCACCGAACGCGTCATCACGCGCAAAGGCTCGGAGCGTATCGTGCGTAAGGCTTTTGAACTGGCCCGCCAGACCGGACGCAAAAGCGTACACATCGTCCACAAAGCCAACGTGCTGCGCCAGACCTGCGGGCTGTTCCGTAAGGTGGCCTTTGAAGTCGCGGCCGAATATCCTGAAATAAAGGCTCTTGAGCTGCTGGTGGATGCCTGCGCGATGGAGATCGTGCGCGCCCCCGAACAGTTCGAGGTGATCGTAACCACCAACCTGTTTGGCGATATCCTGAGTGATGAAGCCTGCATGTTTGTGGGTGGGCTGGGCGTGGCGGCTTCAGGCAATATCGGCCTGCAAGCCTCGGTCTTCGAGCCTGTGCACGGCAGCGCGCCAACCCTTGTTGGAAAAGGCATCGCCAACCCAACTGCCACCTTCCTGGCGGCGGCCATGCTGC
>CAIWAX010000247.1 GCA_903910795.1 uncultured Anaerolineae bacterium
ACACCTTTCAGTAGCTCTTCGCTGGACTTGCCAGAAAGGTTAAAATCATTTTGCTGAGTCATATTTTCTCCATAAGTTGACAGGCGATACTAAAGATACTTTTGACTCACCACTTTTTTTAAGGTTCAAGAATTTACAGAAAGAATGTTACACCAGCTTCCCCCTATTTATGGTGGTTTTATGTCTATAAAATTTACTTATCGGCTACAAGAAAACTTTCCGCCCAGTGCGGTTTCATCGGACGTTCAGCAAACCTACCACCCAGCCCAGCGAAAGCGCTTCAAGCCGTTCCATTCCCGGGACGCCGGTTTCGGGGTCCCAGCCTTTTAGCGTATATAAAATTGTCAAGGCTCGTTCGAACTCCTCGCGTGGGAGCCCGAGGCCCTTTAGCGGACCGTTTTCAAGTCCCTGGAAAATACGTTCGGGCAGTGTGTCATCTTTGCGCGAAAAACCCTCGCGCAAGTTGAATATGCGGGCCATATTTGTGGCACGTTCGCCGATTTTTAAAACATCTTCCATGCTGAGGTTCCAGCCAGTGGCAGCGTTGATGGAGGTGAGAACGTCATCGGGATGGATGAAAGAGCGCGGCGAAGGACCAAAGAAACAATATCCAACGACTTTTTCCAGGCTGCCCCACTTTTCCAGGATGTAGAAATGCTTCATCTTTTCGTCATTCAAGAGCCGGGCAGGCTGGGCTACTGTAATTCCCAACGAAAACGCACTCTTGAATTGGATAGAATCTGGATTGATAAAGCCTGGGTCGTGTGCCACCACCAGATGATCGGCGCCAATCTCTGAGATGGCATAACCCATGCCCACATTGTACTTGCCGCGCGCTTCGTGCATTGCCAATTCCTGCCCCTTGACCTGGATGGCAAAGAATTTAGCTTCGCCTCCAATTTTTTCAGCAGCGCGCATGCTGCCCTCAGCCAACAAGTCACCAAAACCCTGGCGCCGAGCAATTTGCTCCAGCAGGGTCAGCATAGCTTCGGCATTCCCAAAACGTAGCTCGAGACCGCCTGTATCCTCCAGGCCAATCAGGCCGTGCTCAAAACATTCCATCGCGAAGGCAATCGTCGCGCCCGCGGAAATACTATCAAGCATATATGCGTTACAGAGTTCGTTGGCTTTGGCGATGGCCTGCAAATCGCTGATGCCGCAGTCCGGGCCAAATGCACCGATGGTTTCATATTCCGGACCGCCGTAGGGCGAAGGCTGGCCGTTGACATTCACTTCGCGCTTACATCGGACAGCGCAGGCGTAACAACTGCGTCGTGCAGTCAGTAACTGCTGCTCGTAGGCTTCCCATTTGATATTGTCCACCCCTTCAAAGGCGCCCTGGCGAAAATTGCGAGTCGGCAGCATCCCAGCAGTGTTTAGCGGCTCAACCAGGCCCGGCGTCCCGCGCACTTGCAAATCCCAACTGAGGGGGTTTTCACGAACGCTTTTAGAAAGTTTGCGCCCCAGCGCCAGCAGCGTTTCAGGATCGTGCGCCAGCGCCTGATAACGCTGACTACCACGCACGGCAATCGCGCGCAGGTTCTTGGAACCCATGACCGCGCCCATGCCGTTGCGCCCGTTGAAATGGCGCAAGTCATTTGTCAGACCAGCAAAACGCACCAGGTTTTCGCCACCAATGCCAATCTGCAGTACACGTATTTTTTCGTCGTCCAATTCGGCGCGGATGGTTTCCTGCGCTTCGGCGGTCGTGCGACCCCATAGGTGCTGCGCTGAGCGGATTTCGGCCACACCGTCCTGAATCCAGAGATAGACAGGCTGCTGCGCGCGTCCCTTGACGATAATCGCTTCAAAACCAGCCATTTTCAATTCCGGCCCCCAGAAACCGCCCGCTTCCGATTCGCCGTAGCCATTGGTCAGCGGTGAACGCGCCGAGACGATATAGCGCGTGGCGGTGGAAACCGGTGCACCCGTCAGCAGGCCGTTGGCAATCACGAGCACATTTTCTGGCGCAAATGGTTCGGTGTGCGCGGGCATTTCATTCAGCAGAATGTATCCCGCCAGCGCTTTGCCACCAGGATAGAGGCGGTAAAAGTCCTCGCTCAGGGTTTCCACTTCCAATGTGTTGGTTGATAAATTAACCCGTAAAATTTTGGCAGTACTGCCGTAAGCCATAAGAACCTCCAAAACGATAACCGCAGGGGGAAGATATCTTTTTTGAAATGTTTTAAACTACCAAGGCTAGCGGACAAGAAATTTCGACACCCTGTTCAGGGATTTTTACAGAAACAACCGGCCAGGTGGGGGTGATGGTGAGAATCTCGTTGCGCTGCGTCCCAACCAGAATCGTATCTTCCATTTTTGCGCCGGAGATGGTCGGATTCCAGGCGTAAGCTTGTCCAACTGAAACGATATCCGTCGAGCCAGGCATGCCCAAAAACTCGCGCGGTTCGTAGCCGACAGCCCCGCCCTGGTGATGGAAACGCCACTCATCGGGGAAACCTGTCGCGGCGTATCCGCGCTGCCCGTCTTGGAAAACATCATCAAGCGAGCGGCCGGGGCGAGTGTGGGCAATTAACACAGCGTTTACGCGTGCCGTTGCATCGATACGCTTTTGCAGATCTGCCGGAACCGAACCAAAGTGGACGAGACGTGAAATGGAGCAGACCAGCCCCCAGCGGCGACCGCTCAGCACCAGCAGGGCATATTTCTCCAGTTTTTTCTCAGTTGGCAGTGGATGGCGAAAGCGGTAAATGCGTTCATCGGTGGCTATCAGGTTGACAATCGGCTGGATACCGCGTTTTTGGGTTTCAGCCCCCAGCAATGCGGCGATCTCGTACTCGGTCATTGCTGGGCGGACGCCGCGAGCAGCGGAGTCCATTGCCTGAGCGCACAACTGACCAAGCTGCCTGAAGCGCTGCCCCTCGGCGGGAGTCAGACTGGCACGCAGTCTGGATAGTTCAGCACTGATATCACTGGCCCCCCCAAAGGCGACATCCGCAATTAAATTCAGTCCAGCGGTCAGTTTGTTCAATTCCACAATGGGCGTGGTCCAGTGCGAAATCCGGAAATCCCAACCCTGTTCGGCCAAACCGGATTCCTGCTCAAGGCGCGGGGCTTCGATGTTGTTGGTTGCCAGAAAACAGTGTTCGCGGGTTACGAGGAGCGAAGCCGCGCCCTCGGTAGTAGCAGTGTTGACATAAGATGTAACACCGCAGGTAGCCCAGGCAAAACTGCTCACCCGGCGCAGGAGCAGACCGTCGGCACCGTGTTTTTCGAGCAAGGCGCGCATAATGGCGAGTTTGGTTTGGAATTCTTCGTAAGTGGGTTGCATGAGGAGAGTCTTTTCCTATTTGACAAAGAGTAGGTGAGGTTTGAAAAGTGACCTACTCTTGAACATACGGAATCGTTGATGAAGCGTGCGGCAAAACACCAATCCGCTCACCTGGCTGTAAATCGGCCAGCGACAAATCAATGGCGGTTTGCAAATCCCGCACAGGGTTAAGAAGCAGAGAACGGGCAAAAGACTCGTCCATTTCAGAACAAAAGAGGAAGCGCACTTTGGAGGCGTCGCGGGCGATTTGATAAGCCTTGTGCGGGCCAATATGGAAGCCTTCGGCGTTGAAAAGCGCAATGACTTCGGCGTAGGAGCTTTTGCCCGCCATCCAATCTTCGTAATGTGGGCTGCCGGTTCCTTCCGGACACGCCGCCGCCAGGATAATCGTTCCTCCGGGGCGCGTGACCAACGCCGCATGCGCCAATCCTTTTTGGGCCTGGTAAATATTGATGTCCTTTGGATGTCCGCCCGGAGAAGAAATCACCAATCCATATCTGGCAGGAACGCCTACTTGACAGACTTTGCGTGAAAGCGAAATGCCGGCCCGCATAACGGCACGCGGGTCACCGGCCAGGGCGTAAACAATCTGTTTGTTCTGGTTCAATATGGCGTTCAAGGCCAGATGGGTACCGATTTTCTGGCCGATTTCCTCCACATCCTGACGGGCCGGGTTGGTTTCGTATTCTCCCAACTGCGAATCAGGATGTGTCATCAGGGCGTGGTTATGATTAATAGTGGTCAACCCGGCCAGGCCAATCGCCGCGCTTTTGACACCGCCAGAAAAACCGACGAATTGGTGCGGCTCAAGGTTGCCAACCACGATCTTAAAATCGGACTCGTAGTAAGCTTTATTGACCCAGATTGGTGTCTCTCGCACAGTCTGGCCAAGGTTCACCAGCATGTTGGGGTTTTCGGAATCGTGCGAAACGACGCGATAGCGGCCCAGGATCTCAGCAGGCAAAATTGAAGAGAATTCGGCGGGTATCATCGGCGGGTGTGTGCCGACGGCTACATAGAACGTAATAGCGGAATCGGGAATACCGAGAGCAGATAATCGCTCTAATAACGGCGGCAAAAGCTGCGGATGAGGCACGGGACGAGTCTTGTCGTTTACAGCAATGCTCACCGAAGCGGCGTTATTAAAATCCGCCCAATTTAGGCCGCCCAACAGATCATCCAGCGCCGCGCCGACCACCGCCAATGGGTTTACAGCCGCCGGGACTTCGGGCGGCTCGATCAAGTCCACGCCAAATTGAGCGGGGATGTTGGCAGTCAAAAAAGAACGGCCGTACGGGACGCGGATTTCCATCGCTTACTTACCCAGGGGTGTGAACAAAATCAGGCTAAGACTAACGATGGCCAAAACCCCGGCCACACAGGTCCCGACAATCAGGGGTTTCAGGCCAATTCGACGCAGGCTGGTAAGGTCGGTGTTCAGGCCAACCCCGGCCAGCGCCATCAGGATAAAAAACTTGGAGAGTTCATCGCAGGCGCTAAGGAATGAGGCGGCGAACTGTAAATTGCCCGGATGTGCTACATCTTGCGGCAAAACACCAAGCGCCACCCCCGCCGTGCGAACGAGCGACATAAGCAGGAAACCAATCACAAAACCGGGAATAAGTTTGCCCCAATCAAGATGCGAGGCCTCAGCGGCTTTGGCATCCAGCTTATTGTTGAGCCCGCGTGTATAAAACAGGCCAAAAAGCACAATCAGCGGAGCCATGAGTGTGTTACGTGTCAACTTAACGATGGTTGCCACATTGAGCGCGGCGCTGCTGAAAATTGCGCCGACAGCCACAACTTGCGAAGTGTCGTTGACTGCGGTTCCGGCCCACAGGCCAAAAGAGCGGTCAGAAAGGCCAATCAGATGACCAATGATCGGATAAAACAGTACGGCAATCAGCCCAAAGAGTGTGATGGTGGCAACAGCAAAGCTGACTTCCTCATCATCGGCGCCCAAAACCGGGGCAGTGGCGACGATGGCCGTATTGCCACAAATCGCCGTACCAACACCGATTAGCGCGGCAAGACGTGGTGGAACTTTGAAAATTCGCCCGGCAAAGTAAGCCAATATCAGGGCAATGGTGATGCAAATCGTGACCAGAATCAGGGCGGTAACACCCGTGGCAGCCACGTCTTGCAGGCTCAGGCGCAGACCGAGCAGGATAATACCAAAGCGCAGCACGCGCTGGATCGAAAATTTAATACCTGCCTTGGAACGTTCGTCGATCTTAATCCAATTGCGCAAATACAGTCCCAACAACACAGCCAACAGAATTTCGCTGATGGATTTGTTGAGGGTCGGGTCCGAAATCAGACCATGCAGGAATCGGGCGGCGATTGCCACGCCCAAAACGAGATGCAGGCCAACCCAGCCTTGTTTGAATTCATCCCGGAGGGTCTGCCAAAATTGATTGAATGATGACATTGTGATATTACCTGGCGTCCTTCGTAGTAGAAAAAAGAAAACCGCAAAGCGCAAAACAAAATTGCTTGTTTTACGCTTTGCGTTTCACAAAATATCGATTAAGCGCTGCGATAAAGTTTCGTTATAACAAACTCATCGTGGTGCAGTGTCTCAGCGTTGGTCAAGCGACCGTTGATCGTGTGGGCCATCATTTCCATGGTGCGGTCGGCGGCGCCATCCAGGTTGAAATCGAAACGCAGCATACCGCTGATATCAACATCGATGTGCTCGGACATGGTATCGACCGTAATTGGGTTGGCAGACAGCTTGATGACCGGCTCGATTTTGTTGCCGATGATATTGCCCTGGCCGGTAGTAAACAGGTGTAAAACCGCTCCTGCGGCACAGCACAACGTTACCATTTCGGCGGCCGCGCTGGATGAATCCATGAAATGCAGGCCGGGACCTTTCGGTTCTTCGGCTGGTTCGAGGAAGGATGCCACCGTGCAACGCCCCATTTTTTCAACATTGCCGAGCGCCTTCTCTTCGATGGTTGAAAGACCCCCGCGGATGTTACCTTCGGTTGGCTGGGTGCCGAGCAGGCTGACTCCTTGCGATTCGACCAGTTCCTGGTAATTATCGAAGGCAGCTTTGAACTGGGCGGCCACGGCGGGAGTGGCGGACTGTTCCATAATTTTGTCTTCGGCACCGGTCACTTCGGTAGTCTCGCCAAAAATCATTGTGTTGCCACTTTTTTCCAACCGCTCAAAGACGCGCCCAACAGTGGGATTCGAAGCCAGTCCACTGGTGGTATCGGATTCTCCACACTTAGTCGAAACCCAAATTTCTTCCCATTTCACCGGCACACGCTGAAGTTCGGTCGCGAACTGGACAAATTCCTTGGCCTTGCGCGATGCCATTTCGATGGTTTTTAGATCGCCGTAGCGTTCAATGCTAAAGCCAGCGACGGGTTTGCCAGTTTCGGCTATTGCTTTGACGATGTAATCCGTCCACTTCGGCTCGATTCCGATCACCACCACGGCGGCAACATTAGGGTTTTTACCGGTTCCGATCAGGGTGTTGAAGGTCAGTTCCAGGTCAGCGCCAAACTGCAGGCGTCCATACGGATGCGGCAGGGCCACGGTTCCGCGGATCAAATTGGACACGCCTTCAACCGCCGCGTTGGAAATGTCATCCACCGAAAGAATCAGTACGTGATTACGAATGCCGACACGCCCGTTCTCACGGCGGTAACCAGTCAGGGGAATATCTTGATAAGTAGTCATCTTTTGTCTCCTACTTCGAGAGAACCTGGGCCGTGCTGGCAGCCCAGCGCAGACTCTTGATGTTATGGATATGAACATGCTCGCCCGCCGCGATTTTTGCGGCGGCATAACCAATCGCGCGGCCATACTCGATGATGTGTTTGTCCTGCGCCAGGTCGCTCATCGCCACCTTATGCCCAAGCGGCACATCGCTTACCAGTTTGATCTGCTTGACGGCTACACCTTCCAGGGTCGCTACACCGATTTCTTCGCCAGCCTTCAAATCCATGACGGCTACTCCAACATCATCGGTTGCTTCGTGCAATAAAATTCCTTTTTTCATCTTTTTATCTCCTTTTTGATGATTGATAACTTTTTGTAGGTATTGCTCAGCGCTGCAGTACCGGGTAACCAGGGCTACAAGGTTACTTTACTCTTCACGGTCACAAACTCATCGGGCTATGTTGCGTTTTTTTGTTTAATGGAAAGCCGCAATTTGTGACCCGGGCATTATATAAAAGCGTTTCTACTGCCTTTTCCAGCGATGTTTTTCTTTACTCAGGTTGTCCTGGCACTCAGGCGAAATGACAATTGGGAAATTCTGGTGCAGGAAACCGCCAGCTTATTCGTATTTTGTCTTATCCCAGAACTGTGTAAATTTCTGAATACCTTCCTGGGTATACGGGTGTTGGATACCTTCCTGGTATACCGCCAAACCGGCCGTGACAATATCCGCATCCAGCACGGCCATATCCACTATCTGGCGGGCATTGCGCACTGCGGCGACGATGATTTGAGAGTCAAAATCATAATTGTCACGGATAGTCACAATATCATCGATAAAACCCTTCACATCCTCGCCGTTGGTTTCCTTCCAGCCGATAAATGGGGAAATGAAATAGGCTCCGGAGCGCATGGCCTGCAAGGCCTGCATGGCTGAGAAAATCAGCGTGCAGTTGACGCGAATATTTTTCTTCGCCAGCGCTTCCATCACCTTGAAAGCCGGTTCCACGCATTGTAGCTTAATCACAAAGTTGGGAGAAATCGCCGCCAGCTTTTCGGCTTCAGGCATCATTTCTGCGTAGGTCATAAAATGCGGGTTGACTTCCACCGAAACGGTCTTCTCAGTTCCTTCCACCAGTTTTGCAATCTCTCGTATAACTGACAGAAAGGGTTTGCCTGAAACCTGAATATGGCGCGGGTTGGTAGTAACCCCATCGATGTTGAATGTATCTATGGCGTATTCAATCTCGGATGTAATGGCGCTATCCAAAAAAAACTGCATTTTTCACTCCTTTTACTTGACTTGAATTTTTGCATCTGACGGAATGTTTTCCAACTTTCCATCTGACGAAACACTTAAATTCAGACCCGGTAATTGCATTCCTTCTCGTGGCAACCCAAACTCCCAAACCTGTTCCAGGTCGAGGCCCGCTTTGAGTTCACTTGTGTTTTGAACGGCTGGCCCAAGCGGGAGGATGGTCCCTTCGCGCCCAAAAATGGGAATTTGGTCAAGCGGCACTTCCAGCTCGAATAACCCTGGCCCTTGTAACCAGGTCTGGTTCCAGATGTCGAACCAGTTCCCACAGGGCAGGTAAAAGCGCACTTTGCCACCCGGCTGGAGAACCGGAACCACCAGCAGCGAGGGTCCAAGCATGTACTGGTGTTCAAACTGCCAGGTAAGGCGCTCTTCGGGAAAAGCCAGTGCCATCGAACGCATCATCGGCATCCCGGTCTGACTGGCTTCGAGGGCGCAGCCTTGCAGGTACGGAATCAACTGGTAGCGCCAGGCCAGCCACTTGCGGACGATTTCTTCTGCCTGCTCACCAAAGAACCAGGGTTCGCGCGGACTGGTGCCGTGAAACCGGGTATGTGAGGCCATAATTCCGGCCTGTGCCCAGCGGATATACAACTCGGGGTCAGGCCTCCCACTTCCAAGCAAACCACCGCTTTCCTGCGGCCCATAAAACCCGCCAATATCGTGCGCATAAAACGCGCCGCCGCTCATGCCCCACGAAAGCCCGCCGCGAATGCTGGCTGCCAGACCTTCCCAATCGCCCTGCGGGTCGCCGCCCCACTGCACCGGATAACGCTGTCCGCCCGCCCAGCTGGAACGGCCCCAAACCAGGCCATCCTTATCACCGTACATTTGCGAGGCTTCAAAGGTGCAGCGGTTGTAAAGCAGGGTATAGATGTTATGCAGGCGTTTTCCCGTATCGCCGTTGTGCCCAACAACTGACTCTGGCACTGCTTCGCCGTAATCAGTTTTCATCACCGAGACACCCATCTCGAACAGGTCGCGGTGCATATCGCGGAACCAGTCATAGGCTTCCGGGTTGGTGAAATCCAGCAAACCGGACGGCTGCAAATGTGGGATCGAGCGGTCATTGGGCGGCGGCAGCCAGCGGTGGATGTAGGTTTCGCCTTCCGGCGTTTGTAGGAAATACTTCTTCTGTGCGAGTTCCTCGAAAAGGGGATTCAGCGTGGAAAGATAAGAATATTCCCACAGGCACAGGCGGTAGTGCATCAACCGCAAATTACGAACAAAACCCACCGGGTCTGGATAACGGTCGCTATCCCAGGCAAAATCGAAGCGAGTTTCAGATTTATGCCAGGCGCGCCCATCCAAAGTCAGCACATCGCAGGGAATACGCCGATCGCGTAATTTCTCAGCCACATCCATGATTTCTTCGCTGGTTTTGTACAACGCGCGCGAAAACCATGCCCCGTAGCTCCATACCGGGGGCAGTTCCGTGCGGCCAGTCAGCCCGGTATATTTTTGAAGCATCTCCGCTGGAGAATCAGCAAAGAGCAGAAACAAGTCGAGCGTGGGGTCGTCCAGCTTGATCACGTAGCTGCGGTGCGACCAGGGCGCATAACCCACTCCGTGGGTTACCCGCGCGGAAGTGTGTACAAACAAACCCCAGCCATTCGGACTCCAGGCAAAAGGCACATTTTTGTAGGATATTTCGGCATTGACGCCGGTAGCGTCACGGTTCCAGTTTTCAATTAATTGGCCGCGTTTGTCCAGACCGCCAAATTTTTCGCCCAAACCAAAGACACTTTCGCCGCTGGCGAGCGCCAGGGACAGCAGCCACTGCCCTGCTCCCGTCGCGAGCGGGGCCAAGCGCAGCGTTCCGCTGATCGTGCGATCCGTGGCGGAGGCGAGCATCAGCTTCCCGGCCCGGTAAACCGCCAGACGCAGAGGGTCTTGCAGGAAAACCAGCTCCAAATGCCCGTTTTTAACATGCAGTTCACCGTTGTCATTTTCCACGCTGATGGTTTCTTTCGGCAAACCTTCCGCGTCAGCCAGGATACCGTAATCCGGCATGGAGGCGCCCTGGATGCGCAGCCGGAACAGATCTGTACCCGGTGCGCTGACTTCCAGTATCCCGGCGCTGGTCTCAAAGCGGGCAATCCCCTCGCTCAAGCCGGTAAAAGTCAGCCTTTCCAGAAGGCTGAAGTCCGTTTGTAGTTTGTTGGCTTCCTGGTCGAATAACATGATTTCTCTTCTTGAGCCAGTCTGATTTATTTCATGCCCGTAGTGGCAATACCGGTGGTGATGTTTTCCTGCAGGATGCCGAAGATCAACGTGATGGGCAGCAGGGTCAGGACGGTCATGGCCAGGATCAGGTTCCATTGCACGTTCAATTCACCCTGGAACGATGCCAATCCAACTTGCAGGGTGAAAAATTCACTCCGGCTCAGAACCACAAGTGGCCACAAAAAGTCGTTCCAGCGCCACATGACCGAGAAAATTGCCAGCACTGCCAGCGCCGGTTTGGCCAGGGGCAGGATAATTTGGGCGTAGATACGCCACTCGCTGGCACCGTCGATGCGGGCGGCATCGATCAATTCATCCGGCAGGGTCAGCATGTACTGGCGCAAAAGGAACACGCCGGTGGGGGTGGCCACGGTTGGAATGATGATACCGATCAGGGTATTATTCCAATGGATCGTGGTGATCACCAGGAAAATCGGCACAAGGATGGTTGAAATCGGCACCATCAGGGTGGCGATCATCGTCATGAAAATGGCGTTGCTGCCGCGAAATTTATACTTACTGAGCGCGAAGGCGGCCATACTGTTGACCAGCAGTGTCAGGAGCGTAGCAAACAGCGTGACGATGACGCTGTTCCATAGGTATACGCCAAAATTAAAGCTATTAATTCCTTCCACATAGTTATCCAGGCCGAAATCAATATGCTCGACAGGTACCCGCTGCTTGATATTGACCTTAATGATTTGAGCCGGGTTTTTCGGGTCGACCAGTTGGGATTCCAGCCCAATGCGCGTCACTTCTGCCAATTGGACAACGGAACCATCTTTCATGGTGACATTGTAAAGGGGCAATGGTGTGTCATATCCCGCAACCTGGACTGTATCCTGTCGATAGGGCAGGATGCGTGGAGGAAAATGCACAATTTCCCCGGAGGTTTTGAAGGAGGACAGTATCAGCCAGAGCACCGGACCAAACATGATGAAAACGCCCAGACACAGGTAAACGTAAGTCATGATGTCGGCCATGTCCATCCTTTTTCGGCCGTGGGTTCTTGTCAGAAATGCCAGTACAGCGCCCATCTTATGCCTCCTCATTGCGCAGCTTTAACTGAGCCAATGTCAAAACAACCAGGACAATTGCCATCAGCAGTGATGCCGCGGCGGCTAGGCCAAACTGTTTGACCGGGCTGGAGAACCCATTCCGATAAATGTATTGGACAATATAGAGAGTGGCGCTGCCAGGGCCGCCGCCAGTGAAGGCATAAACAACATCGAAGACCTGGACGGCGCGGATTAACGACAGCACCAGGACAACCAGCATGGTGGGCATCAGCATCGGCAGGACAATTTTCTGGAAGAGCTGAAAATCCGTGGCTCCATCCATCCTGGCGGCTTCGTACATTTCGGTTGGGATGGACTGCAGCCCTGCCAGCAGGATCAGAGTATAAAAGCCCATATTGGACCAGGTACTGATCATAATGACCCAGAAACGTGCCCAGGTTGGATCGGTCATAAAGGGAACAGACGGGAAGCCCAGGCTTGTGATCACTCCGTTGAATAACCCATTGTCCTGTAATATCCATTTCCAGAGCAGGGCGACAACAACGGGTGAGAGCAGCACCGGGTAAAAAAAGACGCTTCGAAAAAATCCGCGGGCTTTGATCTTGCGATTGAGAATGAGTGCTGTGATGAGAGAAAACAAGACCATCAACCCGACCTGTAAGATAACAAATTGGATCGTGTTGTAAATCGAACGCCAAAACAAATCTTCAGCGCAGGAACCGGGTTGGAGAAAATCCTGGCAGGTTAATAAACGGTTGAAGTTCTGTGTGCCAATCCAGGCCCGATCGGGAAGGAAAAAATTTGGATCCTGGGTAAAGGCATAAATGAAGTTGAGCAGCATTGGGAAAAGAATGAAAATCCCAAAGATGGCCAGGTTGGGCAGGACAAATACGTATGCCATTCGCTTCATGCCAATCCCTTGCTGGAGAGGCGAAAAAACGAAGTCAACCAGTGAGATTAACCCATCATAGGCCATCTGCGCCCATCGATTGAACCGGTCGGAGACTCTACTTACAAATTTATTGTGCATGAACATTTGAGTCATAATAACTTCCTGCCTGTAGGTAGAACGCGGCTGAAAATCCGGGCACAAAAAAATTCTAGAAGTGAGTACCACGGAGAATTCTCTCCGTGGTACTCACTTTCAAATCAAATTACTTTTTCTGGGCAATTGCGGTATCGATATCCGCCTGAAGTTTGGTCATCATATCATCCAGCGAAAGTTCGCCGTTGATGTACTGCGAGACTCGGGTATAGGAATTCTGATACCACGCAAACGCATTGGGGTTGACGTTCAAAGCCCAACCCTGATCATTGATATTCGGGACGCTGGCAGTAAAGGCATTCAAGGCAGCCTTAACCGCGGCGTTATCCGTCTTGTAATTAACACCTGCAGTTGCAACCGCCGCTTCGGCGGGCAGAGCCAGGGTTCCGGCGCTGAAGGCGCTGTAATTTTCAGGCGTCATCAGGAATTCCATAAAGCGGGTAACTTCCTTGGGGTGCTTGGTGCCGGAGAACGCGACCACAGCAGAACCGCCGGCAATACCAACGCTTCCACCAGGACCAGCGGGGGCGGGTACGACAATCCAGTCGAATTTAGTTCCAACATCCTTCGCCAGACCGCCAACCTGCCAGCTGCCGGACAGACAGAACGGCAAATCGCCGCTCTTGAAGAGAGCTATGCAGCTCGT
>CAIWAX010000248.1 GCA_903910795.1 uncultured Anaerolineae bacterium
ACGATTTGCTTGGTAAATCGTTCGGTATAGAACTTCGCCATGCGAAAATTCAGCATCCTCCTTCTAATTCTTTTGACAGCCTGCGCCAGCCTGCTGCCGCAGCCAGCGGCTACCAGAATCAGCCCGGCCCTGACCATCCGAACCCATCCGGACGGTGCGCTGTACGTTGGCGACCTGGTCAGTTTTGAAGCCTACAACCCGGTTGCTGCTCAGCCGCTCTCAAACAGCCTGCGCATCAGCCTGGCGGGCAAAACGCTGGCGGAGCAGCCCTTCAACCAGTTTGGAATGGGGGCGCGCAGCCAGGCCACGTTTTATTGGGCCTGGGATACGCACGCTTTGCAGCCTGGCGATTACATCCTGACCTTCACGCTGCTGCCGTCCGGCGTCCACTGGGATCAAAAAATCAGCCTGCTGCCTGCCGCGCAGCTTCCCGCTGCACAGGCGGGCGCGCACTGGGCCTCTGTTGAGACGGCTTGCTGCACACTACATTATATTACCGGCACGGATGCTGAAAAAGACCTGGACGCGCTCAAGAGAATGCTGGATGCGCAGGCCGCGGATGTGGCGCGCCG
This sequence comes from uncultured Anaerolineae bacterium, assembly GCA_903910795.1. Classification (GTDB taxonomy): domain Bacteria; phylum Chloroflexota; class Anaerolineae; order Anaerolineales; family Villigracilaceae; genus UBA5195. The sequence goes on from CAIWAX010000248.1 coordinate 573, forward strand.
CATGGGCACACAGTATAAAGGTAAGGTGCCCGTGACCTATTTGCCGCGCACACTGGGGCACGGCGGTTTTACTTCTGATGGGATTTACGTCAGCTACCTGCATCAGAATTATGCTGGTGGCACGGCGCAGCAGGTCACCCATCATGAACTGGTGCACTGGCTGGATGGACAGTTGGGCGGTAATCTGCGCCCCTCCATGCTGCAGGAGGGCCTGGCGGTATATATGAGTGATGGTCACTTCAAGGTTGAGCCGATCGTGCCGCGCGCCGCCGCGCTGATCGACCTGAACCTGTACATTCCCCTGCGCAAACTGGCGGATACGTTTTATTTCTCCCAGCACGAAGCCAGCTACGCGGAGGCCGCCGCGCTGATCAGCTACATAATCTCCACCTACGGCCAGGATGGTTTCAACACCTTTTACCGCGACATTCGCCCGGCCAAAAGCGGTTCGCAGGCCGATGCGCTGGATGCCGCTTTGCAGGCTCACTTTGGCATGAATCTGGATACCTTCGAGGCCAAATTCAGCGCCTTTCTGCGCCAACAGCCCGCGGACGCCGCTGCCCGCACCGATATGCGCCTGACCGTGGCCTTCTATGACACCGTCCGGCGCTATCAACGCGAGATGGATCCCTCGGCGTATTTTCTGTACACCTGGCTGCCGGATGTTGCCACGATGCGCCAACGCGGGATTGTGGCCGATTTTCTCCGCCATCCGGATGGCCTGCTCAATAGTCAGATTGAGAACCTGCTGGTGTCTGGCGATGCTGCGTTGCGCGCTGCGGATTACAACGGCGTGGAATCAAAGATCAATACAGTTAATCTGCTTTTAGACTTGCGCAGCCGTTTTGGCGGGTAGCCGGATTGAAATGACAACAAAAAAGGCCTCCGCACGGAGGCCTTTTGGTTTTAAATGGTAAACCCCTACGGGGGGCACGCCCCTGGATCGAACAAGAAGTGTGGAAGCATACACCAGAAAGATGCTGGCGCGAAATACGCGAAGATTCCCAGGCAGGCACAGATAATTACCAGCGCCAGCACGCTCCCAACGATGATCATCGTGCGGGAATTGTTGGCCGGGGCTGGGGCGGACCCCATTGGCATGGGCGCCGGCCCGGCAGGCACCTGCCCGGCATACGGCTGCGGCATGGGCTGGTACTGTGGCATGGGCGGCGCGTAAGGTTGTGCAGCGACCGTGCGTGGGATGGGTGCGTGGGGGCCCTGGACAATTGTCGCGTTCGGGTCGACCTGCCCGGCAGCTTCAAACAGCAGGATGATATGCTCACCCAACGAAACCACTTCGCCAGAAATCAGAACGTGCTGGCTGGTCAGCCGTTGACCGTTGACAAAGGTGCCGTTGGTGGAACCCAGGTCGGTGATGATGTATTTGCCGCCCTGGTAGACAAGCTGGGTGTGCTTGCGCGAAATTTCGGCATCATTGATCACAATCGCGTTTTCGGATTCCCGTCCCAAGATGATGATATCCCCGCTCAACGGAAAAATCTTGCCTGGGGTCGGCCCGGAGTGCATCACAAATTGGTATTGAACAGCCATATTTTCTCCTTCAAACCATCAGGTTTCTTTGCGACCTGGTTTTGCGATCCATCGTCAACTATCTTATTTTACTCCACGCGCGATGTAGATGTACAGCCAAAATCAACTATTTATGATATACCCTTCCGCTGGTATGAATAATCAGCCTGCCACACAGGATCAACTGTATGGCAGGCTGGAAGGATCACAGATCAGCATCTGGCACTGAATGAAACGCGGATTTTTGGTTTAGAGCCCAAACATGTGATTGGAATAAATGTAGTATCCTGAGTAACTCAGACAGCAGCAAGCCAGGCACAAAACCACAACCGCTGCGATAATCAGTATCGTGCGATGGTTGCCGCCAGCTTTGGCCGGGGCCTTGGCCGCCTGGCTGGGAGCCGGGGCAGGCGCGGACGCAGGGGTGAAGACCGGGGCCGAGGCGGTCACCGGGGTTGGTTCCGGTTCAGGTGTGGGCGCCGGTATCGACATGGGTGGAGGGGGGGAGGCCATGACGCGGCCTGGCGACATCATGGTCGCGTTCGGGTCAGCCTTAACCACTGGAACGATGGCTTCAAACAGCAGGTTGATCTGCTCGCTGAGCGAGATGATTTCGCCAGACGCCAGAACATGTTCGCTGTCAACACGCGTTCCATTGACGAATGTCCCGTTGGTGGAGCCCAGGTCGCTGATCACGTATTGGCCGTTTTGCATAACCAGCCTGGAGTGTTTGCGCGAAACCTCTTGATCGGCGATGGCGACACCGTTATCGGGTTCGCGGCCAATCGTGATGTTATCGCCTTCCAGAGGGAATACTTTGCCAGGGGTAGGCCCGGATTGCATGGTAAGTTGGTACTGTGTCATTTTTCCTCCAAAAAGAACTGGTGAATAATCATAAGTTTTAGTTTACTTATTTTGACCGGAAATGTCAAATACTTGTTTCAAAATTCAGTGAATATCCATACTTTTGGGGGATTAAGCGGGTCTCGTACCCGAAGGTTTCGCCAAAGGCGGCGCGCGATCCCCAGGATTGTCGTTCACCACAAACAAAACCACACCGGGCAAACTGACGGTATTTGCCAGTTGAGCGTCAAGAGTCTTTACCAATTGACCCTTATAGATGATCTCGTATTTGCGCATGGGGGGAGTAACGATGTAGGTGCTTGATTCTGTCATGCCCCAGTAATAGCACATGTATTCTAATATCCTGGGCGAGAATCAAACACGCAACCAGCAGCTTCGAAGGATGGCGCTTTATCCATTAGACAAAGGAATGTGTTGCTTTGGGTGTTTCTATTTAGAATTCCGTAAAATAAATACGGATTGAACTAAAAAGGATTTCTGATATTATCCCCGAGTGGGATTCCCACAGATAAAATAATAGCGGAGAGCATGATGTTGCCGAGTCTTACTGGAATTGTATGGGGTTCTATTGCAAGTATAGGGCAGGGTGGGAGAGAACAAAACCCCGAAGCTAATGAGAACAAGGGGTGCAAAAACCAGGTTCGAGATACGGCTGAGTGTTAAGAATAAAAGGTAATAGTGGCGATTTGCAAGTCTGGACAAAGAAAATGCTTACCATTAGCCCCAAAATATTGTTATACGAATGGAGTGACTAACCAAACGATGCCGAGATTACGTTTACGGGAGAATAGTTTTATTCCGCAACCATTCAACGAATTCATCAAATTCAATCTCATGAAGTGAAATTTTTAATGCTATTTCAACCACATCCCTATCAATTTTCAAGAAATAATTATTGAGTTCCAAAAATATACGACAGGCCTCAATGCTTGTTCGCTTATTTCCATCATAAAAGTAATGGCCGGTATTTATTCTCCATGCTATCAGACCAGCTTTTTGGAAAATATCCGGATATAACTCTTCACCAAATAATGAAGCACCAATTTCTGCTATAAGATATTCCAAGGCCCCCGGATTTAATATATTATTCCCATATTTATAGATGTTAAGAAAATGATTATTACAAAGCAGTAGCTGTCGCCAAGTGTTTGGTGTAAACACCCATCAAGCGCAAGATTTCTGCGGACTGATTAGCCAAAGTGGCAAGAGCTTCTTCAACAGAAGTAGTGAGTTTTGCAAAATCTTCAAAGTAGCGATTGTGCGTGGCAGCAGTTTTCACTTTCTTCCAAAGATATTCAATCGGATTGTAGTCTGGTGAATAAGACGGAAGTTGAAAGATCTTCAAGCGCTCCGCATGTTTTTCAAAGAATTCTCGCATCGCCTTGCTCGTGTGATAACGCGCGCCATCTTGAACCAAGAAAATAGTTCCAGGAATTTCAGCAAGTAATTTCTCAAGAAACGCGGCATAACTCTCGCTGTTGAATTTTTCTTCAATGCCTTTGTACACCAGTCTGCCGCTGAAGTATTCGATCACGCCGAACATCTTGTAACCCTTTCGTTTTCCGCTGGTCTTGATTTCGGGTTGCTCGCCGCGAGGAGCCCAGGTGTAAGACAAGGAGCCCCACATCGCAAAACTGGCTTCATCTCCGAAGAAAAGCGAAGCGCGCAAGGCCTTGGCCTGTTCCAGAATATTAGGCCACTCGGTTTCCATCCAGTTCTTGCGAGTTTCTTCATCCAAGTGATCTGAGACAAAACGTGCTTTTTGTCGAGTGATGCCTAAATTGCGCAGTAATTCGCACACATAGAAACGATTGTATAGTACGCCAAAACTTTTTCGGATCAAATCCTGGATCAAGACACTTGTCCAGCAACCTGTATCGTAGCCACATGCTTCTGGGCCTTTTTTGACCAGCGCATACAACTTATCCTTCTGCGTTTTGGTGAGACGTGCTGGTCTGCCCTTTGGCTTTTCATATTTCAGGCTATCGAACCCTTCGTTCATCAAAGCTTTGATCCAGTTCGATATAGTTTGTCGTGTGACTTTCCAAACCAGTATGATCTTATCAATGCATTGTTGCTCAGCCACCATCAATAGAACGGATATGCGCCGAACATTTTTCAAGTCTCCTTCGTTATAGGCTTTTTGCAAACGAATTTGTAATTGCTTGACGGTTTCTTTCAAAAAGGTTATTCTCATGGGGGGATGTTTCCTTGTGTTGGTTTTGGCGAACTGTCACAAGGGTAAAACATCCCTTTCGTTTTGTAAATTCCTTTTTCTTAATGTCTATA
>CAIWAX010000249.1 GCA_903910795.1 uncultured Anaerolineae bacterium
ACAGCATCTGGATATTCGAATGTCTCAGTTTATCATCCGCGGGATAGGAAGCCCAGAAAATGATGCCCTGTATTTCGGGATGGTTTTCTGCAAACAAGGCTGACGCGACCCCACCCAGGGAGTGACCACCGGCTGCCCATGTTTTAACCCCCGGAAAATCTTTCAAGACCTGCGCACCGGCTTCGATGTCGAAAAAGGCCAGGTTGAGCCTGACAGGCACCAGCACGATGAAGATACCTTGCGCGGCAATTTTGTGCAGGATGGGCGCATAGGCGCGGTAATCCACATGCCCGCCGGGGTAAAAAATAAACCCGACCCTGGGCGGCTGCGCCATGCCAGCCGGTTCAAAGGTGACGTATTTTCCCGTATCCGTGATAATGACTTTGGCATCCGATTTAAGCGCGGCCTGGGCAGCCTGGCCTGGCTGACTGGGCGTGTTCGCCCATATCAAAAAACCTGCGCTGCCAAGCAGCACGATCCCAACCAATATGATCCCAATCCATTTCAATATTTTTTTTACCATGAATTAAATCGTCCTCAGTTCTTTCGCCAGATTCCAGACATCATCAAACATTTTTTCGGTCAAACGGCCCGTCAGGGTATTTTGCTGACTGGGGTGATAGGAACAAACCAGCCAGGGTCCGTTTTCGATGCGGAAGCTGGCGCCATGCGCAAACTTCCAGCCTGACTTTCGAACGGAGTATATTCTCAAGACGCTCTCAAAGGCTATCCGACCGAGTGCAACAATCACCCTGGGCTGGATCAGCGCCAGTTCGGCTTCCAGGAAAGGCTGGCAGTTGGACATTTCCGCGGGGTTGGGCTTGTTGTCGGGCGGTGCGCAGCGGCAAACTGGCGCGGTGTACACATCTGTCAGGATCAATCCATCATCACGACTTACAGCATCGGGCTGGTTTGCCAGACCGGCCCGATACAGAGCCGGGTAGAAAAACCCTCCGGATGCATCGCCGGTAAACTGGCGTCCGGTGCGGTTGGAGCCGTGCGCGCCGGGCGCCAATCCGACCACAAAAATGCGCGCGTGTGGATCGCCAAAACCTGGCACCGGCCGGCCCCAGTAGGTTTGATCCTGGTAGGCACGGCGCTTTTCACGCGCCACCTGTTCCCGCCAGTCTACCAGGCGCGGACATTTGCGGCAGGCGATCACCTGTTGGTTAAGCGTTTCAATATCCATCAGTCGATTTTACTCCATCAATCCCTGTCGATTTTCCTTTTTATCAATACTGAAATCGGAACCTGCCAGTTTGACCCAACCTTGAACCGCCAACCCAACCCAAATAACTCTTTTATTTCATGGCATTTCGCGCTAAACTGGTGAAGTATCAAGGAGAAATAACCATGAAACCATTTCGAAAAAATGTAGCCATTGCTGTGGATGGAGGCGGAATTCGGGGAGTGATTGTCACGCGCGCCCTGATGAAGCTCGAAGCGGCGATGGCAAAGCCAGTCAATCAGATTTTCAGACTCTCAGCTGGTACATCCACCGGCTCGATCATTTCGGCCGGGATCGCGGCTGGCTTGACCGCCACGCAAATGTATGAGCTTTATATCCAGCTTGGGGCCACGATCTTTCGCAAAACATGGCGTTCCATGCTCTGGCCATTGACCCGCTATCGTTACTCGCATGAACCGCTGGCGCAGGCGCTGTACGGTGTATTCGGCGATAAGTTGATGGGTGAATTCTGGTCACAAACGCCGCAATTTGACGTGGTTATCACCACCTTTGATATCCTGCTGAACAAAACCTGTTTTGTCAAACCATGGAAACAGGAATATAAAGATTGGACAGTGATCAACGCGCTGCTGGCCTCCAGCTCTGTCCCAACTTATTTCCCGGTGGTGGATGGGCGGCTGGTGGACGGCGGAGTAGGTTCATATGCCAATCCGTGTTATCTGGCGGCCTATGAAGCCCAATTTTGCCTGAATTGGAAGCCGGAAGAAACCACGCTGATCAGCCTGGGCACCGGGCGCGGGCCGGCGGATGTTAAACCCGGGCAACCTGCCCGGCTGTGGCCCTGGCAGTGGATCAACCCGACCCTGGATGCTTTTTTGAGCTCGGCCGATGATCAGCAAGTGCACCTGGTGGAAACCTTTTTTGATAAGCTTGATTTCCGGCGTTTCCAGGTGGATTTACGCGAAAATATTGAGATGGATGACCCGAATGCCATTCCACTGCTGAGCACGTATGGGGACAAGATGGGTCAGATGATCCTGCGTGATCAATTTGATACGGCCATGGGTGTTCTGCCTGAGCAGTTGAT
>CAIWAX010000250.1 GCA_903910795.1 uncultured Anaerolineae bacterium
AAGATAAAAAATGATTGGCTTAAAGCATAACCAGAATATACTTGTAGACTATGATCCAGAGTGGCCGATCCTTTTTGAGCAGGAAAAGGATCGGTTGCTAGAAGTTGATTTGAATGTTGTGCGGGGTATTGAGCATTTTGGATCAACTTCTGTTCCGGGATTACGAGCCAAACCAATAATTGATATTCTCATTGGCATTTTGCCTTTATATGATTGGATTCAATGCAAACAGCCATTGGAGTCACTTGGCTATGACTATGCGGAGAAAGCTGGTGTGCCAGGGCACTATATTTTTGGTCGAGGTCGAGATTTTAGTGAAAGAACTCACCTAATTCACATTGTTGAGTTTGATGGCCAATCCTGGCGGTTCAATCTTGCGTTTCGTGACGCGCTTAGAGCAAATCGAAACTTGAGGGAAGAGTATATCCTTGCCAAAGAAGCTGCTTCGAAAATGGCCCCGGAAGGTAGAGCAAAGTACAATGAATTGAAGCAAGCCTTTTTTTTAAATGTGAACGTGGAGGATCTTACTAAAAAAATGGGCTAACCGAACGTGATGTATTCCGATAAATCACCGTCTGTTTGTGATTCGCAATGCAAATCGTTGAGAAGGTCATTGAAATGGTCAGGATGCCGGGTGGATGGTAATCGATACAGAAACGCTTAGATAACAACATCCCCCATGTTCTAGCATGAGGGATGTATACGTTGAACTATTCATCGTCAAGGTGTACGGAACCTTAGTAATTAAAAAGTTTGAGCGGGTGACCAGATTCGGACTGGCGATATCTTGCTTGGGAAGCAAGCGTTCTACCACTGAACTACACCCGCGTGGATTTGTGCAGGCGATATTGTAAGGGAAGTTGCCAAAAAAGTAAATACGTTTTTACCCCGTTAAGCAACCCGGGGGTATCTGAAAAATTACGGCACGCTCGGGCAGCCGATCAGGTAGTAGCTCGGCCCTTTATCCGCCAGGCAGGACCGGGGGGCTTTGTTGAAAAAAGTGACATAATCCCATTTCCCCGGGTCGCGCTGAATGCGGATCGAGTCGCCCTCCTGGGCCGGTTGGTCCTGGCAATGCGGGCCGTAATTTGTCCAAATCTGGAACCGCGGACCAGGAACCCTGGAAAAATCCCAGACCGCGAAACAAAAATTCCGGTGGGGGACAAACAGTGCGATATTGGCGCCGTTCTCACAGTAAAAATCGAGCTGCTTCGTGACGTTAAAGTTGAAATTGCCGTTCTTGATACCACAGCGGGTGCTGGCGTAATAATCATATTTGCCTTCCGGCACAACGGTATTGGTGATGCCTGGCTGGAAGCTGAGCAGGGTATAGACGCCGTTTTCGTTCACCAGGGAGATCAGCACCGGGCTGCCCGTGCGGTTTTTGACTTTGATGGTGATGTTGTTTTTATCTTTTAAGGCCATGGCCTGGCTGGCGGGCAGGCAGGAAAACATCAGTGCCAGGATCGAAATGACAGCGAATGAGGTGGCGAAGAATTTTTTCATAGGATCGGCCTTTGTGAGCGTATTTATTTCACATTCATATCTATTATATTGCAGCTTGCGTGCCTCCAATGTGTGAGTTTTGTGTGCGATTATTTGCGTCACCCGGATACTTGAGACGTTGGTTTTGCCGTGTTTAGATTCTTGATAGTCTTTGGTAAAATAACGATCTGGTCGTGAATTGCGGTTTTCCACTTGATCACGAAAAACGCAATTTTTGAGAGTGAATGACATAAAAAAGATGAAGCTGTGCTGGCATTTGCCTTATCAAAATACTATAATATTAAAGATCGAATTTATCCGTATTTTTGTGATGGCAGCACCAGGGATTGATTCGTTACTGGTTTGCGCTAACGACTGGATGTGCAGATTTCATCTGAAAATGCTGGCAGGCACTACCCAAATGCTGGGATGAGGTTATACTCGCCAGCCGTGTTTATTATTAATTGTGCGGTTTCTGGAGGATTTTAATGATTGGTGAGAACGATCTGGGGATTTTGCTGCGCGATATGCAGCCCGAGCTGCATCCCGGCGAATTTGTATTCTGCAGCCTGGATCCGCAAACTGATCCAGCGCCCGTCAGGCCGCTGGGTTCCTTTCGGGAACATGAAGGCCTGACGGTGATTCTGCCAAAAACGCAGGCTGACCAGCTTGGTCTGCCGTATGCGTTTGTGGGCGCCTGGATCACGTTGAATGTCCATTCAGCGCTGGAATCGGTTGGTATGACTGCCGCGGTTTCGCAATCGCTGGCGCAGGCCGGCATCCCTTGTAATGTGGTGGCGGGTTATTATCATGACCATTTGTTTGTGCCAGCCGCGGATGCGGAGCGCGCGTTGGAAATTCTGCGCGACCTGGCGAGCGCAAAGAACGCTTGAGCTGACCATAACCGGCCTCAATCAGGCAAAACAATTCTTATCCCTCTCAAGAGCTCCATACTGAACTTATGGCATCAGTCACAAGTTAAGCATTCTCGATTTATGTCAAGATGTCTTTTTGCCTGCCCCGCCTGGGGCTGAAGCCCCGGCTCACGCCATGAAAGCCCTTCGGGCTGGTTAACGAGTCGGCTT
>CAIWAX010000251.1 GCA_903910795.1 uncultured Anaerolineae bacterium
CAAGCCAGAAACAAGCAATTCACAGGCAACTTCCCTGGCGCAACATAGCCCAGTGGGTTTGTGACCGCAAAGGATATATGTTCGTACTAAAACTTCTAATTGGGTTAAAATATATTCCTGATGGATTGAAAAATGACATCTGTTCACCACGGGCTCATCTTGAACCCCGCCTTCACACCCAATTTCTTCGGCTCTGACCTCCTTACCGGAATCCAGGCCACCCGCTTTACAGTTTAAAGGAGAAAAAATGAAAATCGGTCTACAAATTCCCAACTTCACCTGGCCCGGAGGCCCCGCCGCCATCGCCTCCACTCTGAAAGATATCGTCCAGACCGCCGATGATGCCGGTTTTGCCAGCATCTGGGTCATGGATCATTTTTTCCAGATCGGCGGCCCCGACCGCGTCATGCTCGGCCCCGCCGAAGATGAAATGCTGGAAGGCTACTCCACCCTCAACTACATCGCTGCCCTCACCCAAAAAGCAAAACTCGGCACCATGGTGACGGGGGTCATCTACCGCCAGCCCGGCCTCCTCATCAAGACTGTCACCACGCTGGATGTGCTCTCCGGCGGCCGCGCCTACTTCGGCGTTGGCGCGGCCTGGTTCGAACGCGAAGCCCTGGGCCTCGGCGTGCCCTACCCTCCCATTTCCGAACGCTTCGAACGCCTGGAGGAAACTCTCCAGATCGCCCTGCAGATGTGGTCAGAAACCATCGCCCCCTTTAACGGCAAATATTATCACCTCAACGAAACCCTTAACCACCCCCAATCCCTGCAACGCCCGCACCCCCCCATCCTGATCGGCGGCTCCGGTGAAAAGAAAACCCTGCGCCTGGTCGCCCAATATGCTGACGCCTGCAACCTCTTTGCCTGGGGCGGCCCCGAAGCCATCCAGGCCAAACTCGATGTTCTCAAACAGCACTGCGACACCCTGGGCCGTGACTATAACACCATTGAAAAGACCACCCTTTCGACTGCCAACCTCTCCCCCAGCGGTCAGACACCCGCCGAGATCATCGCTCAATGCCAGGCCCTCGCCAAAATCGGCGTTCAGCACGTCATCTTCAACATGCCCAATACGCAGGACATCACGCCCCTCGAGACCTTTGCCAAAGAAATCATCCCAGCTGTGACTGCCTTCTAACCCCGAGGCCTCATTATCCCAAACTTCCGAATAGCCCGATACCGGCGGAATTCGGAAGTTTGGCTATTAATTACCTGTTGTCAATACCTTCCTTGTCAAAATGGTAAAAAATGAAGGTTCAGGTTCCTGCGCAACGCTCCTGAAGCCTGGCAAATCGAATCTTCTACGGTGCAGCGCAAATCAAAATCCCGTTACTGACACCCGAAAGATGTATACTAATCATGTAAAATCGCACCTTGTAAAAATCCAAAAACAAGATATACTATATTGTGAATATTTTCACAAACGAACAGGAACAAATTCAATGGAAACTATGACAGCAACCGAACTCATCGCCGCCTTCCAGGCTGGGCGAATCGACTTTACTGGACAGGAACTCCAGGGTATCAAACTCCGCGGCGCTCACCTCAACGGCATCATCCTGGACGGCGCCGACCTCCGCGACTCGGACCTCTCCGGTAGCAGCCTCTTCAAAGCCTCCCTGCGCGGCGCCATGCTCAACCGCGCTCACCTCGGCATTCTCCACGATAACGATATCGACCCCAACCTCGATGAAATCGACATGGAACTCGGCTGTGTAGATCTTGCACAGGCCGATCTTACCGGCGTATTCCTCAACAACGCCCACCTCTTCCGCGCCAACCTGCGCGGCGCCATCCTCCAAAACGCCGATCTGCGCGGCGCCGTCCTCCGCCAGGCTGACCTGTCTGGCGCGGATCTCACTGGCGCCAACTTTTCCAGCGCCGATCTCACCGAAGCCCACCTCAACCTCGAAACCCTCAAAACCGCAAACACCACCAACGCCACCCTCAAAGACATCCAAAATGTGTAATCCAGGATCCAACCCGGGCTGTCAACACGCATGTGTTGTTTTAGCACCCAAATTTAGCTGCTAAAACGCCTAAAAAAACGCTGGGGGGAATATGGGTCCCCCTTTTCTGAAATTTCAATGCGTGCGAGATCACTAAAATCATGCTTGCATTATCCCGAAAACCCTCAGCGGGGTCATAAAATCAGATAAAACAAACTAATATTGGTACAGGAGCACTCATCCATGAACGTTCAGGAAATGATCAAAATCGTCAACGGCACCCTCCTCACCCCTCAGGCCACCCTCACCCGCGAAGTCAAAGGCGGCTGTGGCGCAGATCTGATGAGCGACGTTCTCGCCTCCATCAAACCCGAAGCAGTCCTCCTGACTGGACTCTGCAACATCCAGGTAGTCCGTACCGCCCAAATGGCGGATGTCTGCGCCATCGTCTTCGTCCGCGGCAAAATGCCCGCAACAGACACGATTGAACTTGCCGCCGAAGAAAACATCCCGCTCATCACCAGTCCCTTCGGCACCTTTGAACTCTGCGGCCGTCTCTACAAGGCCGGCCTTCACAGCTTTGAATCCGTCATCCCGTCGGACAACCAAAACCGGCAGCCATGACAGAATCTATCCCCATCCCCACCCCAAAAAACCGCCCCATCACTGACCAGGACGCCCGCGAAATCAGCCGTATTGAGGAACTCTCATACGACCTGAAAGTTTCCGAAACCATGACTGGCTCGGTCAAATGCGTCACCCCCGACCAGACCCTCTCCTCCGTTCTTGAAATCCTGCGTATCAACCGCATCTCCGGCGTCCCCGTTCAGCAAAACAACAAACTCGTTGGCGTCCTTTCCATCGAAGACATCGTTCACGCCATGGAAAAGAACCAGCTCGGCGCCCCTGTGCGAGACTACATGACCCCCAACGTTGTCAGCGTCAAAATCTACGATCCCGTTTTTAAAGCCATCGAAACTTTCAGCGAGTATCGCGTTGGCCGCCTGCCTGTCGTTGACGAAAACGGCCAGCTCGTTGGCATTATCACCAAAGGCGATATCACGCGCGGTTTTCTGAATGCCTTGCAAAAGGATTACAAAGTTGAAGAAATCCGCCGCTACCGTGCCAGCCATCTCTTCGAAGACATCACCTCTGATCGAACCTCTCTCATCCTCCGTTACAACATCAAAGCCCGCGACTACGTCAACGGCGGCAAAGCCTCCAGCAACATCAAACGCGCCCTCTTGCGCCTCGGCGCCAGCCCCCAACTTGCCCGCCAATGCGGCATTGCCATCTACGAAGCCGAAATCAACCTCATCATCCACTCTGACAATGGCGGCATCATCCGCGTTCAGATCGAACCGGAACGCATCCTCATGCAAACCACCGACACCGGCCCCGGCATCAAAGATGTCAAACTTGCACTTCAGGCTGGCTGGTCCACCGCCACCCAGGAAGCCCGTGACATGGGCTTCGGCGCCGGGATGGGCCTTGTGAACATCCGCCGCTGCGTCGACCGAATGGAACTCGAATCCACCCCCGGCAAAGGCACCAAACTTTTCATGGAAATCAACCTGAAAGACAACGAACGCTTCAAAGAAGAAACTTGAACCGAGCCCACCATCCCTGGCCTTCAGCCAAATGGAAAGTACCCATAAGTTCAGTAACAAACATTCCAGCACACCATCCCGCCCGAAAGGAATCTCCCATGAATCTCCAAGAAATCATCCAAAAGCTCGACCTAAAACTCCTCACCACTTCCCAAGACTTTCAAAACACCATCCCCACCGGCGGCTATTCCTCTGACCTGCTCTCCTGCGTTATGGCCGGAGCCAAACCCGGCAACCTCTGGATCACCCTCCAGGCCCACATCAACATCGTTGCCGTTGCCGCCCTCGGCGACATCGCTGCCATTATCATCACCGAAAACGCCCTGCCCCCCGAAGACGTCATCGAAAAAGCCAACCAGCAAAACGTCACACTTCTCTCCACCCCCCTCGGCAACTACCAGATCGCCGGTCAACTCTGGGATCTCGGCCTCTGGTAAGGGCGCCTGGCATGGAAGGTAGGTCACCTCACTTCATGCAAACCTACCGCGCCGAACTCCACGTTCACACCGTCCTCTCTCCCTGCGCCGCAATCGAGATGATACCCCCATTAATCGTGGAACAAGCTCTCCAACTCGGCATACACCTCCTGGCCATCACAGACCACAACGCCAGCGCCAATGCCAGCGCAGTTATCCAGGCCGCCCGCGGCACACCCCTTCACATCCTGCCCGGCATGGAACTCCAGACCCGTGAAGAAACCCACCTTCTCTGCCTCTTCGATACCCTTGACCAGCTCAACACCTGGCAGACCATCGTAGACAACCACCTCCCCAACATCCCCAACAACATCGATTACTTCGGGGAACAATTCATCGTCGATCACCAGGGCGAATTCATCCGCCGTGAAAACCGCCTCCTCCTCAACTCCGTCAACCTTACCCTCCAGCAAGCCACAGCCCACATCAACAACCTTGGCGGCCTCCCCATCCCAGCCCACGTCGATCGCAAAGCCAATGGCCTCATCGAAACCCTGGGCCTCATTCCACCTGGTTTTGAAGCCCTTGAAATCTCCCGCCATCTCAGCCCCGAAAGCGCCCGCCTCAAATACCCCCAGCTAAAAGACTACCCCCTCATCCAGAGCGGCGATGTGCATCACATTGACGACTTCCTCGGCAGCACGTTCCTCACCCTGACTGCCCCCACCATTCCCGAAATTCGCCTCGCTCTCACTTCCCAAAACGGCCGCTCCCTGCGCGTCACCCACTGACCCTGTCACACACACACTGCACCTGACACCTGACACCTGACAGCCGCATACCTGACATTTGTTAGTTGACTTCCCTCCTAACCCAGTGTAAACTTGCATATAATTGTGAAAATATTCACAATTATAATAAAAACGAATATATAAATAAGCGGAGCTTATTCAACATGGACAATCCAACAGGCATACAACAAACACAAGAAATTTGCGAAAACAAAAGAGCCATTATCGACCAGATCATCGCCGAAAACCAGAACCGTCCCGGTGCCATGATGGTCGTTCTCAATGAAACCCAGGGAAAAATCGGCTACATCTCGCCCGCCATGCAAAAATACATTGCCAAGAAACTGCGCGTACCCGTTGGCGCAGTTCATGGAGTCGTCACCTTCTACTCCTTCTTCACCACCGAACCCCGCGGTAAACACACTATGAAATTTTGCATGGGCACCGCCTGCTACGTTGGAGGCATCCCCCAACTCATGGAAAAAGCGAAACAGATCACTGGCACAGAAATCGGCAAAACCACCGCTGATGGCAACCTGACCATGGAAATCTGCCGCTGCGTTGGTGCCTGTTCGCAGGCCCCCGTCGTTACTGTCGATGATGAAGTCATCGGCCATATTAAGCCCAACAAATTCCCGGCCCTCATCAAAAAGCTTCTTGAAAGCTGACACACGCCCCACCCGCGCAATATGAGAGAAATCGCCCTCCACCTGCTCGACCTTGCCGAAAACAGCGTTTCCGCTGGCGCCAAAACCATCGTCATTACCGTCTGCGAAGACCTCCCCGCCGACAGGTTGACCGCCAGCATCCAGGACGACGGCCGCGGCATGGATGCAGAAACCATCCGCAAAGTCACCGACCCCTTCTACACCAGTCGGACAACTCGCAAAGTCGGCCTGGGCATCCCGCTCCTCAAAGGCGCCGCAGAAGAATCCAACGGCTCTATGAGCATCACTTCCACGCTCGGGCAGGGCACTCTCGTCCAGGTAACCTTCCAGCACTCCCACATCGACCGCATGCCCCTGGGAGACTTGCCCGAAACTTTCCTCGAACTCACCGTTGGGCACCCAGACACACACTGGATTTTTCACTACACGGCCCGCGGCCCATCCCATCAGGACACCTTCGAGTTTGACGATCAACCTGTCAAAGACATGCTCACCGGTGTTCCCCTGACCCACCCTGACGTTCTCGCCTACCTTCGCCATCACCTGGAAGACGGCATCCGGGAAACCAGCCAGGCACTGCAATAAACTTATCAACCATCACCCCTATCAGAAGACACTGCCCCAGGCTCCGTCCCGGCAGATGTACCCAAGGAGAATAATATGCCAACCGTAAAATCACTCGAAGACCTCAAGCGGATCCGTGAAGAGGCCCTGCAGAAGCGCGAGATTAAATCCACCCCCGGCAGCGTCCAGATCATCGTTGGGATGGGCACTCCCGGCATTGCCGCCGGCGCCCGCGAAACCTTGAAAGCCATTTTGAGTTTCATTGAAGAACAACACCTGACCAATATAACAGTCCGCCAGACCGGCAATATCGGCATGGATTCCTGGGAGCCAATCGTTCAGGTCCAATCTGCCGAAAATGCAGTTGTAACCTATGGCAAAGTCACTCCTTTTGCCGCCCGTCAAATCATGGAACAACACGTGCTGGCTGGCAAGATCGTTACCGATTTCGTAATACCGGCATAGTCCGCTTCACTTCATCGCGCCAGGCAGAAACTACAACTGACGCTCTGACATTTACCAGGTAAGGTATTTATATGGCTTTTTATCGTTCGCATGTGCTAGTTTCAGTTGACCCGGAGTGTCTGGCAAAAGGCGCCCATGAGGTCATAGATGCTTTAAATGATGAGTTAATCGCCCAGGGCTTGCTTGATGAAGTCCAGGTGCTGGAAACCTCCCGGATTGGCGACCCATACCGGCTGGGGCCTGATATGCTCGTTTACCCCGAGAAAGAGCATTACGCCAATCTCAGCGCAGATGACATCCCCTACCTGGTGGAAGAACATTTCCTGAAAGGTCGGGTGGTTGAAAAATTCCGGGCCCAGGAAAAAGCCGTTTCTGATGAGGAACTCGGCGCTCCCAAACCCAAAGAAGTTCGTATCGTACTGCGCAACTGCGGCAAGATCGACCCGCATAATATTGAAGATTACATCGCCGAGGATGGTTACCAATCCCTTGCCAAAGTCATCAGCAGCATGACCCCAGAGCAGGTGATCGCTGAAGTCTCAAAATCCGGGTTACGCGGACGCGGCGGAGCAGGCTTCCCGGCGGCCAGGAAGTGGCAGTTATGCCGCCAGGTTCCTGATAACCCCAAATATCTGACCTGTAACGCTGATGAAGGCGACCCGGGCGCGTTTATGAACCGCCGTGTGCTGGAAAGCGATCCGCATTCAGTTGTAGAAGGCATGATTATCGCGGCTTATGCCATTGGCGCCAGCCGCGGGTATATCTACTGCCGCGCGGAATACCCGATCGCGGTACAAAATCTAAAGATTGCCATCGCCCAGGCGCATGAATTTGGTTTTTTGGGAGATGATATTTTTGGAACCGGTTTCTCTTTTGACCTGGAAGTGCGTATGGGCGCTGGCGCTTTTGTATGCGGTGAAGAGACCGCGTTAATCGCCTCCATTGAAGGCAAACGCGGCGAACCGCGTCCCCGCCCGCCGTTCCCGGCTGTCAAAGGTGTGTGGGGCAAGCCAACCAATAATAACAACGTAGAAACCTACGCTGTGGTACCACAGATTATTTTGAAAGGCGCCGAGTGGTATGCCAGTATGGGAACTGAAAAAAGCAAAGGCACCAAAACCTTTGCCATTGCAGGTGATGTGATCAATACCGGCTTGATCGAAGTTCCATTTGGCATCACGCTGCGCGAGGTTATTTTTGATGTGGGCGGCGGCATCAAGGATGGCAAACAGTTTAAGGCCATTCAAACCGGCGGGCCCATGGGCGGGTGTTTGACGGCCGAACAGCTCGATCTTCCGCTTGATTACGAAGCGCTGACCGCGGCCGGTTCCATGATGGGTTCCGGCGGTCTGATTATTATGGATCATGAAACCTGCATGGTGGATATGGCCCGCTTCTTCATGGAGTTCACCCAGGATGAATCGTGCGGGAAATGCACTCCCTGCCGTGTCGGCACCCGCCGTATCCTTGAAATCCTGGAAAAAATCTGCGCTGGCGAAGGCCAACCCGGCGATCTGGAAACGCTCGAAGATCTTTGTTACGAAGTCACTCGCAATTCCCTCTGTGGTCTTGGACAGGGTGCACCCAACCCGGTCATCAGTATGCTGAAACATTTCCGGGCAGAATACGAAGCCCACATTTATGAAAAGAAATGCCCGGCCAGAGTTTGCAAAGCCTTGATACGCTATGAAATCCAGGCGGCCGCCTGCACAGGCTGCACTGTCTGCGCGCGCAATTGCCCGGTGGAAGCCATCAACGGCGAACGACGTCAGGCACACATCATTGACGTGGATAAATGCATACGCTGCGGTATATGTGCGCAGGTTTGCAATTTCAACGCCATCCAGGTGCTTAGTTAAAATATATTTACCTGTCAAAAATGACAGAGGTCCGAAAGAAAAATTACAGGAGGCATTTCGTGTTAAAAATTGCAGAAACGAAAGATCTCACAGCAATTGTCGAGGCGGCTGTGATTAAACATGGCGCACATGCGGATGCCTTTGTTCCGATCCTGCTGGAAATCAACCATGAGTTTGGCTATATCCCTGGTGACGCTATTCGAATGGCCCGGAAATTTCTACATGAGTTGTATGGGAAGAACCCAGAAGAACACATCCTTGTGTCAGAAGGTCAGTTGTATGGTCTGGCATCGTTTTACCACATGCTGCACACTGAAAAAACCGGGCGACATGTCGTCCAGTTTTGCGAGTCCGCACCCTGTCATGTGCAGGGCGGGCGCGAACTTTGGAAATCCATGCAACAAAGTCTGGGGCTTGCAGCCGGTGAAACCAGCCCGGATGACCGTTTTACATTGAAGACAGTCAGTTGCCTGGGTGTATGTGGTGTTGGCCCGGTCGTTCTGGTTGATGATGATCTATACGGTAATGTCACTCCGGAACAATTGGCGGATATTTTCGCCAAATACGAATGAGAGGCCTTGAATGAAATTCAAACGCTCAATGGTTTTGGTTTCGAATGATCCAGAAAGTCTGCGAAAAGGCGCAGCCGACGTATTTCGCGCATTTCAACTGGAACTCGCCAATTTTGACCTGACAGAAGAAATTTCTCTGACGCAATTTACAGATGGCGGGCGCGAAGACGCTCTTCCGCTTGTGATTGTTTACCCTGAAGCCTGCGCTTATGGGCCCGTCACCGTTGCCGATGTAAAACGCATCGTTGAAGAACATTTATACAAGGGCCGCCAGGTGGACGATCTATTGGCACCCGTCAAGGAATTGTCCGGTCGCATCGGTTGGCTGAAAACACGCAAGGGCACCCTTCCGTCCGAAAAACGTGTTGTACTGCGCCGCGCAGGCCGGATTGACCCGGAAAATATTGATGATTACATCGCTGATGAAGGTTATCAGGCGCTGGCAAAGGCCTTAAGCCTGACCCGCATGCAAGTGATCGAAGAATTGGAAGAAGCAGGATTGCAGGGTCGCGGCGGTGCAGGGTTTCCTACCGGCCGAAAGTGGCGCTTCGTGGGTGCTACCAAAAGCCCTAAGAAATATGTTGTATGCAATGCTGACGAAAGCGAACCCGGTACCTTTAAAGACCGTGTGATTCTGGAAGGTGACCCTCACAGCATCCTGGAAGCCATGGCCATTGCCGGCTTTGCGGTTGGCGCAAATGAAGGCTATATCTATGTGCGCGGGGAATACCAGCTTGCCCAGTACCGTCTTGAAAAAGCAATCCACCAGGCCCGCGAAATGGGCTTGCTTGGCGAAAATATATTTGAATCGGGATTCAATTTCGATATTCATGTGCACAGCGGCGCCGGAGCTTACGTGTGCGGCGAAGAAACAGCCCTGCTCGAATCCATCGAAGGAAAACGCGGCGAACCGCGCGCACGCCCACCCTACCCGACTACTCACGGTCTGTGGGGCAAACCAACCGTTGTCAACAATGTTGAGACTCTCGCCAATGTTCCTGCGATCATCCTGAACGGCGCCGAATGGTACCGTGGTTTAGGCACGCCATCCAGCCCGGGAACAAAAACCTACACTATTCTCGGAAATGTTAACTTCAAAGGCCTGATTGAAGTGCCGATGGGCATCACGCTGCGCGAGGTTATCAATATTTATGGGCAAGGTATCGTTCCCGGACAATCGTTCAAAATGGCCCAAACCGGCGGTTCAAGCGGTTCGATCATTCCGGCCAGTCTTCAGGATACACCCATGGATTTTGAATCGTTCCGCAAAGCGGGTGTCTCGCTGGGCTCCGGTGCGCTCCTGATCTGTGATGAACGAACTTGCATTGTCGATCTGGCTATCACATTGATGAAGTTCTTCAAGTTTGAATCGTGTGGCAAGTGCACCCCCTGCCGGGTTGGAACAGACCGCGCCTTGCGCATCCTGACAGCCATCAGTCAGGGTCAAGCTCACCTTGACGACCTGGATACCCTTTTGAAGCTCGCTGATGAGATGGAACTGGCTTCAAATTGTGGTTTGGGCCAAACCGCAGCGGTACCAATCCGGGACACATTGAAGTATTTCCGCGCCGAAGTTGAAGCACATATCCGCCTGGGCGTGTGCCCAACTGGTGTGTGTGATATGGCTTCCGAACTCGAAATGGCGTGAAGCTGATTAAATCAAAAACCTGTAGCGCTTTGAAGAAACCCGGCGCTTATTTTGCAAGAATGAATTTAGCGAGGTTCTCATGGTTCAACTAACGATTAATGGCAAACAGATCGAAGCTGCGGAAGGAACAACTGTTCTTTCTGCGGCAAAACAGGCCGGAATTGAAATTCCAACCCTGTGCGCGCACAAAGAATTGACGCCATTCGGCGGCTGCCGCCTGTGTATTGTGGATGTGCAGGGTTTTCGTGTTCCGATTGCATCCTGTACGCTGCCAGTCAGCAACGGCATGGTGGTCAACACTGAAACCGAGGCCATCCAAAAGTCGCGCAAGTTTATCCTCTCGATGCTCTTCAGCGAGCGAAACCATTTCTGCCCATTCTGTCAGGTCAGCGGCGGCGATTGCGAGTTGCAAAACGCGGCTTATGCTGAAGACATGACTCACTGGCCGATGCAGCCCGGTTGGAATAAATACCCGGTTGACAGTTCCCACCCCTATTATGTGCTCGATAATAACCGCTGTATTTTGTGCAGACGCTGTGTTCGCGCTTGCGGCGAACTTGTCGGCAACTTTACACTGACCATGGCCGAACGCGGCGCATCCACCCTGGTGGTGGCAGATACCAATGTGCCGCTGGGCGAAAGCACCTGTATCAAGTGCGGCACCTGCGTGCAGGTCTGCCCAACAGGAGCATTGATCGACCGTACCAGCGCCTACCAGGGGCACGACCTGATGATGTCGGAAATCAAATCTGTGTGCATCGGTTGCTCTGTAGGGTGCGGTATCAAAATGATCGTGCATGACAATCGCATTGTACGCATTGAAGGCGATTGGGACGCACCTGTGAACCGCGGGGTTTTGTGCGAACACGGGCGGTATGACCCAATGAATGAAAAAAGAAACCGGATCACAAGCCCGATGTTACGCAAAGACGGCAAGTTGACTCCAGTTTCATGGGACGAAGCATTGAGTGTTGTAGCGGATAAACTCAAACCCCTGGCTGGCAAAGAGCATGACGGTCTGGCAGCCCTTGCTTCCACCCGCTTGCCTGTGGAAGCACTTGCCATGTTCAAGGAATTATTTGCAGACGGTTTCAAAAGCGGCATGGTTACCAGTACTGAAGAAGGTATGACCACCGCCAGCGTCAACGCTGTCGCGGAAAAAGCAGGCGCTTTTGAAGGTAAACTGGATGTACTGAAAAATGCCGATGTGGTTTTGTGCATCGGCGCGAATGTCGCCAAAAGTCACATGGTGGCCGGTTTTATGATCAAACGCGCCCTGCCAAAAGGTATGCGCCTGGTAAACATCGATCCTGAAGCCAGCGAGCTGGATGACCTGGCAGATGTCTCGCTCACACCCAAAACCGGGAGTGACCTGGCATTGGTGGAAGCCCTACAGGCTGTCATTGTCAAGGAAGGCTTGGGGCGCGCCCCACTTTCCATTCAGAATGCAGACGGCTTGATTGAAGCCGGCGTCAATGCCAGCGGCGTGGATGCTGAAACTCTAAGCAGGGTTGCCCGCTTGCTGGCAAATGCTGTCAGCCCGGTGATTCTGTATGGCAAAGGTGTTACAGCCCAACGAGATGAAAAACTGGTTGAAGCCTTACTGGATTTGGCGAAGCTGACCGGCGCAGTGGATGCCGAACGCTTTGGTCTTCTATCGGTCAAGGGAGAAGCCAACAGTGTGGCGGCCGCGCAGTTCAACCTCGATAAGCAGTTCGTTTTGAACGGTCAGCAGGCAGTCTATGCGCTCATTGGCGATGATTTTGTCTCACGGCGTCTGGCTGAACGATTGAGCAAAGCCCCTTACCTGGTTGTACAGGCGACCTACGCATCATTGGTCACTGAAAAAGCTGATGTGGTTTTGCCGGCCGCCCTCTGGTCGGAACAAGCCGGCCATTATGTCAACATGGACGGCCGCATCCAAACCGCTGAGAAAGCCATCAATGCACCTGATGGCGTGCGGGAAAGTACCACAGTTCTGGCTGAAGTTGCCATGCGTATGAATATGCCGATCAAACAAGATTGGAACACCAGCCTGCGCACACGCAAAGCCAGTGTAACACTCGCTTAACGGTAAAAAAAATCAAAGGAGAGAAAAATGGGTAAACCAAAAATAGCATCTGACTGGATGTGCGGCTGCGCAGGTTGTCACATGTCCCTGCTCGATATGGATGAACGCATTCTGAAAGTGGTTGAGCTCGCCGATCTGCGCTCCACGCCCATCACGGATATGAAAGAACCTGATGCAAGCGGCGTGGATGTGGGCGTGCTCGAAGGCGCCATCAACAATACCGCTAACGAAGAAGTAGCTCACAAATTCCGCCAGCGCTCCAAGATCCTGGTGGCGCTGGGCGATTGCGCAGTTTTTGGCGGAGTACCGGCCATGCGCAATTTCTGCGGCGTCAAAGAAGCTTTGCAGCGTGCCTACGTGGATGCTGAAAGTAACGAACCTGGCAGCCAGATTCCCAATGATCCAGAACTGGCGACGATGACCAAAACCCGCGCTATCCAGGAAGTCGTGCCAGTAGACTATAATGTGCCTGGCTGTCCACCGGATGCGGATGTAATCTTTTATGTTTTGAGCGAACTGGCCCAGGGTCGCAAGCCAGTGCTTAAAAACGAATTGCTCCACTGGCATTAGGCTGAGGAAAAAAACGATGACCACACAAAAAATTACCATTGAGCCCGTAACCCGGATTGAAGGCCACGCCAAGGTCACCATCCATATAAAAGAGGATGGATCCGTTGAACATGCTTACATGCATGTCAATGAGTTCCGCGGTTTCGAGAAATTCTGCGAAGGGCGTCTGTATTTCGAAATGCCTCAGATCACCCCGCGCATTTGCGGAATCTGCCCGGTGAGCCATCATCTGGCTGCCGCCAAGGCCTCCGACATGCTGACTGGCCAAACGCCTCCGCGACCGGCCAACTTACTGCGTGAACTGATGCACATGGGGCAAATCATTCAGAGCCACGGTATGCACTTCTTTGAACTGGCCGGGCCTGACCTACTGCTGGGCTTTGATGCCAACCCGGAAATCCGGAATGTAGTTGGGTTGATTGGCGCCAACCCGGAATTGACCGTCAAGGCAGTCATGTTGCGTAAATTCGGCCAGGAGATCATTCATACCCTGGGCGGACGGCGTATTCATCCCAATTTTGCTGTTCCGGGCGGCGTCAACAAAGCCTTAAAAGCACCTGAACGCGATACCATCCTGGGTGGCATTGATGCTGCCATCTCCACACTGCAAATCGGTTTACAAATCATGAAGGATTGGGCCGAACGCAATATGGAAGACATCAACAAATTCGCTGTCTTCCCCACCGGATACTTCGGCCTGGTAACACCTGAAAACGGTCTGGAGCTATATGACGGTGATATCCGCCTGATCGATCAGCAAGGCAAGGATCTTGAACGCTTTCGCGGCGAAAAATATCTGGATTACATTACAGAACATGTTGAACCCTGGTCTTACCTGAAATTTCCCTATTACAAACCGATGGGTTTCCCAGGTGGTGTTTACCGGGTTGGGCCGCTGGGACGTTTGAATATTGCCGAGAAAATCGATACCCCGCTAGCCAATGCAGAATTGAAACTTTTCAAGGGTCTTAGTGGCGGCAAACCGGTTGAGAATACACTTTATTACCACTATGCTCGTCTGATCGAAGCGTTGTTCGCCACGGAGCGCGTGCGGATTTTGTGCGATGATCCAGACATCCTGAGTACTGATATTCTCAACACCCGCCAGAATTTCACCGGGCATGGCGTGGGAGTGATCGAAGCCCCGCGCGGCACACTCATCCACGATTACACCACTGACGAAAACGGCAAGTTGCTCAAGGTTAACTTGATTGTCTCCACCGGTCACAACAACTGGGCCATGAGCAACTCGGTTGACAGCGTAGCCAAAACATACGTTCACGGCCCGGATGTTACGCAAGGTATGCTCAATCGTGTTGAAGCTGCCATTCGCGCTTATGATCCATGCCTTTCCTGTTCCACACATGCCATTGGACAAATGCCCATCCAACTGGAAATCATCGGCCCCGAAGGTGATTTGATCAAAACGATCACCCGCGACTAAACCGATTAGAAATAATAATAGGTTCATTATTTGTAACTGCTCAGGCAGCAATTTTTTGAAAAAACATTGTCAAAAACACAAAAGTCAGCCACAATATACCAATGGAACCGATGTATCAGTTCACCGAGGAAGATATACGCGCCATCTATCGTTTAGGCGAAGATGAAACTGTTGCATTTATCTGGAACATGCTCCAAAATTACAAGACACTGTCAGAGCGCATCCAGAAACTCGAAGATCAAATTGCAAAAAACAGTGGCAATAGCGGTAAACCACCATCGAGTGACGGCCTGACCAAAAAGACGAAAAGCCTGCGGCACAAGAGTGGCAAAAAGAGTGGTGGTCAGGATGGTCATCCTGGGAGCACGTTGAAAGCGGTGGAGCACCCAGATTATGTGGAAAAGCATGACGTGAAGCAGTGCCAACATTGTCATGCGAATTTGGAGCATGTAAAAGCGAAAAGGATCGAAAAGCGCCAAGTTTTTGACGTACCGCCAACCAAAGTAGAAGTCACCGAACATATTGCGGAAGTCAAAGATTGTCCAACTTGTCATCAGACAACGACGGGTACCTTTCCGCCAGAAGTCAGCCAGCCTGTGCAATATGGCATCCGGATCAAAGCACAAATGGTGTACTTTAATCAGCAGCACCATATTCCTCTGGAACGTACAGCAGAAATCATAGAAGACCTTTATGACCAATCGATCAGCGAAGGCACGATTGTGGAAGCCTGCAATCAGATGTCTCAACAGGTTGAGCCTATGATCGAAGCGATCAAAGAAGAACTGAAAAACACGACCGAAACGGCTCATTTTGATGAAACGGGTGGTCGCATCAATGGGAAGTTGTGGTGGTTTCATGTGGTTTGCACCGCATTCTTGACTTTGTATGCCATCCATCCAAAACGAGGCAGCAAAGCGTTGAATGAGATTGGCATATTCCCAATATTCAAAGGAACGGCGATGCACGATGCCTACTGCTCATACTTTCAATATGAGGCTGTGACCAATGCTCTCTGCAATGCCCATCATTTGCGCGACTTGATTTTTATCGAAGAACAATATCATCAAGCCTGGGCCTCTGACATGAAAAAATTACTGCTGGAGATTAAGACAGCTGTTGAAGACTCTCCACCTGAGCAAACTTTCTTGCCGCCAGATCAAATCGCTGACTTTGAAATCCGTTATGATGCCATTGTTGAGGCTGGGTTGCAGATCAACCCGCTTGCAGAACCGGATTTGACATTGCCAAAGAAACGAGGCAAGCCCAAGAAGCACCCGGCAAGAAACCTCGCCGAACATCTCAAAGCCAGAAAGCGAGAAACACTGGCTTTTATGGTTGATTTTAAGGTTCCGTTTGATAATAATCAAGCTGAACGCGATTTGCGCATGGTCAAACTGAAGCAGAAAGTGTCTGGTTGTTTTCGGTCAGAAGATGGCGCCAAAGTCTTTTCTAACATCCGAAGTTACATCTCTACTTCTCGTAAAAACGACCAGAGAGTTCTGGATGTCTTGCAATTGGCATTAGCTGGAATTCCTTATGTTCCGCCGATCCTTCAGGCTCATTTCTGCCTTTCAGCCTGAGCAGTTACCATTATTTTATTTTGGCCCTAAAGGCGTAAAATAGATAAAATAAATACGCCGTTATCAAAAGGGTTTATCCCACCTGCAACCAAAAGGAAAAAACTCATGACAATCGTTCGAAAATTGCTCAATGAAAAATCAGATTCAACAGTTTACGCAGTTGCGTCCACCAGCACCGTTTTGGATGCGCTCAAGGCCATGATCGAAGCCAATACTGGCGCAATTTTGGTCAGCGAAGGAAACAAAATCGTTGGCATTTTCACTGAACGTGATTATGCACGCCAGGGTGAGATTAAAGGCCGCGCTGCCCAGGATACCCTGATCAGCGAGGTGATGACCAAGGAAATGGTCATGGTTAAACCTGAAACATCAGTTCGCCAGTGCGTTGATTTGATGAGCAGATACAAAGTCCGCCATTTACCTGTGCTGGAAAATGAGCATGTGATTGGTGTTGTCTCCCTGCGCCGCCTCGCTGAAGCACTGGTTGATGAACAGAAAGGCACCATCACCGAATTGGAAAACTACATCATGGGGACAGGCTACGGTCGATAAATTTTGAACCGTATTCTGTTAATTGGTTTTGGAAACCCAGACCGGCAGGATGATGGTTTGGCATGGCACATTCTCCAGGCATTTGCCGGGAAGATGGGTTTGCCTGTTCCGCTGAGTTATGAAGATGAATTTCCGGAAAACAATCACCTGGATTTCGCATTTAATTTACAGCTTACTCCGGAAATGGCCGAAGACATCAGCAAATATGAATGCGTGGTTTTTGTAGACGCGCATACCGGTGATATCCCTGAGCCAGTCCGCCTGATAGAAGTTGAAAGCGAATTCCAGCGCTCGCCTTTCACCCATCATCTGACTCCGCAGTCTTTGCTGGCGATGTGTGAAACAATTTACAATAAAAAGCCCCGGGCTGCATTGCTTTCAGTCCGGGGCTATAAATTTGGTTTTGATCGGGAGCTGTCTGAGATGAGCAGGGCGCTTGTACCCGAGGCTGTTAATTTGATCGAAGATTGGCTCTCGGGGTTTTAAGCCTGCAAGTCTATGGTATTTTTCTCCACTCATTATCCCAATGAGAAGGCAAGAATTACAAAAGTGGGTGCCAGAGAATAGAGAGAAGGATGGAAAGCGCTGCCAAAAGCGCGCCAACTGCTGTAAATAGCACACTGATTTCAAAGGATTCATGCTTAATAACCAGATCCATTGGTAGGCCTTCAAATACTTTTTGAAGTTCACTGGCTGAGACAGCCGTGTAATACGAACCACCCGTCAGATCAGCTACGCTTTTCAAAGTCACAGCGTCAAGCGCCCGATTGAAACCCCCACCATTCTGCCGCCCACCACCAAATCCAAACTGGCCGCCGCCAAACCCCAGTTGCTGTCCACAATTCGGAACAGATTCGTTCGCGTTAGTGCCAAATCCAATTGTAAAAACGCGGATACCCCGATTCGCTGCCTCCTGGGCAGCATCCATTGGTAAAGGTCCAACGTTACTGACACCATCTGTTAGCAATACGATGATCGCAGGCGCGTAAGCGCCTTTGGGAACGGGGGGAGGAATGACACCATTCGTGATACTGCTGTCACTAGGCGGAATGCTTTTATCAATTTCAGCAATTGCATCGATAGATTTTTCAATGGCGCTCCCAATGGCAGTCCTGGAAGCGGTAGCGATCCGTTCTACAGCTATCTGCAACAACTTTTGGTCATCCGTGGGCGGTTGAATAATTGCGGCAAAACCAGCAAAAACAACTATTCCAATCTGGGTTTGAGAATTTTGGCTCTTTATAAAAGACAGAGCCGCCGATTTGGCTGCTTCGATGCGGTTGGGTTTTATATCTGTGGAACACATGCTGCGCGAGGCATCGATGGCAATGATAACTGTGGTTTGATTAGTTGGAACAGTCAGAATGGCCATCGGTCGGGTCAACGCAAAAATTAAGGAAACCAGCCCAAGAACAAATAATACGAAGGGGAAATGACGGCGCAACCAGGAATATTTCGGTAGCGCTTCACGAATTAAGGACAGGCTGGAATACCTCACGCTATTACGTGTTTTTCGACGCAAAACCCAAATATATACCCCAATCAGGATAGGTATCAACACCAATAACAAAAGAAAACCGGGCCAGATCAAATCCATTTAAAACTCCAAAATCGACTGCTGCGCAGCCGGACACAATCAGGGTATACGATTAAACCAGATCAGCGTTAAAAAGCCACCAGTGAGAAGGAAAAGCAGACCCAGCCCAGCCAGCATCGAGGTCACTTCCGTTTTTTCGGATGTGATCACCATCAGGGGTTTGATATTGGCATAGATGGCGCGCAAGTCATCTTCATTTTGAGCGTTATAGTAAACGCCATCCGTTATCTGAGAAATTTGTTTTAGCAGGCCTTCATCCAATTGAGTATGGATGGTAAAACCGTTTACTTCCAAGTTCGCTCCAGTTGGACTTCCGATACCAATGGTGTGTATCTTCACCCCGCGATCAGCCGCAGACTGCGCAGCTTTCAATGGATCGGGCTGCATATTGTTTTCGCCATCTGTGATCAAAACGATCAGCGCTGATGAATTGCTGCCAGCCGGGATAGGAATTGGAGTCGGCAACAAGTCAGGAGAAAAATCACTGCTTTGTTGAGGAATTTGACCGGCCTCTTTGGCAATAGTGTCGAGAGAAATATTGATTCCGGTAGCCAGTGAAGTACCGCGTTCAGGTTGGATCCGGCCAAGCGAAGCAAGGATGGCCTGCTGATCGTTGGTTGGAGCTTGCACAGAAAAGCCGCTGTCACTGAATGCGACTATTCCAATCTGTACAGCGGCAGGCTGGCGTTGAACGAAATCTTTCGCGACAGCTTTGGCAGCCTCAAGGCGGGTGGGTTTAATATCATCGGCTGCCATGCTCCCCGAGACATCAAAAGCCAGGATAACTGTTTCCTTCATTTCTGGCAGACTGATTACCATTTGAGGGCGAGCCAGCGCGATGATGAGTATGGTCAAACCAGCCAGGAAGAACAAAACGGGCAGTCTTTGGCGCAATCCGAATCGGCGTTCACTGGCTTGCCGAAAAAAAGCCAGGTTTCCGCTTTTGTTCGCCAGTTGGCGCCGGTGAGCCAAAAAACGCACATAAAGCACGATGGCGATGGGATTGAATAACAACAACCAGAGCAAAACCGGCCAGATAAATGTCACAGGCGGGTTTTCCATTACCTTTTGTGCCTTTCCCGAAGTGACGCAAAACGGACGATGGCCGCCACCATATCTTCTTCTGTCGATAAGGTTAAAACATCCACCCCGGCATGTTTCAAAGCGCCATGAATGGCAATCTGGCGCTGTTGGGATGCCAGTTTAAATCGCTTTCGGAAACCCTGATCGTGGGTATCCACATATAATTGTTCTCCAGTTTCAGAATCTTCCAAAACAATCGAACCAACATCCGGCAGTTCGAGTTCACGCGGATCTAAAATTTGAATTGCAATCACTTCGTGGTGTTGGTTAAGCAAATTCAAGGGTTTTTCCCAGCCCGGCGAACTAATAAAATCGGTGATTATAAAGACAAGCGAACGTTTTTTAATTGAAGCAAGAGCGCCCTGGAACAACACTGACAAATTCGTCAACGGCGCATTATTTAAATGGGGCTGTTTAAGCATGTCACTGATCAACCGCAAGACCTGGAACCGGCCTCCCCGGGCAGGAATAACCTTCTCAACCTGACTGTTGTAGAACATGGCCCCCACCCGGTTGCCGTGGCGGGTTAGCAGTCTGGCGAAAGTAGCAACAAAATCTATCAATAGGGTGCGCTTGGAATTCTCTACCAAACCAAAATCCAGGGATGGACTGAAATCAAGCAAAAACCAGGCCGTGATATCGCGGTCTTCAATATACTGCCGCACATAAAGCGAATCCATTCTGGCGCTGACGTTCCAATCAATATAACGAATATCATCGTCCGGCTGGTATTCACGCAGGTCTGCAAAATCCACGCCATAGCCGTAAAACAGGCTGCGGTAATCACCTTGCAGCAAACCATCCAGGCGGCGGATTACCTGCCAGTCCAGGCGATACAGGATGCGCTCAGGCGTTTGATTTGAGTTCAAGATGCTCATGGAGGGGTACCAACGGGAGTGGGATGCGTCCAAGGATTTTATTCAATAACTCGTCGGTGGTGACATTATCGGAGAGGGCTTCATAAGAAAGCACGATACGGTGACGCAAAACATCATACGCCATATCCAAAATATCCTGCGGAAAAACATAATTCCTCCCGCGCACAAAAGCCAGCGCCCGGGCAGTCAAAATCAGATTGATCGAGGCGCGCGGACTGGCGCCAAACATAATGTAATGGCTCAGTTCTTTCAAGCCTACATCGGCTGGTTTCCGTGTGGCGGTGACCACTTTCACCGCGTATTCAATCAAGGCAGAATCGACAAAAACATTATCCACTTTTTTTTGGAGGTCAATCAACTGCTCGGTTTCCAAAACTTTCTGGACAGCCTGAATTACCCCGGTCATTCTTTCCACAATGACGAATTCTTCAGTAGGACTGGGGTACCCCACCAATACCTTGAGCATAAACCTATCAACTTGAGCTTCAGGTAGAGCATAAGTACCTTCCGTTTCAATTGGGTTTTGGGTGGCCAGAACCAGAAATGGGTTGGGTACCTGGAAAGTTTCACGTCCAATGGTTACCTGTCGTTCCTGCATTACTTCAAGCAAAGCGCTTTGAACCTTGGCAGGTGCGCGATTGATTTCATCAGCCAGTAACAAATTTGTAAATACCGGGCCCAGGGAAGTATTAAATTCGCCAGTCTTCTGGTTGTAAATGCGAGTGCCCACCAAATCAGCAGGTACAAGGTCAGGGGTGAACTGGATACGTTTAAAATCGCCCCCAATTGCTTCAGCCAGAGTTTTAATTGCCATGGTCTTCGCCAATCCGGGCACTCCTTCAACCAGGATGTGGCCGCGCGCCAGTAACGCCACCACCAGGCGTTCCAATAAATGATCCTGCCCAACAATCACCTTTTTTACTTCATAAAGAACACGTTCCATGGGAAGTTTATTTTCCTGATTATTCGTAGAAACCATCGATCTTCTCCTTTAGCTAAAAATAATGTAACTGCTCACGGGTTGTATACTTTTAGGCAAGAACCTATCCTCGCTAAGAACGTGCGAGGTGAAAGAACCCTTCCCGAAACGGGAAGGGGGAGACGGTACTTTTTGTGGTGATTTCGCGCCAAATTTGGGCGCGAAATCACCACTTGCGAGGGGACCCAGCGATTGTCGTTTCACTTGGGCATTAAATCGTGATGGTTATGCCCAAACCAAGACACGGGTGAGCAGTTACCCATATTCTTTCATCCGCAGACCGAAGTCGGAAAGGATTATGGTCAAACCGGCAAACCGGTGAGCAGTAACATAAAAAATTAATAAAGCGGAGGGGAACCCAGACTGCCTACCGCAACCGTAATTGGCACAGCAAAACCGATGCCGACAAAGAAATTTTGGTCAGTTGGATTGACAATCCCGGTAATAATCCCAATTACACTCCCATCGCGATTTAGCAAAGGACCACCAGAATTGCCAGGGTTTACCGCTGCGTCAATCTGGATCATGCCATGCAGTTCAATATCACTTTTGGGAATCTTGAATACACGGTCAAAGCCTGAAATGACTCCCGAACTCATCGAACTGTATAGACCAAAGGGATTTCCGACCACATAGGCTTCATCGCCTACATGCATCGCGGCTGGATTTCCCAAAACTGCCGGGATCACTTTTTGAGGCGGGGTTTGCGCCTGCAAAACTGCGATATCGTTATCGGGCTGTGAACTTATAACCCTGGCAGCAGATTGGCTGCCGTCGGCAAAGGTTACTCTGATATCAGTCGCATCCTTCACCACATGCAAGCTGGTAAGAATATCACCGCTTTTATCAATCACCACCCCGCTTCCCAGACCATAATCAGGTGCACTGGTGGCTTTTGAATCTGAGGTCTCAATCAAAACCAGAGAAGGTTGAATAATCTGATAGACCCGGGAAGAAAAAGATGGTTCAGGTGTAGCCGAAGCCAGAACCTGATTAACAGTGTTCTTGATATCGGTTGTCGTGATTTGTTTTGGCGGTGGAAAAATGGCAAAGTAAATAAAAACCGCCAAAAAAGCCGCCAGAACCCCCAATGTGAAAGGCGCTATTTTAACCAACAGCAAAATCACGCTTTTAGCCAGGCTGCGGAGTTTTTCTAGTTTCGTAACAGATGGGGTATTTGGATTATTTTCCATCATTAAATGTACAAACAGAAAGAAAAATGTGGCTTCGTTGATTTTTATTATTCATTCAAAAGTTCCAATACTTAACTATATGTTCAGATTCTAAATCCAGAATGAGAAAACAGCCGGGAGTTTCAATATCCACAATATCTGTATAATTCATTCAAGTTTTATTCGGACAGAATGCCCCTGCTGCCCCAGTCAATATGATCCCTTTCACCTGAATTAAATGACAAAAATATGAACATACTCCACGGCGAAACATGTTATATTTCTGATCATTAGAATGTCATGGTTCCTTTTCGTGATATCGGTCTACGCCAAATTAATCAACCTTCCTGCTAACACAAACAAGAACATGGAGTTTTTAGGATGAATACAACAAAAATCCTGGAATATGCCCTGGAACGCGAGTACGAAGGCAAACGATTTTTCCTCGAAAACGCATCCCGTTTGCAAAACGCCGCCGCGCAAGGCGCCTTCAAGGCCATCGCCGCCGAAGAACAAAGACATATTGATTTTATCGCCGCGCAGTTGGCTGCCCAAAATGCCGGCACCCCGAGCGAACTACCCGAATTGCCTACCGCTGGCTTTTTTGCCGATCGCGCTGAGAATGAAGAAATAGAGCAGAAGGTGGCCGAATCCATGGTTGCCGATTTGCCGGTGTTACGCATGGCTTACTTGATCGAACGGGATTTTGCAGAATTTTATGCCATGGCTGCTTCAAAGACAGAGGGCGATGCGCACAAAGTTCTGGACATGCTGGCGCGCTGGGAATCGGGTCATGAGCGCCTTTTTAAACATTTGCACGACAAAGCTTTTGAGCAATACGCGGGGATGCCCTGGGGTGGATAGCCCGCAGCCAAAAAGTGATTCAGCATACAAACGAGCCGTGAATGGGAAGTGATATCTTACCCAATCACGGCTTATGTTTGGTAAAATCGCCATTATGCGTAAATTTTCTTTTGTCTTTTTGACTCTGGCAATACTTGTCAGTTCCTGTACTCGAACCGCACCGGTTCAACCTCAAAGCACACCCATCCTAATCACACCGATTGCCGATCCGAATCTCCCCACTACCATCCCGATTCAAACCTTTCTACCGCCCACACGCATGCCAGGGGTACCCATCTCGAGTCCAACTCCGAACGGCGGAGTGATTGCATTTCCAACATTTACGGCTTTACCCGCCATACCAACTGAAAAGCCCACGGATGCATCCACAACCGCCTCAGTCCCTGCATCCACACCTGGGCAGCAAACCTACACTGTTCAAGCAAACGACTTCCCATCCGCCATCGCTGAAAAATTTGGCATATCTACTGATACACTCCTGTCAGCCAACAATCTCGGGACGGATGCTGTGATTTATCCCGGTGATACTCTCATCATTCCAGTTGACAGTACACCGCTTCCAGCAGATGCCAGCCCCACGGCTTCAACCGCCGCACAATCTGCCGGAGGTTCAGGTTATTTTAAAATTGTTCCTGATTCCGAACTGGTTTACGGCCCGCTCAGTTCCATGCTGGATGTGAACGCGTATGTTCAAAAACAGGGCGGTTACCTGGCTTTTTATACGCAAGATGTCAACGGCCAGACATTGTCTGGCGCCCAGGTTGTCACGCTGGTCTCGCAAAATTACTCTGTCAATCCAAGATTATTGCTCGCCCTGCTGGAATACCGTGCCCAATGGGTCACAAACCCCAACCCGGCGCCTTCCACCAAATACACACCGATTGGTTATGTTGATGATTTCCACCAGGGACTATACCGCCAGTTGACGTGGAGCGCGAATGCGTTAAACGAGGGTTTCTATCACTGGAAAGAAGGAAAAATCCAGTCCTGGACACTGGCTGATGGTAGTTCAGTGGTACCCCAGCCCGGCATTAACCCGGGCACAGCCGCGATTGAAAATATATTTGCCAAGCTGGACAGCCATGATACCTGGCAAAATGACACAGGATCTGATGGTCTGTTCAATACATTTAACAAAATGTTCGGATATTCCTTTGATTTAGCGGTAGAACCGCTCATTCCCCAGGGACTGACTCAGCCAACGCTCACTCTGCCTTTTGCAAAAGGAGAAGTCTGGCAATTCACCGGCGGGCCGCACGGTGGATGGGATGAAGGATCCACCTGGGCCGCTGTAGATTTTGCACCGCCCGGAGATCCAGTCGGATGCGGGCCATCGGATGCCTGGGCTTTGGCCTCGGTTCCTGGTCTGATCGTCCGCGCAGACAATGGTGCAGTGATGGAAGACCTGGACGGCGACGGCCTGGAACAAACCGGTTGGGACATCCTTTATATGCACATGGAGAGCCGCGATCGCGTAAAGGCTGGTACCTATGTTCAAACCGGTGATCGGATTGGTCACCCTTCGTGCGAAGGTGGCCTGGCAAACGCGGATCACCTGCACATTGCCAGAAAATACAACGGTGTATGGATCGCGGCGGCTGATCCGAGCGTTCCTTTTGTGATGGATGGGTACGTTGTCAGTGGCACGGATGTGGAATATGACGGATGGTTGAAAGGCAATGGCAAGGTGATTGAAGCCTGGAACGGTAAAGGCAGCATCAATCAAATCCAGCGCTAGAAATACTTTGGTTACTGATCCAACAAAGAAGTGAAACTGGGCCAGGGATGATACGCCCAGTTTCTTTTCTTTGTTGGATCAACTGGTTGGATTTCATTAGTGCTTCATAATTTTTAAGTGGAGATTCTTCCTGCTGGTATAATCTTCTCAACAGCTATGAATAAACTCCTGTACATTTTCCATGTCACCATCATCAGCGCATTACTGACCTCTTGCGCTGGTAAAACTCCCGGATTGTGGAGCGCGCAAGCCACACCCACACATCCAAGCCAGCCAGCTCCAACCATCACCCTCACCCTCCAACCGACAATCAGCCCATCCCCCAGTATCACCCCTTTAATGGTGATCCCCATGCCTGGCACCCAAACACCAGAAATAGGTAGCACGCCCGTGCTGCAAACTCCCGACCCAAAACTCACAACGAAACCAGCAACCGCCACGCTTCCACCAGTAAATACATCCGGGGTACCCATGGATCAATACTGGACTCAGGGCGGCGATACACTTAACATTCTGTCCAAACGGTTTTCCTTAAGTCCCGATCAGTTCATCGCCAATATCAACCTGCCGCTGCCCGATCAACTCATCCCAGTTAATACCCTGCTCCTGGTGCCTAAACCCGCCCCAGATAGTAAGTTTACTTCCTCCGAGCGCACCATCCCGGATAGCGAAGTGGCTTTTGGCCCA
The DNA here is from genome assembly GCA_903910795.1 of uncultured Anaerolineae bacterium. Classification (GTDB taxonomy): domain Bacteria; phylum Chloroflexota; class Anaerolineae; order Anaerolineales; family Villigracilaceae; genus UBA5195. Next base: position 25,767 of record CAIWAX010000251.1, read on the forward strand.
TCGAGCATCAATTTCAGCTCTCAGGATTATGTGGTTTCCAAAGGTGGATTCCTTTCAACCTACCGGGTTTATACCGTTTTTGCCGGATGGTTAACAGGCTATCAGGCAGTGGATAGCATATCGCAAGACAATTCCTTGAGCCCGCGCATTCTACTGGCGATTATTGAGTATGAAAGTCACTGGGTACTCGGACAGCCCACCAACCTGGCCCAGGAAGACTATCCGTTGGGATACATCGATTTTAGTTACCGCGGTCTCTTCAGGCAGTTGATGTGGGCATCAGGCGCGCTCTCGGATGGATACTACCGCTGGCGTTCTGGCGACTTGCACGAAATTAAATTTAAAGATGGATCAAAACTGCGTCTTAGCCCTTTCCTGAACGCTGGTTCCGTGGCAGTGCAATATTATTTTGCCCAAAACCACACTCGCGCTGAATGGGAACAAGCCATGTCGCCAAACGGGTTCCCCGCGCTTTATGCGCGTATGTTCGGCCCCACCTTGCAGCGCGCCGAGGCTTTTGAGCCCACCATTCCCGATGGATTGACCCAACCCGCTTTGACATTACCTTTTGAACTCGGAAAACTATGGGCGCTGACCAGTGGCCCGCACTCGGCCTGGGAAAAACAGGGCGGCGCATTGGCAGCGCTCGACCTGGCCCCTGGCTCAATGGAATCAGGCTGCGTATTAAGCGATGCCTGGGTTGTGGCACCCGCGGCTGGCAAAGTTGTGCGAGTTGGACAGGGCGAAGTCATCTTCGATCTGGATATGGATGGTTACGAGCAAACTGGATGGGATATTTTGTTCATGCACATTCGAAACGATGAGAAGGCGCAACTTGGCCAGGTGCTTCAACCGGGCGATCACATTGGGCATCCTTCCTGTGAAGGCGGCGTGGCAACCGGTACCCATCTACACATCGCGCGAAAATACAACGGCGAATGGATTCTGGCCGATGGGCCGTTGGCTTTCAATATGGATGGCTGGATCGCTCATAATGGCAGTCTTCCCGAAAAAGGCACCATGACACGCAACGGACAGACCGTCACCGCCTGTACCTGTTCATCAAAAGAAACTAACCTGATCCGCGGTCAATAATGAAACACAGTCAAAATGATATGCACCGGTTGATCTTCCAAAACCAGCCTGCCCGTGTGCAGGGAAAAATCATCCTGATGCTTCTGGTCATACTGCTGGGGGGCTGCACACCGGACGGAATAGCAACAACCGTCGCCAATAATTCCACCCAGTTACCAGGTTTTCCGACACCGGAAGCCCTTTTTACCCCCCTGCCCGCCCGCCCGCCATACAGCCCGGGCCAGTTGGTAGATTACATTGCACAGAGCGGAGATACGCTCCCCGCGCTGGCGGCTCGTTTTAATACAAACATTTCAGAAATCCGTAAGGCCAACCCGATCATTCCGCAAACAGCCACCAGCATGCCGCCGGGTTTCCCGATGAAAATCCCTATTTATTACCTGCCATTGTGGGGGACTCCTTACCAGATCATTCCAGATAGTGTATTTGTAGACGGCCCGGCGAGTCTTGATTTCAATATGGAGGCCTTTGTACAATCCCAACCTGGCTGGTTCAAAAATTACCGCGAACAACTTGGAGATGGCCCTCACAGCGGCACTGAAATTATCCGGCTGGTGGCCAATAACTTCAGCGTTAGCCCACGACTGATGCTGGCTTTACTGGAATATTACGCTCAGGCACTCAGCAACCCCACGCCACCCACCACACCCTATGTTCTGGGATTCCAGGATCAATTTCACCAGGGGGTCTATCTCCAACTGGTTTACCTGGCCAACATCCTGAACAACGGCTATTACGGCTGGCGGCGGGGCAGCCTGCTCGAATTTGAACACCCGGACGGGCGCATCGAGCGGCCTGATCCGTGGCAAAACGCCGCCACAGTTGCAATCCAATACATCTTTGCCCAGCAATATTCTTCACCAGTCTTCGATCAAATGATCGGCCCTGGCGGCCTGGCCCAAACCTACAGCAAATTATTTGGAGATCCCTGGACCAACGTCAAGCCGCCTATCCCTGGCAGCCTGCTGCAGCCTGCGCTGATTCTGCCATTTGAACCGGGTAAGGGCTGGACGTTGACCGGCGGGCCGCATACAGGCTGGGGCAAAGGCGAACCTTACGCTGCCATTGATTTTGCCCCCAACGGCGTTTCAGGGTGTGGCATTTCGGATGATTGGGTTACTGCCATGGCAGATGGCGTGATCGCGCGTTCTGATTTTGGCGAGGTGCTGCTGGACCTGGATGGAGACGGCAAGGAACAAACCGGCTGGGTAATTTTTTACTTGCATCTGGGCAGTAATGACAAGGTGGCACAGGGCGTTCATGTCAAAGCCGGAGACCGGCTGGGGCATCCTTCCTGCCAGGGTGGCGAGACAACCGGCACGCATGTGCATATCGCGCGAAAATATGATGGGGAGTGGATGTTGGCCGACAGCCCGATACCCTTTGATATGGAAGGTTGGATATTACATGACGGGCCTGAACCTTACCTGGGCACCATGACGCGTTACTCACAGATTGTGATTGCCTCCGATCAATCGGAAGGCAAATCCTATATCCGCTCGGATCGGTAAACATTCAAGGCTGTCGGTAACATAAGCGACACATTATGGAACGTTTTTTTTTGTTTCCCGCAAGAAACAAGTTCTTCAGCACTGCCTATTTTGGTGTCCACTCTCCACTTTTTACAAAACTGCCATCCTGGGCATAAATCTCATAAACCAGATCCATCGGAAAAGCTTTAGAGAGCATGGTTTGAGCCGGACAGTATTTCAGCGCCGAAAGCTCGATGGCTCGCAACAACGCGGACTCTTCGATATTCTTCCCTGTAACTTTATAAAGGATGCGGGCATGCGTGAAAACATGAGGGTGAGTTTCGGGCTGGCTGGCCTGAACCTGAACTTCAAAAGCGGTGACTTCCTGCTGCTTTTTACGCAGAATTGACATCACATCCATCGAAGTACAGCCCGCCAGACTGATAGCCATTAATTCCAATGGGTAAAAACCGTCATTTTGCCCACCCACAGAAGGATCTGTACCCAGGGGCACATTAAACCCTGATCCGGCTGTGCCGGTAAAACTCATTCCCTGACTCCAGGTTACTTTGGCATCCATGTATTTTCCTGTTTACAAAATGAAAGTACATCCAAGAAGGTGAGCTTGAACCCTTCACGGTCACAAAACCGCACATAGCCCTGCAATATATTACGGCTGGTTGATGATGGGTGTGACATATTTTTCAAGATTTTCCTGGCTGATTGGGCCAGTCCAGGTTAAGATCACCTGGCCTTTTCGGTTAATCAAAAATGAAGTCGGGAGCACCTGTGACTTAAAAGCTGTGGTTGCCACCCAGTTAGGGTCTGGCCAAACCGGAAAAGTAAGGCCGTTGGCTTTGACATAATCAGCCACTTCCGAGCGGGGCTCGCCATCTTCAATGGCTACAACTGCAAATCCATCCTGGCGATGCGCCTGGTAATAAGCGTTCAAAGTGGGCATTTCTTCTTTGCAGGGTGGGCACCAGGTTGCCCAGGCGTTATACAAAACAACCTGACCTTGAAAATTCGACAAAGCCACAGGTTGATTATCCAAGTCGGTCAGCCTGACATCCGGCGCCGGAAAATCAACCGCGATGGGCATGGCGGAGTTTGTAACCTGCTGTATTTCTGTTTGCGCCTTTGGAATAGAAAGAAATGCAGCAATCGCCACAAGGATCAATCCGGCGCCAATCACCAGAAGAATCATGCTTTGGGGTTTATTTCTGGAATTTCGCCCACCGCCGCGCGAGGGGAGTTTTTCTTCGGTCATGTTTTTTTACTTTACTCCGGTACGCATCAATTCAGCCAGGAAGTTTTGTTCAGGATATGCGCCTACTACACGTCCAACACCCTCATTGATTACCGTATCGGGAACAGAACTGATGCCGTATTTTTCAGAAATTTCGTTGAAATCCATCGCGCCAACGCCTTCTGCCAGTACCATGGCGGGGTTTTCCATAGCAATTCGGTGCGCAAGCAGCACGGCTTGCGGGCAATATGGTCAGGTGGGAGTTACAAAGACTTCCAAATGCAACGGTTTCGCCAGACCCTTTATATACTTGCGGGTTTGAGGGGAAAGACCGGAATCGCGCCCAGATACCAGCAGAAGATCATTAATCAATGTTGCGAATTCATGTCCAGCCGGTATTCCCAGAATGCGGATGCCATAATCTGTCACCTGGTTTGATTCTTTACCGAACTTAAGGGTACTTTCCATGGCAGCGATCACGATGGCAGGCGCCTTGTCCTGTACCTTATAAAGACTGGCCAGGTCTGCATGCTCTCCAATGTCAAAAACTGATAAAGACAACAAATCTGAAAGCTCAACCACTTCTTCGAGTAGCTGCTGAGTTGGTTCGCAAGTTTCCTGTTTATCTTTGGAAGTGAACAATAAAACCTGCACAGGGTTGGTTAGTTTTCCAAACAACTGACCTACCTGGGCAATCAAATCATCTGTCAGAAATTTTTCCATATTTTTTCCTTTTGATGTATTCATTATGTCATCCAGACCTGGATGGTTAATTATTTATCAAGTACAGCCAGCCCCAGACCCTTCGCTGTAACCGCATGCTGGACATTCCAGATCCAGCAGCCCATTGTAATCCAACCTGCCAACCTCACAACGAGGACAGGCTTCCCCACGCCGTACAGGCGCGCGCCCGTGTTTCACATCTTCCAAATCACTCGATACCGAACTTATGGGTACTTTCCATTGCGTCAAAACCAATGAAGTCCTGGTAATTTGCTCCATTCAAAATCATCTCAACTTTCATGTGCCCTGCGGGTGGGCTTTATTAAATCATCAAGTTTTAGAGTATTGAACAATCGACCTCGCACATCTTCCGGCAACGCCGTTTCATTCGCAACAGTCTGATACAGATAAATCGTACGGGTGGTGGTATCAAATACCAACCGGCAGTTTTCACAACCGGACATATGACTGCGAAGTTTTTCGCAAGTTTCATCGTCAAGTCCGCCATCAATAAATTCTGAAAGGTTCCCCAATAAATCCCTGCACTCCAAACCATGTTCGTGAATCATTTTTTATTCTCCTGGCGCAATCTCTCGCCAAAATACGCCGATAACTTCTCACGCAATTGCAGCCGGGCACGTAAAAGACGGGTCTTAACCGCTGTTTCTGTCAAACCAAGCGCTTCACCAGTGTCTCGAATAGATAACCCTTCGATATCACGCATTAGAAAGACGGCACGCAGCCTGACAGGCAAACTTCGAATGGCCTTTTCAAGCTGGGTGCGAGCTTCAACATCCAACAAATCGCCTTCAGGTAATTTGGTCCAATCTGCCAGTTCATGCGGTTGAAAAGAATCACCTTCATCATCTGATTTTTCCTCATCGAGGGAAACCGAGGCATCTTTGCGCCGCATCAACATCAAAGCTTCGTTGGTGGCAACCCTGTAAAGCCAGGTGGACAGGCTTGAACGCCCTTCAAATTCGCCGAGATGCTGGAAGGCTTTAACGAATGTAATTTGCAGCACATCCTCCGCATCCTGCTGATTGCCCAACATTTGAAGTGCCAACCGGTAAATGGATACGGAAAATGATTCCACCAGCCGGGCAAATTCTACGCGATCGCCGGCTCGCAATAATTCAAGAGAAAATTCAGCAACTGTTTCCATTAATTTAGATGTTCGACCATTCAAAATGTTTCATTTCAGAGATAAGTTCCAACAGTATAACTGATATGCACATACGCAGTACTACAAATGTCATAATTAATAAGAATTTTTATCAAGCATTTTCATGAAGTTTGCCACTATATGCAGCAGCCCGGGACGTTATATCATCTAGACAATGCTTGAAAAATTAACCCGCTTCCCGTTATTTCTTGACCTTAGCACCGCAGATCTGAAAATTATTGCGCCGCTGTTTCATGTTCGCACGTTTAATCAGGGCTCTGTGATTATCGAGCAAGGCGAGAAAGCTACCTGTTTGTATCTTCTAACCATTGGCCAGGTGGAAATTCGGTATAAACCGTACGATGGTGAAAAAATCAAGTTAAACAACCTTTTTTCCGGCAGCGTTTTTGGTTGGTCTTCGGTGCTTGGCAATAACATATACAGTTCATCTGTGATCTGCACAAACGATTGCGAGGTATTGATGATTCGCGGGGATGATTTGCGTCTGCTGCGCGAAAACCATCCTCAGACTGGCCAATTGGTCATGGATCGATTGGCGCGCTCGGTTTCAAAACGATGGACCAAGGCGCAAAGTCAAGTGAAATCTATGCTCCATAAGGGTGTTGTTGAAAATATTTCCCCATTAGGGAAAGGGACAGAGATAATGAATACACCAGTTACCAGCCCCAAAGAAGAACAATTGAAAGTATTGTTGAGCCAACTGAGCGCGTATATTGAGCAGTTTCATGGCGGCTCAGTTGATTTTGTAGCCTTCGACGGAGAAACTTTGACCGTGCACCTGGGAGGCGCCTGCCTGGGCTGCCCGCTTTCACCCTCTACGCTGCATGGCTGGGTGGAAGGCACAGTCAAACAGTTTTTCCCTGAAATCAAGCATGTTCAGGCTGACTAAACAGCCAGAAATAGGTTTTGGCAATAAAACAGTTCGATAAAAAACTCATTCGGGCGGCTGAATGAGTTCGGCTGAAACAAAATATTCACCCGGAAGGCCAGTGAAGGAAATCTCCGGTATGATCTGTTTTATATCTACGAGATGGTTGAGAGTTCGTTGAGTTATTTCAGGGCTCCACGAAAATAGTTTTTGAACATCCCGGACTTGAGCTGCCCCAACTGAACGAATATATAAACCCGCAAGCTTCATGCGCGCCTCAGCCTCCCCCAACAGGCGCGCTTTCTCTGGAAGGTCAGGAAAATGATGTGGCACCAAATCATAAATGAAAGCGTAATTCCACGCGCCTGCTTCAGCAATTCCAACTGGCAAGATTTTCATATCCATTTGTAGAATTTCCATCGCCCGATTAAATTCAGAATTACTTTGCTTGCTGGTCAGGCGCGCTGCCTTGCGAAGATCAATCGTATTGAGGGAGCCCTCTTTTAACAAAGCTTCGTAAACCAGTTTAGCCGCCAGGGTTAATCGTCCCTGCTCGTACATGATCAAATGATCATCTTCGGGGGAACCATAATTTTCTGTCAAAGCATAAAAATAAGGAGCAATCTCCAGGGAAATGAGCGTGGCTTTTCGGCGCAACAGCTTGGAGTAATACCAGATACGTTTTCCGAGCGCTCCATCCTTCCACCCCCAGGTGATATGACCGGGATCATCATGCCCATCCGCAACAGGCCGGTCGCCAGCAACTGTCACCCACAAACTTGGAAAGGTGATCCCTTTGATTGGCCAAAAGTACACAAAACCGCGCTGGTTAACCCAATTTAGAGCCTGGTTAATGTTTTGAATACGGGGGGCAGGCAGCAGATGAAATGTTCGGGCTTGATAAGCATCCAGAATTTCCTTTGGAAGCTGAAGTGCGGAGAGTGGCATATTTATTCCTTACTGAACTTATGGGCATTTTCCATTCCGATGGATTGCCCTTTTGTCTTCGGCTGGAATATTTACGCCTGACAAACCGCGATCGCCAAACCTGGGCATACGCTTCCAGCTATTTATAATGAACGGTAATTCATCAGCAGCCAGAAAACGCTCACCAACACCCAGCCTATCAGCAAAATTCCCATCAAATAAAGAAAACGAAGGCGAACCCCCTGCAAATATCTACGCCACCAGCTTCGGGCAGCTTTTTTGGAATCAGCCCGGGAGGCCTGGCGAAGAAAGGATACACCCGCAAAACCTGAAACCAACCAGACAAATATGAGAATAATGAGTTTCCAAGATTCTAATTTCATGCTGCCTATTTTATCAGGTGTTTTTCCCAAAAGAGTTCATACTGAACTTATGGGTATTTTCCATTCCGTGAGAAATAAAAATAAACTAAGTTAAATGTAAAGCCCAACAAAAAAATACACAGCCGGGGTAGAATTGTGTATAATATTGACACTTATTATCATGAATAAAGTCCAAATATCCACCAAAATCAATACTGAACTGATGGGTACTTTCCATAAATTTTTCACAGCCAATTCCTCTATACTTTAATACCTCATTCTACAAGGAGATACTATGGCGGCGGCTTTTGTGGTTGGAATACTGGTTGGGCTCATTGCCTGGTTTGTGTTACGTTATATCCTGACTTCATTCTACACAGTCAATCAGAATGAAAGAGCAATAAAAACAATCTTTGGAAGGGCCGAGCGGGTCGGGAGCGCCATGACCGCCGATACACCCATTGGCGAAGCCCTGACTCCGGAAGATAAGGAACGCTACAATTATCCGCAGGTGCGGGTTATTCAGCCCGGCGGTCCCTATTTTAAATGGCCCTGGGAAAAAGTCTACAAAGTTTCCATTGCAACACAGACCATTAATATGGCGCAGGATCCTGACGACCCGCGCGCAAATTCGAACGGCACCCTTCTGGAAGCTGTAACAAAAGATCAATTAAACACCGGTCTGACCGGCCAGATTCGCTACAGGGTGGCTGAAAGCAACCTGTATGCCTACCTGTTTGGAGTTAAGCGGCCCATTTTGCACGTAATGGGCTATTTTGTCTCAGTTCTGCGCGAACGCATTGCCAGCTTTGAAGCTCCCAAACCAGCGGCTGAGCGCGGTGAGGATATGAGTGTCGTGACGGGTGTTTCAATCAACGATTTGCGAAAAAATCTGCGCGACTTAAATGAACACATGGAAAGAGAGTGCGCCTCGTCCGCTGCGCGCTACGGTATCATCCTGGATGCATCTCTGATCACTGGTATCGATCCGCCGCCTGATGTTGAATCTGCCCTGGCCGCCATCAACACAGCTCATAACCAGATTTCATCTGACATCAGCCTGGCCCAGGCATCTGCCGATCAAAAAATAGTCCAATCCAAACGAGCGGTTGAAATTGAAACGCTGAATGCCCAGGCAGAAGTTGAACCATTGACGGCTCTGGCCGACCAGCTTTACGAACTGCGAAAAACTGGCCCGGATGTCATGCAGGCCTATTTACGCAATGTACGTCTGAAACTATACATCCAGGCTCAACAAATCATACGGGAGGTGCGCTAATGGATACAATCTACGGCTTCCTGGGAGGCGTTGCGCTTTCCTTCTTCGGGATGTTGTTTGCAGTTCCGATTGGGCTTTTTTTCATTCGTTTGCTTGGTTTTTACACCATTGTCGATGAAGGTACCTGCCAGGTATTTGTACTCTTCGGCAAAGTGATCGGTATTTTAGATGATCCCGGATTACATATCCTGCCGCTGCGATTAGGTATCAATGCTTTCCTGGTTAACTGGCTTGGCAGCCGCCGCGTTCTCGATATGCGCCTGGATCAACAGTACTTACGTAGTAACCCGGTTAACTCCGAAGAGGGCGCTCCGATGGGAGTTGGCATCTGGTATGAGATGTATATCAGCGATCCGGTCTCCTATCTTTTCAAAAACGCAGATCCGCGCGGCTCGCTGGGAGCCAATGTCAGTAACGCAGTGGTCCGCTCGCTCAGCAACTTGCCCCTTGATCAGATGCTTGTCAACCGTCACTCAATGAGTAAAACGGTGCGCGAAGAAGTTTCGCCACGTTCTCACGAATGGGGCTACAAATTGGGCTCGGTTTATATCCGCAAAGTGCACTTCCGCGATGCCGCCATGATCCAACAAATTGCGGCCAAGGTTGTAAATCGCCTGCGCCAGGTCACTTCTGCCATCAAACAGGATGGAGCCAACCAGGTAAACATCATTACAAGCACTGCAGACCGCCAGGCAGCCATTGAATTTGCCAAAGCTGGCGCAATCCGGCCCAAAATCGTTGGTCAGGCCATGGCTGCAATTACCGCTGACCACGAAGTAGCTGACGCCGTTTTTGAAATTTTGGAAACACAGAAAATTCTGGACAGTAAGGGTCAACTGACGCTTATCCCGGCAAACAACAAGTTGCTAAGCCAGTTGCTTGTCGCAGGCAAAAAATCCTGAGCGAATAGAATAGTATTGATCGAAAACAAAAATATTTATTGTCTTGCTTTTACACCCATTAGTACTAACACTTAACAATTTTGTAAGGTTGATGATAAGTAGGGGTATTTGTGGTAATATATAAGTGAAGTTCGAAACGAAAAGGCAAAGCTGATTAAAGTCAGCGACGCAAAGCCACGGGTCTAAAACCGAGAAATCGGTCATGATCGCCAGGCCGCCGAAAACGAGACATTTTTTTTATGTCTTGTAGGCCTGGCTTAAAATAAGCCAGGCCTATTTTGCTTAAAAAATGCACTTTGGAGAAAGCCATGAAAACAAGTCATAACAACCCACTTTCCCGTTTCCTGATGCTCACACTTGTTATCGCATTCATGTTTGCGTTGACCGGCGCCAAACCTGCCCAGGCAATTGAAAACCAGGCATCTTATATTATTCAAGCTTCAAGCACCGATCTGGCTGCTTCACTGGTTACGAAAGTCGGAGGCGAAATAACCTCCCAACTGGATATCATCCAGGGTGTGGCAGCAAATTTGACACCGAGTGAAGTTGCCAATCTGCGTTCCGAAAAAGACATTGTTGCAATTACGCCCAATGGCCCGGTGAAATCCAGCGACAATTCCAAGGCCGGAACCCAATCTATCAATGACAGCCAGAACAATAATGTACCCACCACAGATTATCCAGATGTGACAGGCGCAAATCTGGTATGGGAAAAGGGTGATATTGGCGATAACGTGACAGTTGCAATTCTGGATACCGGTATATCCAATATGAGCCAATTCAAAGATGGTAGCAGTAACAACAGCCGAGTCATCGCTTGGAAGGATTATATTGATAGAAGTAGAAATCCTATTGACCCTAACGGCCACGGCACGCATGTTGCTGGTATCATCGCCAACGGCCAACAAGGCAGCGATGGCGAATATAATGGCATGGCGCCAAGTGCAAATATCGCCGCAGTACGTGTGTTGGACTCCACGGGCGCCGGAACGTACGAAACGGTGATCAACGGTCTGCAATGGGTCATTCAGAACAAAGCCGCCTATAACATCCGTGTCGTCAATCTGTCGCTGGTTTCACCTGCTGTGTCACCCTATTGGGCCGATCCCTTGGATCAGGCTGTCACCGCTGCCTGGGCAAACGGGCTGGTTGTGATCGTGGCAGCCGGTAATGGCGGGCCAAACCCGATGAGCATCAGCGTGCCCGGCAATAATCCCTACGCCATCACCGTCGGAGCCTTCACAGATAATTACACTCCTGCCAACTGGGATGATGACTATATTCCTGATTTTTCGGCGGCTGGCCCGACACTGGATGGTTTTGCAAAACCAGACCTGGTTGCCCCCGGAGGTCATATCGTTTCGCTGATACCACAAAATTCATATCTGTCTAACCAGTATCCGGATAATTTAGTTGGCGCCAACTATTTCAAACTGGCTGGCACCTCCCAAGCCACCGCGATTGTCTCAGGTATCGCAGCTTTGGCGCTCTCGAAGAACCCCAGTCTATCAAATGATCAAGTGAAGTTGCGGCTCACAGCCACTGCCCTGCCCTGGGTGGACAACTCCAGCAATCCCAATGTCTCCAGTATTTGGCAACAGGGGGCAGGTCGGGCCAACGCTTATGATGCGGTTTTTGCAAAAACAAGCGAAATGGCAAACAAGGGTATGAACTCACGAAATGACCTGAATGGGGGCCAACACTACGCAGGCTATTCTTATTACGATAAAAGCACAGCCAGCTTCCGCCTTTACGCTCCGTATGATAACTGGGATAATGGCTACAGTTCATGGTCAAGTGGACATGGTTCATGGTCAGGTGGACATGGTTCATGGTCAGGTGGACATGGTTCGTGGTCAGGCGGTCATGGTTCATGGTCGGGCGAATACGGTTCGTGGTCAGGTGGTCATGGTTCATGGTCTGGCGGTCAAGGTTCCTGGTCGGGTGGGCATGGCTCATGGTCTGGTGATTTTCAAACATGGTCGGGTGGACACGGCTCATGGTCCGGTGGTTATACCAGTTGGGCAGGTGGACACGGCTCGTGGTCAGGCACTGAACCCTGGACAGGTTCTCAGCTTGCGAACTCAGCTTTCATGAAGAACTTTGCCGATGGGGTAAGCCCAAGCATTTCCATCGCCACAGCAACTATTTCAATTTATCTGCTCGACCAGTAAAAGTAATCGAAAGCTAGAGAATTTGATAGACCTCCGGGTAAATTTACCGGAGGTCTTCTTTTATTCCAACGAGAAATAAATATGTCAAATTTGACCTAACACAACTCAGCTTACAGGCGTCTAATCCCTTTTTTAATGCTTAAAGCTTCATTGTTTCTAATTTCTGCAGGTCAAGGCTGGCGCCAAGCTGCTCAAACAACACTTGAGCTTCGGCAATGCACTCTTTCGCCAGGATAGGTTTGGATTCGGCAACCGCCAGACGAGCCATGGCTGCCAGTAGGCGACCGCTTTCGAGATGATTTCCAACTACCTTAAATGTTTTATCAGCCTGAAGATAGTATGACTTGGCATTCTGGTAATTACCCATCTTTTGAGAAATATCACCTAACACAACTAACGCACGCCCTTTATCTTCAGTTTGCTCGTCACCAGTCAGACGCTGCCGCAAACTTAGAGCCTGTTCAGCATATTCAGAGGATTTCTTAAATTCCTGCGTGCCCAAATAAATGGCGCTGAGATTTACAGAAACATCCACCACGAAATCTTCATCACCCAGGCTTCTTAAAAGCCTTTCGCTATTCAAGCTGTATTCCAGGGCTTTCGGCCAGTTTTCCTGGACCATATACAATTTGCCAAGGTAATTGGAAACCAGGGCAATATGATGACCGTGTCCAATTTCCTGGGCGCGGTGCCAGGCTTCTTCCAGGTATTTAGAAGCTTCATCCAAATAGCCGCGGTCAATTTCCAGCAAGCCCATGTTGCTGTTCAATTCTATGATGCCTTCCGCATCCCCCAGGTTTACCTGGTATTCAGCGCTTCTTTTGAAATTAAGCAAGGCATTATCCCAAAAGCCGCGTTTCCAACTGAGCAACCCGAGGTTGTTATAAGAACGTGCAACGCCAGGGATATCACCAATTTCCTTGCGCAGAGACAGGCTTTTTGCAGCAAAATCGCTGGCTTCCTTGAGCCGGTCTTTCTGAAAATAGACACCACCCAGACGATTATAGATAGATGACACAACCTCAAGGCGGGTGGTTTCTTCTGCCAGAGTTTGCGCCTGTACCAGAAAATTTTCAGCCTCATCCAAACGACCACGGCGGAAAAATATCCAACCAGTGTCATTCAAAATTTGAGAAAGCTCAGCCGGGGAATTCACTCCCGCCCTTTGAAGTACTTGTTTGGCATCCTCCAGGCATTTCAAAGCTTGATCGTAATCACCCTGGCGTTCAAAAGTCATCCCAATTTTGCGCTGCAGCTCACAGGCAGTTTCGGGGTTTGAATCCTGTGCAGATTGAATAGCTTTCGCCGCCTGCTGATAAGCGGCGCGAGCAGCAGGATAGTCACCTGCCAACGCCCTGGCATCGCCCAAACCGCTATAAACCTGAACAATTTGCTGTGGGGTGGGGTGCGCCTCAACAAGCACAAGCAGGGCATCTTCAAAATATTTCTGAGATTGGCTGGTATTGAAGTTTCGGCCAGCTTTTTGTCCGGCCAGAATAAGATAATGTAAAGCCCGATCTTTATAATCGCTCCAGAAATAATGGCGCGCCAGAATATCAATCTGGTTTTCCAGATTATCAAAGGAAGCGCTTTCAATGGTGTTTGCTACCAGTCCATGCAGTTCCTTACGCTCGCGCTTAAGCAGAGTACTGTAAATCGTTTCTGAAACAAGCACATGTTTATACATGTATTCACCGCCCGGGGACGGATCCGGTAGGATGAATTCACGTTCAAGCAGAACACTAAGCGCCATTTTCGATTCGTCTTCTTCGAGGTTGGGCAGGCAACCCACCAGCAGTTGACGGGTAAAAGTGCGGCCAATCACGCTGGCAACTTTGAGAATATGGCGCTGCACCGGCTCCAGGGTATCAAAACGGGTCAGCACCAGACCTTCGAGAGTATCGGGCACACCCAGGTTTTTCAGATCGATGGCTTTTTTAAGCTGCCAGTGCCCCTCTTCACGCACCAATAAATTTCGATCCATCAACATGCGTAAAATTTCTTCCAGGTAGAATGGAATACCAGATGCCCTGTGAACAATATCATTTCGCAAACTTTCGGGCATGTCGTGAATGGATGTCAACTGTGAGAGCAACCGGTCTGCCTGATCCGGTGAAAGACTTTTTAACGGGAGATCCGTAAAGCGCAGTCGTAATAGATCAGAAGCGCGTTGCGTGATATCAACAAGTTTTCCTTCTGAAAACGAGCGTGAGACAGCCACAATCGCGATCGGGTTTTTAACCAGGGAATCGAGCAAGTAATCAATCAACTGAAGCGAGCCTTCATCCGCCCAATGTAAGTCTTCAAGGATCAAAACAATGGGCCGAAGGTTGGAATCCGCAATCAATATATCACGCACTGAAAGGAAAATTTGCTGCTGCAGTTGGTCTGCCGCCAGGAATTCGATGCGCCGGGATGCATTTGGATCAGAAAGCGGCAAAGAGAGAAAATGTTCCAGGTATGGCAGAATATCATCAACCCGTTCGGGCAAAACATGTTCGATATGTTCGCGTAAGCGGATCTGACATTCTGACTTTGAGGTTTCCACATCCAGTTCAAGCATGTGGAAAAAAGCATCTTGAAAAAGCCAATAGGCTACGCCTTTGCGAAAAACCAGGCTGGCGCCCTCTAGCAACTGGATAGGTAATTGAGATACGGCTGATTTGAATTCAGAGATGAGGCGGCTTTTACCAATACCGGCTTCACCGTGCACAATTACAAAACGGCCGGTTTCTGAATTTAGCATGGCAGTCACGGTCTGGCGAAGACGTTCAAGTTCGCCATCCCGGCCAATCATAGGAGCGTAAAGGCCCTCTATTCCGCGCACAGAGCCCGGCTTTGTCAGGGCACCCAAAACTCGATAAGTCTGAACAGGTTGAGCAATGCCTTTCAACGCGATCCGTGGCAACGTTTCGAAGCTGAAAAGAGCTCGAACCTGGCGATATACAACATCGCTTACCAGGGTTTCTCCGGCTGCGGCGGCTGTTTCAATACGGCTGGATAGATTGACCACATCGCCAATTGCCGTATAGTTCATCATCATATTGGAGCCAATGCCACCCACGATGACGCTGCCAGAGTTCATCCCGATATGCGCTTTTATTTTGGTACCGAGTTTGCCTTCCAGTGAATCGCTTAGTTTCGCAAGCTCAGCCTGCATATCCAGCGCGGCTCTAATGGCAAGTTCGGCGTTGTTCTCATGAGCGATGGGCGCGCCAAATAACGCCATCAAACCATCACCGGTAAATTTATCTACGATTCCATCATATTTGTAAACGTTGTTTGCAAACATTTTAGAACACTGTTGAACCAGGTCATACAGCTCTTCACTATCGATTTGTTCGGAGATATGGGTAAATTCAGAAAGATCAACAAAAAGAACGGTCACCTGGCGCCGTTGACCAGCCGCCTCCAGCCCCGCCTGGCGGAAACGATCGAGCAGATCGGCCCCGATCATGACCCCCAGCTTGTTTGTCGATTCAGTATCTGCCAGATGTTCACTGGAAGCCATCATGCCAGTTGTAAGCAGGCGCAGTCCGCAGTTACCGCAAAAGCGCATGTTATCTGGATTTACAAAACCGCAGTTTCTACATTGATTTGGCATCACAAAACATTATACAGGATAACAATAAATAGTAACTTAAGAAAAGTGAAAGGTCTGAAAACCTGAAATATCACTGCTAAACACTTGACATACTATATCAAGTTTATACTTTTATGGAACTACCTATTTTCCGCTATCCCTATTTTGGGGTTTAAACGGATGATTCTTGAGCCATTTTTCTGTTTGTTGTTTTCATCAGCGAAAACTCAAACCCATGATTAATTACCGATTTTCGCTCATTGCCAGTAATCTCAACCCCATCCTATTGAAAGGTACCCAGCACCCTGTCAACATAATCGGACGCATTTTTACAGTTTCCCAACATCTGGGCAACAACTTGCTGCCAGGTGAGTTCAAGACCGTTTCCAGTGATGCTTTGAAGCGCGTTCCCGATGCAGCCCGAACCCGCGTTGTAATTTCCGATCGTGATTTTCCACATTTCTTCGTACGTGGACTGCGCAGCCGGTTCCCGTCCTCCCGTGTTGACCACAAGTTGACCAACCTGCTTGGAACTGGCCAGAAGAGAGGCTGCCAGCATATCGATCTCATGCGGGGTGCCGACCTTGCTCAGCACTGCGTTGCGCAACATCAAGCGGGCGATCGGACTCAGGAGGGAATAGCCTGAAGAACAAGTGATGCGATCATAGGCCGGGATGCACAGGTCAAGGTAATAACTTGTATTCCACTTCAAAAGCATATCGGCGCCATTTTCGGTCATCCTGCCCAGGCCGAGTTCGTAAGGGTTGGTTTTAAGCGGCCAGAATTGTGATTCCTGTGAAAGGATGCCTTTTAAGATCATGGCCGGCACATTATATTTCAACGCCGCGGCAAAGATCTGATCGTTATATTTATTTTGCCAATCTAAAACCACTTTAGCGGTGGCTTCCTGCCCGCATTGCGAGGCTGTGCCATCCGGCATCAAACCATTGCCGGGACAGTTGGGGGCTTTTACCAACCCCATACTGATCAAATGACCACTCAGGAAAAGATAATGGTTATTGGTGTACAGAGCATCCGAAGATGCCGGTTGGTTCAGTTGTTTCAAACCGGGTACTTCTGTGGGTAAGAACAGATTCCAATCCAGGGAGCCGGGCGGAATGGAAACAGCCCATTGTTTGTCAAGCATATCAAATCGGTAAATTTTTGAGCCCGGACTGATTGGCAGATAACGATATTTGATTTGAAAAAAGCGGCTGGCATCGTTATCATGGTTCGAAATTGCCCTGTAACCCAGCCAGGCTCCCTGGGCAGATGTGACAGGCAGTGAAATGAGCACATCCGAACCACTATGGATACTGACCTGATCGTTAAACGAAATATAGATTTGTTCAATTTCAAAACCTTTGATGGGTTCGGTTGCCACAAAGTGCATTTGCGGGATCAGTTTACAGGGCTGCCAGGGGGTGCAGTTATTGATTTCAACCACAAAGCTTATTTCACTTTTGGTGTTGCCGTTGTGAATGAGCAGAGGTGTGGTGTTTTGCGGGGCAGGGGAAGTCTTTGTGGCGGCTGGCTGCATGTTTGCCAGGGCGCGCTTGACATAACTTTTTGACAACTCCTGGATTTCAATCATGGCTACCTGGTTGGGATTAACATTCACCTGCGAAGGAGGCAGGCTGGTAGCGTAAGTGTTTGTCAGTACCCCCAGGGAAAGCAAGCAGGTAAATAGAACCGCCCAGAACAGACGCAACGAAATAACAACCCTGGATGCGAGCCTTCCACGGTTTGTCAATTGTCTAAGAAGGTTACGTCCGGATCGCCAATCCATTGATTGAGAGATATTTTCCCTGGTTAGCCCAGCGGTCGTTGAATGGCAAATTGGATCAAATTCATCCCCCATTCGTGGGCGCTGCGAATATCTGAGCGCGAGGCATGTTCCGGGGGCAAGTCACCGTTCCAGGCCAGGCAGTAACCCGCCGTAGAATAGATCACCTGGCGGCTGACCATTACTTGATCTCCGAGCGCACCTTGAGGGGGTTTCATGAACAGGTAAGGTTCTTTCAAAATGGCCGAATCAGAAGACAGCGGGGCAAGCTTCACGTCCAATTTTTCAAAGAGGTTCGCGCAAGACTTACTGGCAGGGTCATCCAACGCCTCCACCAGCAGCTTTTTCCCACCGTCAAGCACGGCACGAAGTGCTTTTATTTCCGCGGTTCCCGCTTCAAATTCACCTTTGGCGCTGATAAACACAGCATCAAAGGCAGCCAGGCTGCTTGTGAAGGTTGTGAATGTATCAACCACAGGATAAATTTTTAAAGAGCGTTCACATTCCCGGGCGAGATAATCCCATCCGGCAACAACTTCAGGAACCCTGGCACCCAGGCTGCAAAGTGCGACGCTTGTCCGCAATTTTGTTTGGGTAGCGATCATTTCTCTGTAACGCAAATCCAGTTCTTCGCTGCGCGGGTGCCCAGGATCGGCAGCATTTTTAATGGTTTTTCCTGATGCAGAGAGGGTTATTCTGGCAAGTTCAACTACCGGGCGCTTGGGCAGGCTGGAACGGGCCGCAATCACAAACTCGTTTTGAATGTACTTGATCTCCTGATCCACCCCTCCGATTTCGCGTTCGCCATGTACCAGCAGCAGGTACAGTGTTCCATCCGCGCTATTGCCAAAATCATAGGCGACTGGTTCAGGCAAAACGATCACATTCCCCACCGGATCAACCGCCGCGCCGGGTGAGATAAAAACCATCTGGTTTGGCGGATCATTGGCCAGCACTTCGAGCCCCGCGATGATCCCACTGCCATGAAAGAGCAGATCATGTGCGCGTCTTGACTGGCGGTGTTCGTCATGGGCTTCAGCCCATACGGCTGCCGAAACGGACATCCCATCGTAAGGTTTTACACGCATCTTTGGATAGATGGTTAATACGCTGTTGTCTTTCATGAACGGCTCCTATTTTTCAGGCTTTCGGGATGAATTCACAATTCAATTCAAAAGTGACGTGGGCAGGGATCTGGGTGCGCACAATCTCATTTATTTTACGCTGGTACATTTCCGGCGAGTATTTGGTGCGCTCCAGTTCTTCGTTGGGGATGCTCAGTTTGATGGACACAGAATTGGGAGAATTCTTTTTTCCCAGAGCCACTACCACTCCCAGACTGGCATCTCCCAGTACAAAATTTTTGGCACGCCGTTCAGCGATTTCAACCTGCCCGGCTGTATAAATTTCAAGGTATTTTTTCAGGGCCGCAACTGTCCCGCGGCATTGTGAAATCTGCATGGCATTCTGGATCAACAACCGGTTTCGCTCTATGGGCAGGTGATTATCGATTGGCAGCCCCAGCCAGGATGCCAGCCAGGGCAAAAATTCACTGGGCGTCAACAAGGGATCGAAATACATTTCCACCTGGTCGACCTGCCGTGTGATAGGTTTCCAGAAACTCTCAAAAAGCATCAGAAAACGTGAGGTAAAGTCATCACTTTCGTAAATTTCGGGCAGATAATGTAGATAGGCTCCCTTGCCGATCACCGCCACGTTCAATTCTTCGGTATGAACGGGCTCAGTATCCTTGTTCAACAGGGTAGCCTGGATGATCAAATACTGGTCAATATAAAAGGTGTTGATACGCGAATGTACCGTCACAATGTATTCCTGCCCAACGACAAATTCCTCGTTGAGGGGAATGTATACGATCAATTCCTGTTCAGCTTCTATGACGGCAGGTTGAAGCACTGAACTGGAAGGGGAGACCTCGTAAGATTCAACCACCATCACCTTGGGCAAGGATAATTGCACCTTGGCATTGGGCAGGTCTGGAGCGGTGAAGCGTAGGAAAATCGTCAGCGCCTCGCCCGGGTAACGGTTGTAGAAATCCACTGCCAGGTCAAAATGGGTATCATTGATTGTTATCGCCGGCGCAGTCTTAGGCATGCTGGTTAGCCCTTCTTATACGCAATCGTGATGTCCACGCACTCAATCTCGTGAGTGAGAGATAGCAGCAACCCATCATCGGGCAGTTGCAATACTTTGTCCACCGGGGTAAGAGGCACCTCGGCCACCTCTTCGGTGTTGTTGCTTTCCTCTACTGGCACGATCGGGCGAGAGGAAACTTCCACATCCAGCACATATTTAACGGTGGGTACCTGTTGGATCAGCGAGATAACCTCAGCCGTAAACAAATCGCGGCCGAAAGGCCAGCCCTCCCATTTTTCGCCGATCTGCAGCACAGGCTGCTTGTCATCGAAGACCAGCGGGGCCAGGTAACGCTGCAGTTCTTCATTGACCTGGCGAGCAACCTCAGTGGGCGGAATGAAATCATGCGGCACAATGCGGGCTTTTACCTTGACACCGGTATAACGCGGTTCGCGAATATTGAGCGATGTGGTGATCAGACGGTACTTGTCCAGGTAAGTCCGTATTTCTTTCTGAAGCTTATCATCCAGGTGCAGGGACTTTATCGAGCCAGCCCTGAGAGAGTCGGGCACATCTGGAACAACCAGGATTGATACGGTGCCTGCAACTCCATTTGGATCATTGGGGGTCAGGCACCTGGTACGTGCCACTGCCCGGCTGCAACTGAGTGTAAACTGCTCATAATCCTGGGCTGTCACTGCCCGGCGTTGAGCCTGAAGCTCACGTTGGGCGCGCATTTTCATCTCATCCAGGGTTTCCTGGTCTCGTCCGCTCACCGCCCGCGTCAGATTGGAAACACGCGACACGTAAGCCACAGACATGGACATGGTGGACAGGCTCCCGATTGGAAGGTTTCCGCGCACACCGCCGCCGTAGCGATATCTTGAGAAGCGCACCTGGCGGCCGCTTTCTGGCGTGCGGCCGTACTGGATGACGGTGCTATCCGGTTGGCGCACGGACGGGCCAAACCGGATCGTCCCGCTGTCCATATCCAGATGATAATGCCGGTCGAAGCGGGTTGATTTAGAAAAATCATCAACCTGTTGCCAGGGCACAAAGACATCCTCGCCGTGCCGGGTTTCCTCCACCTCCAGTGTCTCACCGGCCCGCAGCGTCAGGATCGGTGAATGTGCCAGGGTAAATATCTGCCCGGCCTCACCGGTGCTCCTTCCAAGCGTTTCCGATTCAATGGCGACCGAGTGCATCGCAGTTGTTTTGGCGCCCAGGCTGTAGGCTTCCACACCGATAACCTTTGGGGATTCTGAATACATACCCTGCAGAGCATTGCGCTGTTCAATCCGGCAGCGCAGCCAGAAGGCATTGATACCGTGCAAGTTGGCGGGGTTGGCAGAAAGTGGTAAATAAAGCACGAGCTGACCAGTGGGATTGTTCAAACCACCGGTTGTATCCTTTTCGCCGTCTGCCGTGCTGAGCTTCAGCTCATGCCAGATGCCGTCCGCCGTCAGGCATTCCCAAATCCATGGCGGGTCTTCGCGGCGAATACCAACCGCCTCGGTTGGTTCGGCGGTGAAGTTTAGCCGCAAAATATGCCCGGAGATGTTGTGGTCGGGATCAAAACCCAGGTAAAAGGTATCACCCACCCTCGGTTCTCTCTGATCGAATGGGTAGAATATTTCGATCCCCAGGCGGGATAAATAGTTCTTATTGAATTCCTGTTCTTTGCGCAGGTGGGTCAGCACCGGCGGGATAATCTCCAGGGTGGAATCCGAGGTGAACAAAACTTCTTCATCGGTCATCTCGGAGCGCACTTCGAAACCCTGTGGCACAGTCACCGTTTGGCGGTTTTCCCTGGAAAGCGGCAGGGGGGCGGAAAGCCAGAAGGTTAACTCGGTATGGGCGCTGCTGGCAGGCATGCGCTGCAGCCCCAGCATATCCAGGAATTTGAGGTAGTTCTTGTCTGGGACACGGTTCAGGCGGTAAACCATCAACTCGGTCATCCAGGCAAAAAGCTCGATCAATGTGATCCCGGGGTCGCTCAGGTTATATTCAGTCCATTCGGGACAGAAATTAATAATGCGCCTGCGGGCTTCGTCAACCAGATCGCTTTGAAAACGCAGGTCATCCAGATTCGGGGCGGGTAAGGTCATGGGTCTCTCCTGGTTCAGGGAAGTTCTTGTTCGTCAGCGATATAGAATGGGTAAACAATGCTGCGAGTATCGTGGGTGGATTTGATCTGATATCGAATTTCTGCCAGAAGAATGCCGGTCTGTCCATCTTCAGATGAAACAGTGACGTTCAACACTTCGATACGGGGTTCCCACATGCGCAGGGCCTCGTAGACGTAATCCTGCAGCATACTGATCGTGCCCGCTGTGCGGGGTTCAAAGAGCAGTTCATTGGCCCGGCATCCAAAGGTGGGGCGCATGACCCGTTCTCCGGGTGTGGTGCTGATGATAATGCGGATGGATTGATCAATATCCTCGCTGCCCGTGACAAGCACGATCTGTCCGCGGGCATCGGTGCGAAGAGGAAAACTCAAACCATTCCCCAAAAATGTTTTAGCATTCTGCGGCATACCTGTTCTCCAATCCCAATCATACTGAGTTATCCACCGATCATTACTGTGAAACAGCCGCTCACAATCGAATCGGGTGGGCCAACACAAACGCACATCCCGCCCATAACGGCTGCTGGCAGCCCGCCAATCAAGACGGTCGGCATACCGGGCGGCATGATCGGCCCGCCGACATGCGGGATGGGCGGCACCCCCGGAGTTTGCATGGGGCACACATGCATATCGCTGATGCGAGCCGCCGGTTGTCCGCCGATCAACACGGTCGGGCAACCCATTACAATTTTTCCACCGTGGGCAGTTGAGTCGCCCAGTCGCGCAGCAGGAGGCATAGGTACATCCCTTTCTAGTTGATCTTGACGATTGCGCCCTGGATTTGAACCATTGCGCCGGCCTTGACAGAAGTCTCGGCCTGGCCATTCACTTCGACAGTGGGCGCCTTCAGTGCGGCTTGCGCCGGATTCAAGGCCAGTTCGGCGGGGCCAGCTTTCAGGCTCAAACCGGCGGGGGCTTCGAGCTTGCCTGTCGCCGGGGAACTGATCTCAAAGCCAGCAGTGCCTTTCAAGGTAAGCTTGCCGGTTGCTTCCAGGGTCATATTCCCCAGGCACTTGAGAGTTATTTCATTTTTTATTGAGTCAATATCGATCTTGTTTCCCATTTTATCCTGGATCAGGATCTTTTCCATACCGGGCGTATCATCCAGGACGATGACATGCCCGCTGGGTGAGCGGATGATGCGCTGGTTGACCTCGCCAGCCAGCACCGGCACACCGGTTGGCCCCCTGGGCGCCATATCCCGTCCATTCCAAAGCACGCCAACAATATAAGGATGATTGATGTCACCGTTTTCAAAAACTACCAGGACTTCATCATTGACAACCGGTGAAAAATAGATACCGCCCTTGCCGCTCCCTAAACTGGCCATGCGCGCCCAGTTGCTACCCATTTCGAGCGGATCAGCCGGCATCCACGGGAATTTCACTTTCAAACGGCCTTGCAGAAGCGGATCCATGAGGTCTGTCACAACACCGACCACTGCGCCGTAAATCTTGTTAGCTTCCGGATCCTTGCCCATCATGTGCCCGAAGGTGTATGGGTTGCGGCCAGAGACCTCAAAGGAAACCTTATAATCCCCGTGCCGGTAAACATGGCGAGCCTGGGTGACAAAGTAGGAACCGGCAAACCGTATACCAACATTGGTGATAAGCGCCAGGCTGCCGGCCTGCAAGGAGGGTACAGCATCGGCTTCACCGCTGGCAGCCACGTATTGGCTCTCATGCTGCAGGAAGCGCGCATTTGCCATGATTGTACCGATCCCTGGATTACTGACCATGGGGTCAAGCACATAATCCTTGGCGTTCGAACTAAACCCGGATCTGATTGCAATACTTCCCGTTATACCCTTGGAAACCGTTGGCGAGGATGTCGGGTCTAAATTGGCTGCCAATGGAAGGCTCGGGCCTGAAATACCTACCTTCATGTCAGGATTCCAACCGCGGGCAATAACGGAAGTAACAGCTCCGGCCGTCACAAAACGCGGTTTAAAGCTTCTCAAGTTCGAAGCCCAGGTCAAATTGACCGGAAGAAGTTGGCGCGGCATGGAAGCCGGTGAAAAAACCAATTTGCTGTCATCCACATAGACCTGGTATCCAAGCATGCGCGCGCGCGACCACAAAAAGTCCCAATCGCTCTGGTTGTACTGCATGACATAGGTGTATATTACACCCACCAACCCTGTAAGGTTGACCATGGGTATGAGCCCATGCTCTCCCGCGATTTTCGCAACGATTTCCATGTCTGTTACAGTTGGCAGAGACCCTGTTCCCCAGGCGCGGGTCTTTTTACCCAGGGTCAGACGGTGAGACTTGTCATAGCCCCGGATTAAAAGTTGGATCTGTCCATCCTCGCGAA
Organism: uncultured Anaerolineae bacterium; assembly: GCA_903910795.1. Taxonomy (GTDB): domain Bacteria; phylum Chloroflexota; class Anaerolineae; order Anaerolineales; family Villigracilaceae; genus UBA5195. Next base: position 49,911 of record CAIWAX010000251.1, read on the forward strand.
ACTGGGGCTCGATCGAAGTGATCTCTCCTTTCATCAAGGTGTGCGAGATGGCGATTGGCATGCCAGGTCTCTTTACCTTGGCAATTACCTCTACCGAGGCGCCGATCCGAAACAGCAAGATATCATCGGTGTGCTTAAGCAGTGGGGCAGAAAATACTACCGGCGAATCTTTGAGAGTGATTGTGAACATGGATGGCATAAAGACATCCGTATCGACGGTGATCTCCAAAATGTCGCCGTAAATAATCCCGGGCAGTGAGATGCCATTAATCTTTATAGAGAATTCATCAGGCATAGCGCCAGCTTTCTATACTGAACTTATGGGTACTTTCCATTGCTTAAATATCTTGAGGAACTACCAATATTTGCCCATCCACAAGCTGGAAGGGATCATCCATGCCATTGGCTTCAGCCAGGACACGCCAGTAGCGCGAATCGCCGTACTCTTCGTAGGCGATCTGATCCAGCCGCTGCCTGGCGTGCGCTATGCGGGTTTTCCGTGGGTCGGTGCGGCTGGTGGGGTTCTGGGCCGGAATGATGTCATCGCCAAATAATTCGTTTTGAGTGAACTCAACACTGGCCTTGGCGCGAATGGGTGTGCCATCCGGCGCGAACAAAATAAACTTGATGGTTACACTCGAAACGACGGCATCAAAAAGTTTTATTTTTCCCCAGACGAATGTCACGGTCGGGGGTGAAGCGTAGGGCAGTAAGAACATCGAGTAACCGGCTCCGCGCAAGGTCAGCGTGAGCAGTTGGTTGGTAAAGACGCGCACATCCTTGGGGCCGTTTGCCGCACTATACGAGTCAAAAAAAAGTTCCAGGCTATACGTGGCTGATTCGCCGCCGGCAAATTGCAAATAGGGCGAGTTAAAGCTCGGTGATGGTTCGCCAGCCCACTTTGTCTCTTTTTTGATTGTCAACTCCGAAGGATTAAATTGACATTCCAATTCACCCCAAACGGGAGGAATGATAGATAACCACTTGAGTTTGGCTTTTTCCAACATTTATCACCTCTTTATCGATTATCGAAACAGGCGTCCAGATCGTTCGGCCTCAATTTGCAGCATACGTTTTACGATTGGCAGTATTTTTTCCGCCATATCCGCCAAATTTATTTGGCTTGATAGTTCACTACCGCCGCTAGACTGGTTATCATCCGCCCCGCTGCCATCATTATCATCATCCATCACGCGCTGGATTAAATTTGACGAGCTGTTTTTTTGTGCGGGCGGCATCGGGGTTGACTGTTGAGGCGCGTTCATTGATGGCTGGTCAGGCTTGCTCCCAACCGGCTCCGGTTTTCTTGAAGGTTCCCTGGCGGGTTCCGGCGGTTTGGGCGGGCGCGCCAATTCCATGGGCGCAGGCTTCACCGCGGATGTATAAGTCGTTTGCGGGCGCAGGCCTGCAGGAGCAACGGGGAACATTCTGGAAAGGTCCATGCGGGGAGCTGATATTGGTTTGGGCCCATCCACCCTGGAGGGGGATGCCATCGCAGCCGGGAGCGCGGCAGCCAATTTGGACGCAGGTGGCCGGTTTGAACCAATTTCAGGGGTCTGGGGCTGCGCCAGCGGAGGCCTTGAGGTGGCTGGTAAATTTTCTCCCAAAGCTGGTGAGGAAGTTTCTGCCTCTGCCGACTTCGGCCCGGGCGGTAAATACTTGCTGGGCTTGACCAGCGGTTCTCGCGGGCGGCTCACGCTCGGATCCACATGCGGGGTCACTACGCGGTTGGCGGGCTGGATCGATCTCAACTGGAGAGGAGCCTGCTGGCGATATTCGATATGTTTTTGGAGCGGCCCTTCCTCCGGGCGCGTCGGCGCGCTATCGGTAGAAAGAGATACATTCTCAGGTTGGGCTTCCGGTTTTGAAGCCGGTCTGCCTGATCCAACCCGCGCGGCTGATTCTGGTGCAGATCCTTTGTCCGTTGAAACCCCTGCCTGCGGTGCAGTTGGCGCGGGTTTCGAATCGATCTGGCGCTGTACCACAGATGAGCCGCCAGAGTGGGCCGCCGAAGCGTTCCTGGTTGGCCGGGCAACCGGCAGGCGTGGGGCTTTGGGTGCTGAAAGTTTTTTGCGCGGGGCCGGTTGGGCGGTGGGCGCAGCCGGGTGACGAGCCTGTGTGCCTTGATTTGGCCCGGCCTCAGGCAACTCGGATTTGACCGGCACCGCCAAAGGCAACCTGTCTTCAGGTGCAGTCAGGGTCGGTCGGGCAACCGGCAGGCGCGGGGTTTTGGGCGCTGAAAGTTTTTTGCGCGGGGCTGGTTGGGCAGCGGGCGCAGCCGGGTGGCGAGCCTGTATACCTTGATTCGCCCCGGCATCCGGCAGCTCGGATTTGACCGGCACTGCCAAAGGCAGCCTGTTTTCAGGTGGTTCCAGGGTTGGTCGGGCAGGTTGCTCAGGTTTTTCGAGCTGCCGGGGCCCGGTCTCGCTTGGTAGAGACGGCCTTGCCAGGGGCATATCCTGCGGCTGGGAAAAGCGGACGGAGGGGTTCTTTTCTGAGTCTTCGGCTTTTTCTTCAGTTCTTGCTTCAAGCCTGGGGCTTGAAGCAGCAGTTTTATCGACTGGTAAAGCGGGGTGCTCGAAGCCTTCAGGCTTCGCCTGGGATACCGTTTCAGGCGCGGACGCAGGCCTGGGTTGCGAAGGTGCCTGTTTCTCCAGGGGAAGACTTTCGGGTATTGATTTGGCTGCACCAACCGCTTCAACTTTCGGCTCAGGTCTGGCGGGAAGGGCAGCCGACAACTTTTCAGCCAGGTCAGCCTTTTTTTCGGGGTTGACTGGCCCGGCAGCCGGAGAGATGGCGGGTGATTCAGAAACCTGAGCGAGTCTGGCTGGCACAGGAGCGGCGTCCGCGGGTTTGACAGGCGCCTGTGATGCGTGTTCCTGTGTACGCGCATTCTGGGCCAGCGGCATGTCAAGCGGGCCAGGCTTGTGTTCAAGCGAGTCGCTCGATGATTCCAGCGTCTCGGATGGGCGGGACGTGTCATCAGCCATCTGCAGTTTGGGGGATGCCTTGTGATCACCCTCAGACCTGTTTTCGGGCTTTACTGACGAGGAGGGTGCCGCAGGTTTTGGCCCGTTTGCAGGTCGTATTGACTCAGGCGTGCTTCCCGGCTCTACCGGCCGGATCGCTTCTTGCGCCGCTTGCCTCGCGGCAGAAGCTTTTGCTGGCGGGCCGGGCTGCCTGGTGTCTGGCTGTCGCTGGACAGTCGAGTTGGCAGTCGGGGAAGCTGCCGGGGGGGTAGAATCTGCTCCGGAGTCGGCTTTCTTGTCGTTATCTGATGAGCCGGGTGTAATTTCCTGTACCTGAGTGAATAAACGATCCCTGGGGGAGAGCCGCGGGATAATGGGGGCTGCCTTACGGGCTGGCTGAATGCTTTGAACCTGATCCTTGAATGATCCCAGCGATTGGCCTGGTTTCGGGAAAGTGCTCATTTTTGGAATGACGCTGCCCGCGCGCATCATTCCCGGATCGTTGGATGCTTGCGGCTTTTCAGATGCTCCGCCGCGAGGAATGGTCATATCAACTTTCGACCAGCCACTGCTCGCGCCTGCGCTTTTGGTTGGCAGGTGCAGCAACTGGTCCACATGCGCAAACCTGGACTTGATTTCCGCACCCATCCTGGCCTTATCCGCTGGCAGGACATGACCCATCCGCTCGGGGTTTAAGATTTGCATCTTTTTCGCCGCGAGCTGAAATTTTCTGCCAGCAAAATCAGCAGCAACCGGCGAAAAGTTCGCAGGCGACTGCGCCTGGTCAGATTTCTTGCCCGGCGAGAGCATGCGCGCGATGCGGCTGCTGTTTTGTTGCAGATGGTCAATTAACGGATCAGGGGTGCTCATTGGCCTAATTGAAAGTAATCGAAGGATAATTCAAGTGATTCAACCACAATTTTTGAGGAGTCATCGAGGCTCAGATCGGAAATCTTCCAGCCGACCGGGAAGGCGTTCGTGAATTCCCAACGCTTCAGTACCGGGAAGATAGTCGGGTCCTTTGAAAGCTCCGGGTTGGGCCGTCTCTGGACGAGGGTAAAATTTTTGGACACTCCAAAACCCAGGGAGGTACCGCCCATCATCCATTTCCAAAAAAAGTCGGAAGAAGTCAGGCCAACCTCTAAAGTGATGTGGCTGAAAGAAACTTGCCCGGCAAATTCAAGTCCGTAATCATTCTGGCCGCCAACATCAAGTGGTTCTATCTTCCGCTTGACTTCCATCCCGCTGACGCTCTGGAAGAGCGCCACTGTTTTCCCAGACATTTCGATCGAAAATTGATAGATTGGAACAGGAAATTCGCCAATATCGTCGAGGGGTAACGGCGTTGGATCTGTTGCAGTGGTAACGCTGGATGTAGATTGGAGTAAGCCCATGATTTGTCTCGCTATACGTACCCGGTGCGCTCGCGCTCAAGTTCGAGTTCGCGCAGCAGCAGTTCAAAAACTTCACGAGCCAGCTCTTCCAGGTCTGGTTCAGCCTGGTCTGGCGTATCTTGCGGCTGGGGGGTGTTTTGTGATGGCATGTGTTCAAGCTCCCTGGTTCAACCGTTTATTGATCTCGGCGATTTCTTTCACCCATCGCCTTCTGTACAGGTGATCCATGTCCAAGATCGCCTCCGGCGGCCAGTGAAAATAATAGGCGATATAGGCTACCTCCTGGTGGAGCAGTTCCAGAGGGTAGCCGGTTACCCCCCCAGCGTGGAGAGGTCCAATTCAAAGGGTTGCTGGCAGTGCGGGCAAATAAATTCGCGCCGGGTGCTGCCAGTTTCATTGATCTGGCGGTAAAACTCCTGCAGGTAAGTCAGGTCAGACGCGAACAGATTTTCGATCACGTTGGGGTTAATCGAAGCCAGGGTCCCCAAGCTGGTGATGACGCGCGCCAGCAGGACGATGACAATATAGGCATTATTGCTCTGCACGCGCATGTCGTTCAGGATGGTTATCTCATCCATGGCAGTTGCCAGGCGCATGCTGCCCTGCTTGTGCAAATTACCTTCCCTATCCACAAAACCCATGGGCAGTTCAAACTCAAATTCTGTTTTTAGATTCATCACTTCTCTCCGTTCGACCTGCACAAACAGGCAAGCCTGATCACAACCTGCTAAGGCACGAATTCGATGGATTCAGCCTGGAAATATATTTCAAAATCGGTGTAGTTAACGCCCGTCCCATCTGGGCCAGCGATCCTTCCATTAAAGCTGAAACCATCCAGCTTGGTAGGCAATGCGTTAATCAGATTCCACCAGGCCACAGGGTTACCCTGACTATCGTTCATAGAGATTGAATAATTTTTGCGCTCGCACTTTCCAAGGATCGCATCGGCCAGTAGCTTGTACATGCCCGCGCTGCTGGCGTCCACCGGCCGCAGAAGAGCCACCGGTTCGAAAGTAGTCTGGCCTGGCATAACGCGGGTGGTCACCATACCAAGTGCATCAATGACATTGTACGTGACCATCGAGATGCTTTGGTCGCCGCCCGTCAAAGCGTCAAACGAGGCCAGAAAGGGATTCCCGTTAGTAACTGTAAAATCATATAATGAAAATTGTGCGGACGGAGTTGGTTCATAGTTTAACGTTGACATAAGAAACCATTCCTGTGATTACGTACCCTGCGGGTCAGTCTTAACCGAAACAGGTCGCTGCAACGTACCCTGTGGGCTGAGCGGGCGAAGAACCTCCTGGCAAACTTTTCAGTCTGCCAGGAAATCCTACGTACCCTGTGGGCTCGCCGCGCTCAAGGCGAATAAAAATCAGCTTACTCTGACAACACCTTCGTGAACAATGGTCATATCTTCGACCATGTAGTCCACCGCGCCGGAATCCATATCCGGGCCAACCACTTTGCTCGGCCAGGCGTTTACAAAATTCCAGCGGGCAATTTCTTTTTGACTCTGATCGTAAGCCACGATCGAACAGTTGGTGCGGGCGGCGTCCACTTTGCCTTCCACAACCTTCTGGCGCCATTGCCAAATATCGATATTGCTGGTGACACCACGTTTGAGTGTGACCGGGGTCCAGCTCAGGCGGCCGGGGATTTGTTGAATGAGAGTTTCACCGGTTTTGTCATTTACGATTTTGTGCGCGATGACCTCGGTTTCGGAACCGATGCCGCCCACATTGGTAAAAAAGCCGCTCAGTTTGCCTTCGAGTTCCAGGCCAAACTTAAATGCAACAAGGGGATTTTCTGGATCAGCCATTTTGTACGCTCCTTATAGTAATCCCGGCTTTAGTACGGGATAGTAATCCCGGCTTTAGCACGGGAATCAAGTATTCTTTAATACTGAACTTATCGGTACTTCCTATTCCGTTCCGGGCCCAGCCCACTGGCTGATGCGGAAGATGACAAATTCGGCAGGTTTGACCGGCGCCATGCCAATTTCAATATACAGGCGGCCCATATCACGTGTTTCCGACGGGTTCAGTTCATCATCGATCTTGACATAGAAGGCATCCGAAGGAGCCGCGCCAAACAGGGCGCCATCCCGCCAGACAGTGCGCAGGAAGGAGGATACATCACGGTTGACACGCGCCCACAGCTTGCGATCATTCGGTTCGAACACGACCCACTGGGTACCGTTCTCGATCGATTTTTCAACAAAGTTGAACAGGCGGCGCACGTTAATGTAGCGCCAGGATGGGTTGCTGGAGAGGGTGCGCGCGCCCCAAACGCGGATGCCGCGGCCGGGGAAGGAACGCACACAGTTAATGCCGATCGGGTTGAGCGTATCCTGCTCGCCCTTGGTAGTCTGGTAGGACAGGCCTACTACGCCCTGCACCACTTCATTGGCAGGGGCCTTGTGAACGCCGCGCGTATTATCGCTGCGCGCCCACACGCCTGCAATGTGACCGGAGCTCGGAATTTTGATAACCGTGTCAGTGGCTGGATCCATGACTTTGACCCAGGGGTAATACATGGCTGCATAGCTGCTATCGAAGCCGGTAACGTTCATGCGCCAGTTTTTGACTTCCTGGGGGGTCAGATCGGGCGGAGCATCCAGGATGGCCACGCGGTCACCCATGCGTTCGCAGTGCGCGATCATCATGGTTTGGACACCCTTGACCATATCCAGGTTGAGCTTCTCGCCAGGCATGGTGGTCATCAAATCGGGCACCACTACCATGGTAACATCATCCAACACTTCCAGACCTTCGACGCCCTTGCGTTCGCTGACATCACCGCGGAAATCGCTGGCAACGGGCGCTTCCAGCAGCTTCTTGTCAATCGAGAGGGTCTGCTCCTGTTCACGGGGAGTGGCTTTCTCGATGGAAGCAGCCTCGAGCACAATCAGCTCAATGAATTTGGGCAGCTTGTTGTTTTTGTAGGCCAGCACAACCTGTTTCTTGCCATCCACCAACGCGGTTTGAACCTTGACATCCGGGACGGTTTCGAGGGGTTTCCAGCCGCCATTGGTGGCTTCTTTTTCGACATACAGGGTGAATAACGGCTCACTGCTTACTTCAGTTGGTGCTTCAGCTTCCGGGGCGGCGCCTTCAGCGGGCGCAGCAGCACCCTTCTTCCCGGTCGCAGCCGGTGCTGGCAGAGCCAGGTTGCCCACGCGGGCGCGCAGCTTCATGCCATCCACGCCAGCCTGACGCGAACGTACAGTCAAAGCGGGTTTGCCTGCCGCGTTGATCAAGGTGGCTTCGGCCTTCGGGAAAGTGCGCACGCTGACGACATAGCAGCGCGAACCGCCATTGGTGAAATAGCCATAAACAGCCTGGGGCAGGTTGATGCCAGGCACGAAGCCGCCAAAACGTTCAACGAACTGGGTCCAATTGGTCACCAGTTGGGGGCGGTTGAGCAGATCTTCCACCACCAGTTCGTTGTCAATTTCGCGGGTGTATTCGGCTTTTTCAGAAAAACCGACAAAAGCAGCCATGGCGGTACCAACGCCTTCAATTGGTTTTGGCCCACGGTCCACTTCTTCAACATAGACTCCGGGCGACAGATACTCTGGCATGTATTCCTCCTTACAAAAATATGAGAGACGACGGAAAGCTGTTCGATTAATAGATGGGTTGTACGGTTATGTACCCTGTGGGTCAGATAAACTCCTTTCTACGTACCCTGTGGGTGGATTTTAGGTCAGGAATTCACAGTATGCAAGCTTCTTATACCTGAATATCGTATCCATCAGGGGCTGGCACAAGAATTTTTTGACGTTTGAGAACCTTCTTGTTAAAAAGAATATCGATATGATATTCTCCTTCCACAATTCCATGCAGTGCATAATTTCCCTGTGCGTCGATCTGGAGCGGCGCCTGTTTTTCCACCAAAATGGCGGAGAGGGTCGAGAGGTCATATTTATCACTGCGAATCTTCCCGGTCGCGGCAAAATAAGATTTTGAGCTGGCTAGGGTAACCTCCACCTGGCTTTCCTGCCCGTCCGGGCCCTCTAGGTATCCTGTGGGTGTGCTGGCAGCGGGCGGTCGGCCGTACGTAGCCTGTGGTTTGGATGTGTCCTGGAAGACGCTCAATTCGCGGGTACTGACCTTCTTGACGGTGATCGGTTTGTAGGGGTCCATCGTGACGGTCACAATCACCATCACAGCCGGGCGCATTTCGTTATCCAGCACGCCCCACAGCTCTGAAAATTTATCCATCGGGCCCTGTTCATTGGGGAAATTGGCTACTTCAATTGGTATTTGCGTGGGCTGGCTGCGCAAACTCTCTGGCAGGAGATCCTCTGGCACAAATGGATTGCGAAACAGACCCATCAGCGCGTTGGAGAGCAGGATATGCTCATCTTCAGCCTCCTTGACCCAGGCGGTCAGCAAGTAGCGCAACGAGATGTGCACCGGGTTACGGTGGATATCGGCGCTGCCATCGTCGCGCGCGACGGTGCGATATTGTTCCGAACCGCGCAGACGCAGGTTCTCACGAATATCGAAGAGATACAGGTTTATGGTGGGCTTGCTCAAGCGTGATGACCATTCGCGTTTGGGCATGTCGAACTGAACATCGATCTCGTTGCCCTTAATATCGATCTCACGGATCAACAGCTTGCGCAGAACTTCATCCACATCCGCAATCATGGTTTACCAGCTTCCTTGTCTGGTGTGCTCATGGTTCATCCCATTCACTGTCGTCTTTAGCATTTTCGGTTTCAGGATCGTCTTGCATGGCTTCGCGTCTTCCGAGCTTTGGGTCCAGACTTGGGATTAGTCTGCTGTGGATTTTTTCCACATGTTTCAGCGGCAGACCTTTCTTTACTATTCACTCAGGCTCAAACCACTTCCAAACTGGTTCGGTGCCTTGAGTGCCGGCGGCAGGTTAGAGGGGTAACTCGTCAGGCAGCTCGTCAAAATCTCAAATTAGTTTTTCATCATCCGTTGGTACCTTTTCTTCTTCTTTCACTTCTTCCTTTGGCGCCTTGTCTTCCTCTTTCACTTCTTCCTTTGGCGCCTTGTCTTCCTCTTTTATTTCTTCCTTTGTATTCGTTGAATTGCCAGTCTGTATTGGAATCGTTGAAATGTCAGGCTCTATTGGGTCATTTGACTTGTTAGTCTGGACTTGATCCGTTAAAGTCGGCGACGGGGTTTTGGGCAGAGATGGCATCGTCATAGGCTTGGGCAGGTTTTTTGGCTTGGGCCAGGAGCTCTTCGGCTTGGGGGACAGCGGTTTCCTTGGTTTGGGTGGAATCGTTGGTAATTTGCGCTTGTCTTTGGCGTTGGCCTTTTTCATCATCAAGTCATGGGCCATTTTCGGATTGGAGTAAATGCCAGATTCTGGAGCATCCTTCGAGTTGGCTTGTTTCACCATTAAATCGTGATTGCCCTTCGCGTTGGCCCGTTTCATCATTACGTCATGCGCCGTTTTCGGATTGGAGTACATATCTGACTCGGGCGCATCCTTCGCGTTGGCCTGCGTTTTCATCTGGGTAAAGGCTGTCTGTGCGCCTTCCGCCTCTTTGTCACGTTTATCTTTTTCTCGCTTTGACACCATCTCGTCAGTTTCGGGCGGCACCCAGCGCTTGTCTTCCTTGGGTTTGGGTTGGAGCCCGGGTTTATATTTTTTCTGGTTCTCTTCAAACCTGGCTTCTGAACCCGTGGAAGTAACGCCTTCGCCTTTTTTCGGTGCGTCGTGCCCTTCTTTCTTGGGCGCGTCGTGCCCTTCTTTCTTGGGTGCATCGTGTCCCGTGGTGGAACCTTCTTCAGACTTGGAGCCACCCGACTTGGAAATTTGGGCTTTCAGATTCTCATTTTCCTTCATCACGTCAAAAAGCTTTTTGTAAACGTCACCGCCACCGCCACCGCCGCCACCGACGTCCTTGCCGCCATGCTCGCCGCCACCTTCGTGACCAGTGCCCTCTTTACCGCCACCTTCCTTGCCGCCATGAGCGTCCTCTTTTCCGCCTTCTTTTTCTTCAGGTTTCTTGCCCAGGAAGTGGTCCTTATATTCGCTGCCAAGCTGCTTGCCCTGTTCTTTCACGGCTCCGCCCACAGCACCACCAATCTTCCCCAGCAGGCCGCCCAGGGCGCCCTTAATCTTGGATCCGGTCGAATTCTTTTTGCGCTCTTCCTTCTCAGCCATCATGGTTTTAAAGGCGTTATCATCGCCGCCCTTGGCGGAAGCCTCCAGGTTTTTCTTGCGGGCTGACATGGCTTGCTTGGCATAGCTGCGGCCATCCTTGCCGCGCGTCAGCTTGGCTTTAAGGGTTTCCATTTTTCCGCGCTTGTGTAGAACATTCAGTTTCTGCTGAGCCAGCTTGGCATCTTCCGTGCTGGTGGATGGATCCTTGAGCTTGGCCATCAGCGCTTCGCGGGAATTGTTGACATTGTTCTTTTTCGATTCTTCCTTATAGGAAGAATGCAGATCCTGGGCTCGATCCTTTTCCTTCTCGTTCCGCTCGGAGACGTCTGTTTTCTTGAGGTTCGCCAGAGCCTCCATCGGGTTGCTGCCCAATGATTTGGTTTTTATAGGTTCAGATGGCTTGCCAGTTCCAAGTTTCGGAGCTGGCCCGATGGGCGGGGCGGGAATAGGGGCGGGAGCCTTTTTCTTTTTGAACTTATCCAGGAATCCCGTCGACAATCTCTGGATGGTGCCACCGGCATGTAGCTGGCGTTGGACAGCTTTGCCAGCCCCCGCAGCGGCCCTGGCGGTAGGATTGGCGGCGCCTTTGCTCTTGCTGACCTTTTCCGCTTCCTTTTCCATGGCAGTGTCCGGCGCGCCCAGCTTCAGTTGCGCGCTGCCACCCTGGCTGCCCGACTGCTGGGCAACATGTGTCAATTCATGCATCAGGGTTTCGCGGCCCTGGCTGGTACCCGGTTCGAAGACACCCTCTTTAAAGAAGATGTCCGAACCAATCGTAAAGGCGCGCGCGCTGATCGACCGGTTCAACTGGTCGGCTTTGGCATCCGTATGCACACGCACATCCGAAAAACTGCGTCCCATCTTCTGCCCGACTTCCTTGCGGATATTGCCAGGCAGAGGGCTGCCGCTGCCGCGTTTTTGCTGGATTTGCTGCGCGAGATCCTTGCGCAAATTTCCCTGTTGGTCGGCAGCTTGATCGCTGTGCTGATGGGAATCCAGCGCGCGCTGCACCACCTGGTTGCCCACCTGCTTCTGCGCCCCAATCACATCCTCGGATCGCATGGTTTCGGGGGCCTGCATCAACTGCGCCGGGTTCAGGCTGGCTTTTTGCTTATGCTCTGTTTTGGCTGACTTGATGACGGCCTTGGCCGGGCTGCTTTGGTGAGATTTTTGCATATTAGACATATAAGCTCTCCATTGTCAACTATTATAAGACAAAATCAGCATCCTGTACCAATTTACCCATTTTTTGTATTTCGCGTTTGGCGCCGTGCAGCAAATGGGTCATGTTGACCACGCCGCCGTCGGCGGCGGCCACATAGGCGGCGCTGACGATAATATTGCGAATATTGCCGCCCGATAGTTTGAAACGTTTGGCCATCAGGGGCAGATCGAGATCGGGAACGATGGGAAGATCGGGCGGCATGAGGACTTTCCAGATGCGCAGGCGATATTCTTCATCCGGGAAAGGAAAATTAATAATGAACTGCAGGCGCCGGGTGAAGGCTTCATCCAGGTTGGCGCGCAGGTTGGTGGCCAGGATGGCCACCCCGCTGTAGCTTTCCATGCGTTGCAGCAAATAGCCGACTTCAATGTTGGCGTACCGATCATGCGCATCCTTGACCTCGGAACGCTTGCCAAAGATGGCATCCGCTTCATCAAAAAAAAGGATGGCGTTGCTCGAGGAGGCTTCGGTAAAAATGTGTTCCAGGTTTTTTTCGGTTTCGCCGATGTACTTGCTGACCATGGTGGAGAGATCGATACGATAAAGATCGATGCCAAGCTGATTGGCCATGATCTGGGCGGCCAGGGTTTTGCCCGTGCCGGGAGGCCCGGAGAAAAGCGCCGAGATGCCCGCCCCGGCAGTCAATTTTCGTCCCAAACCCCAAGTATCCAGCACCAAGGGCCGCAGCCTGACCATGTCGACCATTTCTTTGAGCATATCGGTGGCGGTCTTTGGCACGACCAGATCTTCCCACGAATAACGCGGTTCAATCTTGTGGGTCAGTTCGTCCAGATGGTGCTCAGAATGAAAACGGGCCGCGCTGAACAGGTCGACCATCTCCAGAGAACGCTCTTCCTGCAAGGCGTGTGACATGGCGGTGGAGGCTGCCGCCACAATCTGCCCACTGCTCAGATTAAACTGTCCGGCCAGGATACTCATTTCGTTTTCCAGCAGGTTATCATCCACGCCAGCCACCGCAGAGGACCATAGATCAGCCCGTTCGGCGGCGCTCAGTTCCGTGAAGGGCACATGCATCAACGGGTAATCATTGCCAGCCATGTCCGGGTTGAATTTAAAGGGACGCTGGCTGCCGATCAGCGTGCAATCACCGGTCTGTCGCAAAAGATTGAAGATGCTGGTGAGCAGACAACCATTGCCATCTATTAGCGTATCACAATCGCTGAGGTAAATCAATGCCTTCTGCAGGCGCGCATCCCTGACAGCCAGGCTGACGATGTGAATGGCAGAATCGGCCTGATCATCGGGCGAAAGCCTGACCAGCAGCAGCGCGCGCCCCAGGCTGGCGGCTACCTGCCGGGCGGACAGTTGTTTCAGCAAGGCATCGCCGCCCTGCAGCGAAATGAATGGCCGCGCGGAATCCAAAACACTTGCGGCGGGCAGCCTGGCGGGTGTCTCTACGTCGGCAGCCTCATCGAAGATCAGTTCCGCGCGGCCAGCCAGCGCGGCGGAGGTGGTGTAATGTCCCAGCAGCCAGTCGATCAACCCGTCCGAGATTTGAAAAGCCTGGCGCAGCCGGTTGAATGGTTTTCCGGGCTCTTCCACCGCTTCCAGCAGCCTGGAATAGATCAGCGGAGCATCGGGGTTAAAGGAGTTGAGCGCATCCAGGCGCGCCAGCCCTTCGGGCATCAGCAGTCCGAGGATCAGGTTCGCACTGGCATACGTGCGGGTGACATCATCTTGCAAATAACTGTAAATACGTTCGTAGCGCAAATCCAGGCCGGGTGCCAGGCACACGATCAGCGCCCACCACTCAAAGTCACTCAGCGAAAAAATTTCTTTCAACTGCTTCAGGCGCAGGCGCACATTTTGCGCATCAGCCTGTTCTTCAACTTCCCGGATGCGTTCCGTGGCGCGCTCCAGGGCCTGCTGCAGTGTCCGTTCATCTTCTTCCGGCAGGCTTGTGCCGCCGGCGCCCCGCTGGGTCAGCGCCAACGCATCGGTATCCGAAATATACAAGCCTCTGAAGCGGTCATTCGGGTTCTGCCCGGCAATCTGCCACCGCCGGACTTCCAGTTCCAGGCGCGCGTCCAGCCAGGAAAGGGTGACCTGCAGGTATTGGCGTTCAAGTGTGACCGGTTCAGTCTTCGTCATGGTAATCCAGGTTTCTGCACGGGATGGTAATCCAGGTTTATGCACGGGATGGTAATCAAACGTAATTCAATTTACCGCAAAGGCGCAAAGTGCGCAAAGTTTTTTTGTGGCATTTCCTGGCGCACTTAGCGCCCTGGCGGTGAA
>CAIWAX010000252.1 GCA_903910795.1 uncultured Anaerolineae bacterium
ACCTCGAATTTAATTTTCGAGGTGCGTTGATTAATCTGTTTGTTTAGCGCCGGTTGCGGTCGTTGCCACCGCGATTGCCGCCGCGATCACCACCTGGTCGTCCGCCGCGGTCTCCACCGGGACGGGCGCCGCCGCGGTCTCCACCGGGGCGCGGGCCGCTTTTCTTCGAGTCGCGTTCCTGGGCTTCCTGCAGCGTCCAGCCTTCGAGCACTGCCTGGCGTGAAAGGCGGATCTTGCCAGCCGGGTCAATGCCGGTCACCATGACGGTGATCTCATCGCCCATGTTGACGATATCTTCAACCTTGTTGACGCGCTCGCTGTCGAGTTGGGAAATATGCACCAGACCATCCAGGCCGGGCACGATTTCTACAAAGGCGCCGAAGTCGGCGATGCGCACGACTTTGCCGGTGTAAATGCGCCCAAGTTCGGCCGTTTCGCCCAGGGCTTCCACCCGCTGTCGGGCAATTTCCGCGCCAATGCCATCGGTGGAGGCGATGTAAACTGTGCCATCTTCCTGCACGTCGATCTTGACCTTGGTTTCTTCCTGCAGGGCGCGGATGTTCTTGCCGCCGGGGCCGATCAGGGCGCCGATCTTATCGACCGGGATCTTGACGGTAATAATGCGTGGGGCATGCGGCTTCAGATTGGCGCGCGATTCGGGCAGCACTTCCAGCATTTTGCCCAGAATGAACAGGCGGGCTTCATGTGCTTGCGCCAGGGCTTCTTTCATCATATCGGTGCTCAGACCGCTGATTTTGATGTCCATCTGCAGGGCGGTGATGCCTTCTTTCGTACCGGCGACCTTGAAATCCATATCGCCCAGGTGGTCTTCTGTACCCTGGATGTCGGTCAAGATCTTGTAACGGCCGGAGGCATCGGTGACGAGGCCCATGGCCACACCGGCTACCGGGGCCTTGATCGGCACGCCAGCATCCATCAACGCCAGGGTTGAACCGCAGACCGAGGCCATTGAGGATGAACCATTGGAGGCCAGCACTTCGGATACCAGGCGCAGGGTGTAGGGAAAGGATTCTTCGTTCGGGATGACCGGCTCGAGCGCGCGTTCGGCCAGGGCGCCGTGACCAATCTCACGGCGGGATTGGCTGCGCAGGGGTTTGACTTCGCCGGTGGAGTAGGGCGGAAAGTTGTAATGGTGCATGTAGCGCTTGGTATCCACCGGGCTCAGGTTATCGAGCTCCTGGGCTTCACCCAGAGTACCCAGGGTGGCCAGGGTCAATACCTGGGTTTCGCCGCGGGTGAATAGACCGGAGCCGTGCGCGCGGGGCGAAATATTCACTTCGCACCAGATCGGTCGGAT
The DNA here is from genome assembly GCA_903910795.1 of uncultured Anaerolineae bacterium. Taxonomy (GTDB): domain Bacteria; phylum Chloroflexota; class Anaerolineae; order Anaerolineales; family Villigracilaceae; genus UBA5195. Next base: position 1,319 of record CAIWAX010000252.1, read on the forward strand.
TTCAGTAACTGTGCGGCCATCGGGGCGTTTTCCCATGCTCAAGATGCGCTCGCGCACCACCGCGCCTTCGGCTTCGTCAAAAGCAGAGCTGACATCCTTGACGGATGGGTACGCAGTTGGGTTGGCGCCTTCTGGAACGGTGGTCAGTTCGCTGATGGCGTTTTTGCGCAGGGTATCCATGCCAGTGTGGAATTCGCCTTTGGAGAGCGGCTTGTCAAGCAGTTCGTTCATCGCGCCGCTGACGTGCGCCAGAACCTGCTGGTTGATATCTTCGGCGGCGTTCATGAAGCTGGCTTCGCGCTTGGGCTTGCCAACTTCAGCCTGCATTTGGATCTGCAGGTCAATTAGCGGCTGGATGGATTTGTGTCCCAATTCCAGGGCCGCGACCATTACATCTTCGGGGATTTCATCGGCGCCGCATTCTACCATCAGGATGGCTTCGCGGGTGCCCGCCAGGCGCAGGTCGAGATCGGATTTTTCAATTTCGTCGAAAGTGGGATTGACGATGAATTGACCATTGACGCGGCCAATGCGTACCGCACCGACTGGGCCATTCCAGGGAATATCCGAAATCATTACGGCGGCGGAGGCGGCATTGATGGCCAGGATGTCCAGCGGGTTGATGCCATCCGCAGAGAGCGAGAACATCATCACTTGCACTTCGTTGCGCATGCCGTGCGCGAAAAGCGGGCGCAGCGGGCGGTCGGTCAGACGCGCGGTAAGGATGGCGTCGGTGGAGGGGCGGCCTTCGCGGCGGAAGAAAGAGCCGGGGATTTTGCCGCCAGCATACAGCCTTTCTTCGTATTCAACCGACAGGGGGAAGAAGTCAATACCTTCGCGTACACCGCCCATGGTGGCGGCCGCGAAAACGATCGAATCTTCCAGGGCGATGGTGACAGCCCCGCCAGCCTGGGCGGCCAGCTTGCCGGTTTCAAATGTAATACTACGCGTCCCAACCTTGGCTGAGTAGCGTTTTGTTTCTGGTTTCATATTAAATTGTCTCCTGTGGCGCAGGGTTCATTCCCGGGCCTACACTATATTTTCCCACCCGATCAGGGACTGAAGGATGGCGGCAACCAGGGGTTGCAAACATCTTTCAATTCCTGACGACAGGTGCGGGTTGATTTTTAATCCGGTAAAAAGCGCTTGCCAGTTACCGTAATTTTCTTAAAGAAGGGCGACCCAAGTGGGGTCGCCCCTTTGATGCCAGTTCTGATTACTTGTGGCGCAGATTTAAACGCTCAGTGATTGCCAAATAGCGCGAATATTCGGTCTTGCGCAGGTAGGCCAGCGTACGGCGACGCTGTCCAACCAGCATGAGCAGACCGCGGCGGCAGGATTCATCGTGTTTGTTCGAGCGCAGGTGCTCAGTGAGCTGCTTAATGCGTTCGGTCATGAGGGCAATTTGGACATCGGGGGAGCCGGTATCCGAATCGTGACGGTGAAAATCCGTGATCACCTGGGTTTTCTTCTCTTTTTGTAAAGGCATGACGTTGCTTCTCCTTTCGTTCTGGATGGTGCGGTCTCCATATTCGCAGCCGAAACCGCGGATAGGACCAGTCACAGGGTACATATTATAACAGAAAAGCGAGCTCTCGGCGGACTTTTTTGAATTCATGTCTGACAACTTTGACGCAACATTGACCAGGCAAAATTCATTCCACGCTTATACCTGGAAAAACCCGTTCAATTCCACAGGATGGGACAACTATTTTTCGGATGATTATCGGATAGCACACCGGAAAATTTGGATTTTGCCGTATTCGGCGACTTTTTCAGCATTTGGCAGGTCAAAGCGGGCAGGGTCGAGTTTGTCGGAACGCAAGATGCTTTCCAATGTTTCATCCTTCTGGTTGGTGGACAGCACCAGGTAATAACGACTGCTATTCATATCCGCTTGCCAGACGTTTTCGGGGATGCCGGCCGTCTTCAAATAATACCAGACCGGCGCATTGTTGGGGTAGCCTGCCAGTACCTCGTCACCAGGCCGCAGCGCCGAAACCAGGTACTGCGCCGAGGCTTGCGGGTTGCCTACCTTGGCCCACCGGCCGGGAATGCCCGGCATTGCCAGCAGGCTGGCAACCACCAGCGCCAGAATGGCAACGCCGGCCAGGCTGCCGGCCAGAGGGAGACGTTTGAATTTGATCAGCCCGCAGGTTTCAACCAGCCCTGCTGTGCACAACAACAGCAAGGGTGCCAGCAGCCAGGACCAGAAGCGGTCGAAGGCTTCCGGGCGGCGTGCGAGGATTAGCAGCACTGTCCAGCCAGCCAGCGCCAGTGCAACCGGCCAGCGGCCGGACTGGATGCGCCGGTGAAATAACAATGCCAGAATCAGCCCCGCGCACAGGAGTATCACCAGGCTGCCTGGCACATCGGCTGTCCACAGGTTCCAGGTATCCTTCAGGCGGGCGGCCAGCACCCAATCGAAATATTTGGCTGCATCCACAGGCTGAACGAAACCGTTCGCCAGCACGCGCTGCCAGCCGGAGACAATCAGCGCGGGCGCGTATAGCAGCACCCCCAGTAAGCCGGTAAACAACCCGGATGCCAGCCAGGCGGACAAGAATTTTCGGTTTTTGGGGCCCTCCAGCAGCAGCCACAGGTAGGTGCCCCCGGCTGGATAGAGCATGACGGGCACCGTCCACAAGCCCAGCGCTGAGAAAATAGCCAGCAGGAGCCACTTAGGCCGCTCCGGTTGCTGAATGATCTTCCAGGCCAGCCAGATATTCAACATGGTGAAGGCTGCCACCAGGCTGTAGCCGCGGGCGCTGGTGGATATGTTGACCAGCTCTGGCATCCAGGCGACCAGGGCCGCGGCTGCCAGGCCGGTGCGGGCGCTGTATATAGCCTTGCCAGCCAAAAAACTGAACAGGATTAACGCCAACCCGCCAAGCAATGCGGGCAAGCGCAAACTCCACAGATGCTGACCCAATAACAGCGTGCTTGTGCGGGCCAGCAGGGTGTGGAAGATGTGGTTGTTAGGCAGGGAATAGTCAGAAAGCGCTGCCCACCACGAGCGCGAGGAGAATTCCACGGCGGTGTAGGCCTCATCGTAGGTGATGGGGTCGTTCAGCCCAGCCACGCGCAAAATAAGGCCATTTAACAAAATAAGCCCGAGAAGCAGTCCCTGGTTTTTTTTGAACTTATTGAGTGCGAGGTGAATAATTTCGTGTATCAACCCGGGCCCCGTATGTCCTAGTATATGGTGGCGCGTTTCTGCCGGATTATTTCGAGCAGCAGCAGACGCAGGTCGGCAGGGAGTTGAGGAAGGATGCGCCGGAATGAGACCGTGATTTGGGGTGAACTGGAGGATGAGATAACCTGACGTAAAAAGTAAACAGTTTCAACTGGTGAGGCGCGGTATAGGGCGTTGATCAGGTCGGCCAGGTCATTTTGCATGATGGAAGGCATGCTCTTGATAACCGGGCTCAGGATGTTGTAGATGGGGGGCAGGTTCTCGTAGCTTTGATCTTCGAGCAGCGGGATAAGGGCATGGATGCCATTGACCCACATTTTCGAGTTGTCTGGTGTCAACCAGTTTCGAATCAATTTCATAAATCGATCTGGCGATTCTTTGCGCAGGCGCACCAGGCCGTTCCTGAGCAGCGCCTGGCGGAGCTGGTTGTCGCGGGTCTGGATGACCCAGGCGGTGATACGTTCCAGTAGCTGGCCTGTATCAGGTTTAATCCGTCCCAATAGGGAAGCGGCCAGCAGTCGGCTCTCCAGGTAGCCATCCTTCCAGAGCGTATCGGTCAGGGTCATAGCCTGGTCTGGAAAGGCGGCTGTTAGCGGGCCCAGTTCCATCTCAATCTGGCGTAGAACGGCTTGCGGTGCGCGGTATGCTGGCAGTACCGAGACAGGCGAAGCTATGAGCCCTTCTCGCATGGTGCGGCCAGCGTACATATCCAGTATCTGGTGAAGTTCTTTAATAAAAACCGCAGGCTGGTCGAATTTCTCGACCAGCACAGCGGCCTGGGTTTTGAGACGGTGGATATCTATGGCGGGCACAGTCAGGGCCTGTCAGCTTCGCAACTTGCGCGTGGGGTTGGGAGCAGCCTCACCCGTATTTGAATTAATAGGATTTCCCAAACAACACTCTGCGTTTGGCGGGCTGCCCGCATACGATGCAGTTTCCAGTGCCTTCGGGCTGGTCAACTGGCATGCAGCGAGTCGAGGCTTTGGTGAGTTCCTTGACTTTGGATTCACATTCCTTGCTTTCGCACCACCAGGAATAAGCCCAACCGTTCTGGACAATCTTGACCAGTTCATCCATATCTTTGGGATCGTGGATGTGGCTGTCGCGGAAAGCGGTGGCTTTGGCAAGCATAGCAGCCTGGATGTCGGTCAGCATATCGGCGACAGCGGCTGCCAGGTTGGCCTGGGGCACAAAGGATTTGCCTTCCCGGCCGGGCCGGTCGCGGCGCGCGAGGGCCACGGATGATTTCTCTACATCCTTGGGCCCGATTTCCATGCGTAGAGGCACACCGCGCATTTCCCAATCGTTATACTTGAAACCGGGTGTGACTTCCTCGCGGTCATCCATTTTCAGGCGGATGCCGGCAGCCTTTAATTCTGTGAAGATACGATTAGCGGCTTCCATGACGAGGCCTTTTTCAGCATCGCTGCGATAAATGGGCACGATCACAACCTGGATGGGCGCCAGGCGGGGAGGCAGGATCAGGCCCTTGTCATCACCGTGTGTCATGATGATCGCGCCGACCATGCGGGTCGAGAGCCCCCAGGAGGTAGTCCAGGCGTACTGCAGTTCGTTATTTTTATCGGTGTACTGGATGTTGAAGGCGCGCGCGAAATTCTGGCCCAGGAAGTGTGAGGTGCCGGATTGCAGTGATTTTGTGTCACCCATCATAGCTTCGATGGTGGTGGACATGACTGCGCCTGCGAATTTCTCGGTTTCGGATTTAATGCCTTTGATGACGGGTATGGCACATTCTGTTACAGCGAAATCTGCGTAAACATCCAGCATGCGCAGGGTTTCTTCGCGGGCTTCGGCTTCGGTGGCGTGGGCGGTGTGGCCTTCCTGCCAGTAAAATTCGGCAGTGCGCAGGAACAGCTTGGTGCGCAGTTCCCAGCGCACAACGCTGCCCCATTGGTTAATCAGCACGGGCAGATCGCGCCAGGATTTGACCCATTTGCTGTACATGTAACCGATAATGGTTTCAGAGGTGGGGCGCACCACCAGGGGTTCTTCCAGCTCTTCGCCGCCGCCGATGGTTACAACAGCCAGTTCGGGGGCAAAGCCTTCCACGTGTTCCTTTTCTTTTTCAAAAAAGGATTTGGGGATCAGGAGAGGGAAAGCGGCGTTAACGTGCCCGGTTTCTTTAAAGCGCCGGTCGAGGGCGGCTTGCATGTTTTCCCACAGCGTCCAGCCGTAGGGTCGCACCACCATGCAGCCGCGCACGGGGGAGTAATCGGCCATCTCTGCTTTTAATACAAGTTCGTTGTACCAATCGGAAAAATTTTCAGAGCGGGGGGTAAGTTGTTCTTCTGCCATTTTTGCCTCACGATGAAGTGTGTAAATCAGGAATTGGAGTTAAGCAGTTGGACTGCCGAGTGAACATCGGGTACGAACTGGAGTAGCGCGCGCTGGCGCTCAACAAAATATTCGCCCAGTTCGGTGTAAGCCTGGTCAAACATGGACTGCCAGCCATGCCCGACCAGGATCAACGGCCTCCGGCGGATGGCATCCACGATCATCAGGTTCCATGTCAGGGCGATCTCGGTCAGAGTGCCGGGGCCGCCGGGCAGGGCAATGGCAGCATCGCAGCCGTCAATCAGACCATCCAGGCGCTGGCGCAGGGTTTCCATTTTGCGTTCTTCCTTGACCCACTGGTTGGCGCCCGCGTTTCTCCAGCGTTCAATTTCCACGCAGGTCACGCCGATCACATGCCCGCCAGCCTCACTGGCGCCGCGTGAAACGGCCTCCATGGTGCCCATGTAGCCGCCGGTCAGCACGATGTGGCCGGCTTCAGCCAGCAGTTTGCCGAGCAGATAAGCGGTAATGTAGGCTTGAGAGCCTTCCGCTGGCTGTGATCCGCCAAAGACAGTTATATTCATGCCTGATCCCATTCACGCGTGGCGTTTATTTTTAGTTTGTTCAGTATGGCTTGTTCCAGGTCGATCTCGGAGACCGAGGCAAGCTGCAGCAGGTAGAGCGCCACATCCGCCAGTTCAGAGGCCAGGCCTTCCTTGTCAACAACTTCTTCGCGCCATTGGAAGTGCTCAAGGATTTCGGCAGCTTCCAACGAGAGCGAGATGGACAGGTTGCGGGGCGTTTGAGGCCGTTTTGTGCCGGTTTCGTACCAGCCCTTGGCGCTAACAAAGGTGTTCATTCGGTTGGTGAGCTCGCGGATATCCATGGTGGCTCCGACTGGTCAGGCTTCGGAAGCGCCAAAGAACGGCGAAATTCCCGAAGTCTTAAAGGGGGGTAAATAAAAAACGGCTCGCCAGGTCTGGGAGCCGCCTATTCGATTTATCGGGCAAAATCGAGACGAACCAATCTATCCAGACCGGAAGGCTGTGTGCGAGAGTGGGGCCGGGGACGGGTTCATTAACATAACGTGATTATACTACATTCTTTTTATAGAATGTGCTCGACAAAACCCTACAAAAAAAAATCCAAGCCCCACTTTTTTGTGGGGTTTGGATAAATGATTTCTGTAATTACGCTGGCATTAGAGCGATTTTGATGGGATGCCCGGGCCAAAGGAGGCAATCACTACCTTGCTGGGATTGGCGGGGTCATATTTCACCTGCACCTGCGCTCCTGGAATGAGCATGCCAACCTGGAAACGGTCAATAAACATGGTGGAAACCGCCTGAAAGGGTGCCTGTCCGGGTGGGTTGACCTGCAGTGTGATGGCAGCTTGTGGTTTGTCATTCAGAGAGGCGCCTGTATCCTGAACATTCAGAATCATGGCCGGGGCCATCACGCCATTCGCCATCAGGTTGCTGTTCTGCCCCATGCCTTTGAACATGCGGTATAAGAAGAAACCCGTTACGCCGAGTACGGCAATTGTGATGACACCGCTGAAACAGAGGGTTACCACAGTAATGATGAGTGTAATTGCGGTTGTGCCTGCGAAAAGATTGCCCATTGAATTTCGATCCTTTTAAAATGAGTGTGCGAAGATGTGCGAGATCTTCATATAAAAGATATGCAATTGGATATATATTATCAATTTCATGCAAACCAGACAATAGGACTTCTGTCTCATTTGTATAAGCTTTATAAAATGCCCTCGGTCACAAAGTACGGTTTTCCATCTTAAGCAAAAAAGCGCAATTTGTGACCGTGAAGGGCATAACGATATTTGTGAGCGTGATATATAATCATCTTATGAATCTTGTCTTAACCCACGAACAGGCTGATTTTGATGCGTTGGCCGCCCTGTTTGCCGCTGCCCTGCTGGAGGATGCCCTGCCGGTGCTGCCGCGGCGTATGAACCGCAATGTGCACGCATTCATTACCCTCTATGGCCTGGATTTCCCGTTTGTCGATCCGCGCGACTTGCCGCAGGGTGCGATTGAATCTGTGACGTTGGTGGATACCCAGTCGCTGATCACGTTAAAGGGTTTTAGCCGTCAAACCCGGGTACGGGTTTTTGACCACCACCCTGCGCGCAGGATTAAGCATAATCCGGATGACAAAAAGACCCCGGGTATTTGGGAAGTAACCACTTTTGAACTGGGCGCGGCTACCACTTATTTTGTGGAATTGTTAGAGGAACGGGCCGAAGTTCTTTCGTCCATTCAGGCTTCCCTACTTCTTTTGGGCATTTACGAGGATACGGGCATGCTGACCTATTCGCGCACCACACCGCGCGATATGCGCGCGGCGGGTTGGCTGTTGGAACAAGGCGCCGAATTGCGCATCCTCACGGATTTCCTCAACCCGCCCCTCAGCCAGGATCAGCGCGAGGTGTATGACCGTCTGGTGGCGAATATTCAAACCCTGGAAATCCATGGGCAAAAAATTATGTTGGCCTGCGGAGAGACGCCCAACCCAACTGAAGAAATCTCAACCCTGGCTCACAAATTGCGCGATCTTTTCGACCCGGATGCGCTTTTCCTGCTGGTTCAGACGCCCGAAGGCTTGCGTTTTGTGGCGCGTTCTTCCACTGACCAGATCGATGTCCTGGCCGTTTCAAACCATTTTGGAGGTGGAGGACACAAACGCGCCGCTGCTGCCCTGGTGAAAAAGGAACTCGGGGTTGTGCGCGCCGAACTGCTGGAAATTCTCCCGCAATATGTGCACCCATCTGTAACGGTGGCCCAGATGATGTCCAAACGCCCGCACCTGATCGCGGCGGATGCGCCCGTTCAGGAAGCCGCCCGCCTGATGGCGCGTTATGGTTATGAAGGCTTTCCAGTACTCAAGGAGGGTCAGGTGATCGGCCTGTTGACGCGCCGGGCGGTGGATAAAGCCACCAATCACCGGCTGAATCTGACCGCCGAAAGTCTGATGGAGGCGGGCGTGGTGTACGTTCAACCGGGTGACTCTTTCCATCGTTTGCAAACCGTGATGACCGACAGCGGTTGGGGGCAGGTGCCGGTGGTTGACCCTGAAAGCCGGAAGGTGGTTGGGATTGTGACTCGCACGGATGTGTTGAAAATGCTGGCGCGTCGTCACCCGCAGACCGTTCAATATCACTCGCTCGTCGCCCGCATCCAGAAATATCTGCCTTCTGATTGGCTGGAACTGATCAAGGCTGTGGCCGACCAGGCAGTCAACGAGCACTTGCCTGTCTACCTGGTAGGCGGCTTTGCGCGTGATTTGTTGCTTAAACGCAACAGTACAGATCTTGACCTGGTGGTGGAAGGGGATGCTATCCAGTTGGGTAAGGGGTTAGCCGCCAAATATGGGGGCAAATTAACCACTCATGCGCGCTTTGGTACTTCGCGCTGGTTCCTGGCAGGCAGCCGTCTGTTCAGCCCGCTCAGGCCGGCTTTTCTTGATCTGATCTCGGCCCGGCAGGAATTTTACGAACACCCCAGCGCCTTACCCACGGTTGAACATAGCAGCATCAAACTCGACCTGCACCGCCGCGATTTTACAATTAACACCCTGGCGGTGCGCCTGGACGGGCGTCACTTCGGCGAATTACATGATTATTACGGCGGGCTTCCCGATCTTGAGCGCCGCCTGGTGCGTGTGCTTCATTCACTGTCCTTTGTTGATGACCCAACCCGTATGCTGCGCGCGGTACGTTATGAACAGCGTTATGCTTTCAGCATCGAGCCGCGCACCTTGCAGCTAATGGATGAAGCTCGCCCGTTGCTGGCGCGCCTTTCGCCGGAGCGTATCCGGCATGAACTGGATCTGATCCTGGAAGAGCCAAAAGCCGGGGAAATGCTTTCGCGCCTGGAAGGTTTGGGTTTGATTCATTCTATTTCTGAATACTTGCCGTGGAATGCTGCGCTTGCCGCGCGATTAACGGATGGTCTGAGCAAGCCCATTCCAGATGATTGGAAACTTTCTCCACATGACCCGGGCGCTGCGGTGGTGGATGCCCTGGCATACTGCCTGTGGCTGCTTGATCAGCCGCAGGCAGTCATTGATCACCTTAACCAGCGGCTATCCTTCCCGAAGTCTGCCTATCAGGCAATCAGGAGCGCCAGCGCGCTGAGAGCAGATTTGTCATCCTTGGGCGGTGCCGGGCCAACCCAATGGGTTGATCGACTGGATGGCGCGCCGTTGCTGGCCGTTTATGCGGTTTTTCTGGTGACACAGGAAAAGGCTCTGCAAACCTATGCGTTGAAATGGCGGAAAATCCATCCTTATACCACTGGTCACACCTTGCAGGCACGCGGTTTAACCCCTGGCCCATATTTTCAGAATATCCTGCATGCTTTGCGCAGCGCCTGGCTGGAGGGTCGTCTGGTGACAGAGGCCGGCGAAGATACATATCTGCAAGAGCTGATTGAAAACCTCTCGAAAAATGCCTGATTTTCCATACCGAACTTATGGGTATTTTCTATTACAATTAAAAGATGTCTGAGCCTCTCGTAGAATTTCCCTATCGCAT
>CAIWAX010000253.1 GCA_903910795.1 uncultured Anaerolineae bacterium
ACCCGGACAACAAAGAATTGTTTTTACGCGCCGCTAAAGTTTTAGGCGACCCCATTGTGGGTTTTGATTTTATTATTCCCGATATTTCGGCGTCGTGGAAAAATCAGAAGTGCGGGTTTATTGAAGTCAACAGTTTGCCGTTTATAAACCTTCATCATGACCCCCTGCACGGCACTCCGCGCAACGCTTTCGGATGGGCTTACAACCCAACACCAGTTCGCCGGGTGCCCAATGAACTCGGCTACAACCTGCCCATCCGGTTATTGGCGCTGGATGAAATTGTCCAGGTATACGCCACACAAAACTTGGAAGGTACAGTCTGGGATATGATTGGCCCGGATGAATGGGTTGTAGGACGTGATATCGCAGAAGTTATGCCCAACACTACACCTCCGAATGGCGTTACGAATGGACGCTGGATCGATGTCAATTTGGCCGAACAAACGCTGGCCGTTTATGACAAGAGTCAGTTAGTTTACGCAACTGTGGTTGCGACCGGCGCGAAACCCTTGTATACCCGCCCAGGATTGTTCCCGATTTATAAAAAGCTGGAAACTGAGGTAATGTCGGGCGAAAGAGGCACACCTGAATTTTATTACCTGGAGGCCGTTCCATGGACAATGTATTTCGACAAGGCCCGCGCCTTGCATGGAGCTTACTGGCGGGCAAGACTCGGTTTTCCACAGTCCCACGGCTGCGTAAACCTCTCACCGGGTGATGCGCACTGGTTATTCAACTGGGCTAATGCTGGGGACTTGGTCTGGGTGCATGACCCAACAGGAGTAACACCCACCGACCCGAGTTATTATGGAGATGGTGGTGCATAAATAATCAACAAGCCGCCGACAAAAACCGGCGGCTTGTTTTTCTTATTCATTTTCATGCTTTTTAATCAGCCAATCCATTAAGCTACTTCAAAACGATACCCAAAACCTCTTTCATTGTGAATGTAGCAGGGCTTTTCAGGATCAATTTCAATTTTTTGACGCAAATGCCAGATATATCGGCGGACAAAACCAATTTCCTCTTTATATTGGGGGCCCCAAACTTCGCGCACCAGATCCTCAGCCGAAATCACTTCTTTCGGATGGCGCATAAGCGCCACCAATAGTTTAAGCTCCGTGGGGGTCAATGGGATGATCTCTCCACTTCGTGTTACATGCTTTGAAATCAAATCCACTTTCAAGTCACCTGCTTCGAGAACATCATCAAGCACTACAGCGCTGCCGGTTCGCGACAGAACAGCATGCAGCCGAGCTCCTAACTGGGCAAAAGAGAATGGTTTGCTGACATAGTCATCTGCGCCAAGGGAGAAACCGCGCAAAATATCACTTTCATCGCTTCGCGCTGTTAGCATGATAACAGGGGTCTGGCTTAAATCCCGGATTTGCCGTAACGTTTCCCAGCCATCCTTCACTGGCATGGTCACATCCAAGATAATAATCTCGGGCTTCTGATTAAAAAAAGCATGCAACCCCTTTTGTCCATCATTGCAGACATACACAAGGTGTCCCTGTCCACGCAAATACTCAGCCAAAAGGTTCGATAAATTCAGATCATCATCGATCAACAAGATGGAGGCCATGCTTCACTCTTCCTTGTTTGACGCAATCGGCACCAATAAATAGAACTCCGAACCTGGCGCATCAGGATCATCCCATACCGGACTGATGACCCCAATTGAGCCATTTTGGGATTCAATCAATTTTCGCGCAAAATACAACCCCAAGCCCCAGCCAGGTGGGGCATTTTCAGAAATTTGCCCGCGCCCAAAGCGCTCAAAAATATACTCCTGAAAATCAGGCCTGACCCCAATCCCGTGATCCCGGACAGAGATACGGACAAATTCACCTTCCTGCACAGCGCTGATAATAAAAGCAGTACCAGTTGGTGAATACTTATCTGCATTTCGCAGTAAGTTCCGAACAATTTCTTCCATATGGGTTTCATCCATCCAAGCCGGCGGCAAATCAAGCGAAAATTTCCATTCAATCGGCCGGTTATGCGGAACAAGAATAACTTCCGCTGCCTGTTCAATCAAAGGGCGCACCGCGACCGGGCCGGGATTAATGGTTAGTTTACCAGCTTCTAATCTTGAAACATCCAGGATCGTTTGCACAAGTTTAGTCAAACGCGCGCTTTCGGTGGTCATGGTTTCGAAGGTATGTCGCGTGCCAGGAGATAGGCTGTTCGCGTTCTGCAGCGCTAATTCCAACCCGCCGTTAAGGACGGTGAGGGGGGCACGCAATTCATGACTAACAAGTGAAACAAATTCCGATTTCATCTCATCCAAACGCTTGAGTTCTTGATTGGCGCGGCCAAGTTCAGCATTGCGTTGTTCCAGCGCAGCGGTGCGTTCTTCAATAATATGCTCAAACGTCCGGTTCATACGCTGAAGATCAGTGGTAGCCTGTCTCTCCCCATCCATCAATTGGCGCATCCAGGCTAATACAAGAGCAATAATGATGGGGCCCATAAAACCAAAGATGATCATCTCGCCGATAAACCCTGCATCCATGAGTTCATCCTTGCTTACATGTTCAACAAGTTCAAAAATAATGGCAGTCGCCGCCAAGAATAAAGGCAGCACCCATTGCAAATAGCCCAGGTCAGGGGTATGTTTTTTATTCAACCATGTGATCATGTTTGTTCTCATGTTATTTTATTATAGTGCTTTTGACCAGCAAGCACCAAATAAGGACATGTTTGAGACATTCTGAGACATCTATTTGACATGACCTGATGATATTTTTAGAGCGTCAATAACCGGAATAATCCATCCTAAAAAAGCCCAACATAGTACTGCGCAGAGGAGAGTGTAGATGAAAAAGATGCTTGTTTTGCCCGGAATCTTGCTGGTGCTGGCCGTAATTTTGGCGGCATGCGGCGGGAAGGCTGCAATTAGCGATGCTCCCAAGGTCGCTGCTGCAACAGCAGCACCTACTTCAATTCCAGCAGTAACTGGCGATCCGTTACGCGGCGCCAAGTTGTACGATATCTGGTTTGAAGAACTGGTTGTAGATCCCCCCAAGGAAGTCAACCCACTGTGGGCCGACAACGCGAAAGCTGGCGATACTGCGCCAGAAGACTCCTATCGCTGCGCCGTTTGCCATGGGTTCGACTATAAAGGCGATCTCGGGTTTCCTGGCATCAGCGCGGATGCCGGGAAAGATCCAAATACCATCCTCGCGATCCTGAAAGGTTCAACCAACCCCAAGCATGATTTTTCGTCACTGCTGGATGACCAGGCTCTGTCTGACCTGGCTTTGTTCATCAGTAAAGAACAAATTGATGTAACCAGCATCGTTGGCGCAGATGGGAAGCCAGTAAATGGCAACCCCATCGCGGGCAAAACCCTCTTTGAGACCAACTGTATAAAATGCCACGGCAGGGATGGTCTGGTAATCAACTTCAATACGGATGCTGACCCTGAATACGTTGGCACCATCGCCAGCGATGGTACGGTCGAATTTCTCACAAAACTGCGTTTCGGCCAGCCAGGGATTGTCAAGATGCCGGCCAACGTGGATAACAATTGGACAAACCAGCAATACGCTGATGCCATCGCATATATCCAGACATTGCCGCAAGCCAGCCCGGTTACCGAGGGCGGCCGCATATATGAAAACTGGATAGATGCCTTAGGGGCTACAGCGCCAACTGAAGACCAGCCGCTCTGGAAGACCCAAACTAACAATACTTCACTTTCAGGTGGGGATACCTGGTTATGTTCCAACTGTCACGGGTTTGATTATAAAGGCGCGGATGGCGTGAATAGCAAGGGCACTGATGGTTTTACCGGTTTTCCAGGCATCCTGAACGCCCGCAGAATGAGTACAACCGATTTGACTGGCTGGTTGGATGGCACAAAAAATCCGAACCATGACTTCAAAGCGTATTTCAATGCTGATGAAATGGCCCGTATGGTGGCTTTTATGCAAGAGGGCATCATCGATCGCAGTGCATACGTGGATGCCAATGGCAAAGCAACCGGCGATCCAGTGCACGGCAAAGTACTGTTCACCGCTATTTGCAAAATCTGTCACGGCGATGACGGTAAAACAATCAACTTCGCCGCGGCTGACGGCGGCTATGAATATGTTGGCACTATCGCCACGAATGAACCATTCGGCCTGATGCATAAAGCCACGAACGGTCTGGCAGGCACCCCGATGGTTGCCGGTACAAATTTGGGCTGGTACCCCCAGGATGTTGCGGATGTTCTGGCCTGGGCGCAGACGCTGCCCACCAAATAATGGTAATCCTGGTGCGATTTGCTAAGCAAATCGCACGGGACGGTCAACCAGAGAAAAACCATGCGCTCATATCAACTTTTCGGAGACTGATGAATATGAAACCTGTAGAAGGCACACATAGAGGAACGTTAGCACCCCAACTTATTATTACCGGCCTGGCAGTCCTGGCCCTGGCAGCCCTGGCCCTTTTTTGGAGTACAACACCGGGTCACGCCCTGCCCGAATATGCCAACCGCACCGGTGAACCTTGCGCCACATGTCATGTCAGCCCGGGCGGCGGCGGGCCGCGCACCCTGAGAGGCCTGCTGTGGGCTTCCAAAGGCAAACCCGACAAGGTTCCTGAACTGGCTGGAGTAATGGCCGCCCCTGGTGCAACAGATGGCGCCGATATTTACCAGATCGCCTGTGCTGCCTGCCACGGCAAACATGCTGAAGGCCTGTTTGGTGTGGAGCTTGTAAACAGCGGTTTGTCCACAGCCAAAATCCGCTCACAGGTACTCAGCGGTCGAATCATCAGCGGCATGCCTTCCTTCGAAGGCAAATTCACTGCAACACAGTTGGACGCCCTATCCACCTACGTTGCAACCATTTCCAGTGGTGCAGCTGCACCCATCCCCAATTCCTATCCTCTTGACCCTGGTCATCTGACCTGTCCTTCTACACCTACTCCTGATAATCCAAATTGCGGAGGCAATTAAGATGGGTTCACTTAACCGTCGTGACTTTTTGAAAGTATCCGCAGCCGCAGCCGCCACAGGTTTTGTGCTGGAAGGTATCCCTTACCTCGCTGGCAACCAGACTGTGTCAGCCGCGGGTGTTGCGCAGGATATCAAAACTTCTTCCAATGATGTCATTGTCCCCGGTGCCTGCAGCCTGTGCCCTTCTGGCTGTGGCATTCTGGCCCGTGTGGCCGATGGCAAGGTGGTCAAACTGGAAGGCAACCCGATGCACCCGGTAAATTCCGGTTCGCTCTGTCCCAAAGGCCAGGCCTCCCCTGAATTGCTTTACAACCCGGACCGCTTGAATGGACCACAAAAACTTAAAGGCGAACGCGGCAGCGGGCAGTGGGAAACCATCAGTTGGGATGAAGCCATAAAGACTGTGGCGGACAAATTGAATGCGCTGCGTTCTGCCGGCACCCCGGAAAAACTCGTTTTTATGGTTGGCGACCCGCGCGGTCAATTGCTGCCGCTGTTTGAAAGATTTATGCAGGCTTTTGGATCTCCAAACTTTGTCCGCAATGAAAGCCTAAACGTAGCGGCCGCCAAACTGGGTGTCTACCTGACCCAGGGCGTGTACGATCTGCCAGTTTATGATCTTGAAAACAGCCGCTACATCCTGTCTTTTGGCGCAAACATGTTGGAAGCCGGCCCAAATCCGCAGCGCTCGATCAGCGGACTTTCCTACTCGCGCCGGGGTCGGGCCACACGCAGCAAGGTAGTGATGATCGATCCCCGCCAGGGAATAACCGGAACAAAGGCGGACGAGTGGATCACGATCAAACCCGGCACAGACGCGGCCCTTGCTCTCGGCATAATGAATGTCATCATCCGCGCCAGTTTATTCGATGCCGATTTCGTGCATAACTATGCCTTCGGCTTTGAAGATTTCAGCGATGACAATGGTATGCATCACATCGGGTTTATAAACCACGTACTCGAAAATTATGATCCGGCGCATGTCGAAAAAATCACCGGCGTGCCAGCCTCAACCATTGCCCGCCTGGCCGGTGAATTTGCCAGTAACGCTCCAGCCGTAGCAATCCTACCTGGCAGAGGCGGTTTACTCAATGGCAGCATCGGCGGCGTATATGCCGCCATGGCTATCCACATGCTCAATGCCCTGGTTGGCAGCCTTGACCACCCTGGTGGTGTTCTGACCCAGCGCTATTTCGGCACCACGGCATGGCCAGATCTCCCCGCTGATGATCTGACAGTTAAAAGTCTGGCGACTGAGCGTGTGGATGGAGCCGGTACAGTCTTTCCACTGGCTCGCAATGCCTACCAGGCGGTTGCTGATCGTGTTTTAGGCGGTCAGGCAGTGGAAGCGCTCTTTCTCTATGATGCCAATCCGATATTCGATGCCCCCGGTGGAAAGCGCTTCGTAGAGGCCTTCAAGAAAATCCCCTTCATCGTTTCGTTCACCACACTGGCGGATGAAACGGCACAGTACGCCGACCTGATCTTGCCTGAGGCCACATTCCTGGAACGCTGGCAGGATGACGACATCCGCGGCTTTGGTTACCCCGGAGTGGCCCTGCGACAGCCTGCCATTGACCCGCGCCTTGATTCACGCAACAGCGGCGATGTGATCTTACAGATCGCCCAGACCATGGGTGACGTAATGTCGGCAGCCTTCCCATGGAAGACCTTTGAGGAAGTCATTCAATTCCGGCTCAAAGACTTGGGCGTGGATTGGAAAACCTTCCAGGAACTGGGCGTGTGGTTGATTCCAGGTTACCGCTATGCTGATCGCGGCGGCCAACATTGGGTCAATGAAGTTGTTGGACGTGACCGGCGTCATGCACCCCGCGACGGCCGTTTTGATTTTTACAGCCGTGAAATGTTCGCCCTGTTTGGCACGATGGAAAGAGATAAACTGGCCAGCTTTGGAATTACCCAAAATGGGGATGCCATCAACCTGCCTCATTACGAAGTAAGCGCCCCGGCAGGCGACATGGCCCAATTTCCCTTGCGCCTGAACGTGATCACCCTGATGAGCCTCGGCCCAGTCAGCGCAGCGGCCAATATGCCTACATTACAAGAAATCAGCGGCATGACGGTTGGCGAACATTGGAATTCATGGCTGGAAATGAACCCATCCACTGCTGCCAAACTGGGTCTGACAGATAAAGACCAGGTTTGGATTGAAAGTCCCTTCGGAAAACTCCAGACAAAAATGCGCACTGTCAGAGCACTACGCGAGGATGTTGTCAACCTGCCCTACAACCAGGGACACACAGCCCTGGGCCGCTTTGCAAAAGGACGTGGTGTCAACGGCCTGGATATCCTGAACCCGGCCAGCGAACCGGCCAGCGGCCTGGCAATCTTTACCAATACCAACGTAAAAGTTTACCGAGCTTAGGAGAATATCATGACACAATGGTCAATGGTGATCGATCTGGATAAATGTGTGGCTTGCCAGGGCTGTAGCATTGCCTGCCGCTTCGAAAATAATACCGCCCCCGCAACGCCTGAACAGGCTGCCATTGGGCGCTCTATGTTTTGGAATGAAGTTTTTCCCATGCTTGACGAGGCGAATGATTACGCCCAACCTCGTTATATTCCCCGACCCTGCATGCATTGCGAAAATCCACCCTGCATTAAAGTTTGCCCGGTGGGCGCTACCTACCAGGACGAGGAAGGAATTGTTCATCAAAATTATGCCCGCTGTATTGGCTGCCGTTTGTGCACCGTCGGCTGCCCGTATACAGTGCGCTATTTCAACTGGACCCAGGCAGAGTGGGAAACACCTTTGGCTGAGCATCTAAACCCGGACCGGGTGGAAAGCAGTGGGCTGTTGGAAGGCCCTGCCCCGCGACCACGCGGTGTGGTAGAAAAATGCACTTACTGCATTCACCGTTTGCAAAAGGCACGGGCGCAGGCTGTCGCAGAGGGCCGGGATTTCCGTGCGGATGATTATGTACCTGCCTGTGTGCAAACCTGTACTGGCAAGGCGCGTTTCTTTGGCGACCTGGATGATCCCAATTCGACCGTATCACAATTTTCGAAGAAACGCCGCGCCTTCCGCCTGTTGGAAGAAACTGGCGCCAAACCCAAGACCATTTATTTACAGGAAGGCTAAAAATGAATAAAACATGGCATCCTAAGAATGAACAACGGAACGTCGTTCTAAAACCCATTCATAAGGTAACTATCACAGATATTTTGATATGGGGATTTCTGGCAGCCGTGGTTCTGGCAGGGCTTTTCGCCTGGGCGCGTCAGTTCTTTGTGACCGGTTTGTCCGCCACCGGTTTGAACCGGCCTGTTTATTGGGGCTTGTACATCACCAACTTCGTCTTCTTCATTGGGTTGGCACATTCTGGTACCTTTATCTCTGCCATTTTGAGAATTGCGGGGCAGGGTTGGCGCAAACCCCTTACCCGCGCAGCCGAAGCGATTACTCTCTTCAGCCTGCCGTTTGGCGTAACCAGCATCCTGATTGATATGGGCCGCCCTGATCGAGCCCTCAACATCTTTTTCTTCGGGCGCTTCCAATCACCGCTTTTATGGGATATTACGGCCGTCTCTCTGTACCTGTTTTCAAGTGTTGTTTTCTTTTACCTCTCATTGCTGCCAGATCTGGCCCTGTGCCGAGATCAACTGACAGATGTACCCGCCTGGCAGCACCGCATGTATGAAATCCTGGCTCTTGGCTGGGAGGGCAACCACGGCCAGTTCGAACGTCTGGAGAGAGCGTTGGATGGGATGGCTGTATTTATGACCATGCTGGTCGTGACGGTCCATACTGTGGTTTCATGGGTTTTTGGCATGACCATTCAACCAGGCTGGCATACAGCCCTGATTGGCCCATTCTTCCTGTTGGGAGCGATTTTCTCCGGAACAGCCGCAGTTGTGATTGTGCTTGCCATCCTGCGCAAGGTTTACCACATGGAAGAGACTTTGCCTGTCAGCCTGTTCAACTCTCTGCGTAAACTGCTGATTACATTCACACTGGGATGGTTGTACATGATGATTGCCGAGAACATGACCACCTCCTACGGCAATTTACCGGATGAAATGCGCGTCCTCGGCCAAAAGACTGGTGGCGATTTTGCAATCTTTTTTTGGGCAATGTGGGTACTGGTTTTCTTTGTTCCCCTGTTGATCTTCATTTTCAAAGGTAAAAATAACATTGGTTGGATGGTGACAGCCGCCATACTGGTTAATATCGGCATGTGGATCGAACGGTTCATCGTCATCGTTCCAACCGAAACACGACCACGCTTGCTGTATGAAATCACGAAGGGTGTCTACCACCCCACTCTGACTGAATGGGTGATCACCGCTGCTCTTTTCGCCGGGCTGTTTCTACTGTACGCCATGTTCACTCGCTTTTTCCCGATCATTCCGCTATGGGAAACAGGCGAATCGCTTGAGGTAGGTGAATCCAGAAACGAAAACGCGGGGTTTCTGCCGCAGCAACTCGGCGATACTTCAGGAATGAAAGGAAAATAACCCATGACTTTTGGACAGTTAGCCTACGCATTTGTAAATACGCCTGGGATCGGCGGTATGGTTGCCATAAGTGTAATCACACTCGCAGCCATCGTATATTTCTTACTGGCACGCTGGATTCTCAAGGGTGACAAAAAAGAAGCACCCGGCACCGCGAATAAACAATCTTCACACAAATAATGACCGGCATGCAACTGATCGATTTACTGGAAACGTTCTACTCTGGACTCGCGGAAACTTTCGCGAGTCCAGAGTTGGCTTTTTTGCCGAATTGGATGGCGATGCCTGGAGATAATTGGCCTTTTTTTGATGAAGCTACCCATCTGTCCTCCATTAGCGATTCAACAGACTGGAAAAAAGCTGTTAAAGCAATGCAGGATACGCCCGGATCAACCATTGAAACCCGCCGGCAAGAATATGAACAACTTTTCATAGGTTCGACCCATCCCCCCATCTGGCTGTACGAGGCCCATTATGTGGATGGCCGTCTGCTTGGCCCAAGCAGCTTCAACGTAAGCAAGCTTTATGCGCAAAACGGCCTGGAAGTAGAGGGATCAGAACTTCCAGACCACGCAAGCATGGAGCTGGCCTTTTTGGCTTTCCTCGTTCATCAAGAGAGCTTGTCAGCCGGTACTGCTCAGGCACAGACCTGGATGGTGACGCGTAAAGCCTTCATCAAAGAGCATGCCGGTGTATGGCTTCCATTAGTTGGCAAAGCCTTGATCGAATCGGGGTACCCTGCCTGGACAGCAATCGGTTATTTACTGATTGCCAGCCTGACCGATGAAAATAAAGGGTCAAAACACAAAGCCTTTCCCACACAGCTTCCAAAAAATATCGTACCGCGAATCGAAAGGGTTAACCATGGTAATCCCGGATCCGTAAGGGAGTGCATTCTATGTGGTTTTTGTGTTCAGATCTGCCCCACACATGCCCTTGCTATTCACGAAGATAAACAGACAACCTCTTTATGGTTGTCCGTACCAAACTGCATCCACTGCCAAAAGTGTATGCATGTTTGCCCGGAACACGTTATTGAGATGGTGCCAGAAAACTCCGAAGTCGAAAATCGATTCGTATTCGCAGGAAAACAACAAACCAGCCAAAAGTATCTTCTCTACGAATCGCCCAGGGTTGCCTGTCCAAAATGTGGTGAGTCCACCGTCAGTCGTGCTGAACTGGAATATGTGATCAGGTGCATCGGTCATCCAAACTGGCTTGACTATTGCGCAAACTGCCGCAATTCCAGCTAAAAATTAACCCTTACCCCAACTCATTGCGGCACCAGGATAAACAATCAGTTCCGGTTCTATTTCTGCTTATAAATATTTTCGAGGAATTAGCCTTGGATATCAAATTTGTGTTGTATTTTGTGATACCCGTCGTTTTAATCGTTGGCATAACCGGGGTGGGTATAGTGCTTTTAAGTATCTCTGCCAACCGGAAAAAGAAGGCTGGACTTGTAGAAATCGGGGAATGGGCCACAATCGGCGGGAAAATACTTTCGGTCAGGCTCGACCCTCACCAAGCCGATGCCAAGCACATTGGCAAAAACTTCGAACCCCACGTTGAATATGCATACGTTGTCAACAATATCGAATATCAGGGAAAAAAGGTTTTCCCAGGTGAAAGTGATGGTTTCAGCGAGGCAGCCGCCAGGGAAATCATCAACCAATATCCTACCAACGGTTATGTGCAGGTTCGCTTTAATCCGCTTGACCCAACCGACTCGGCTTTACAGCCACATTCTCAACAAATTGAATAC
This sequence comes from uncultured Anaerolineae bacterium, assembly GCA_903910795.1. Classification (GTDB taxonomy): domain Bacteria; phylum Chloroflexota; class Anaerolineae; order Anaerolineales; family Villigracilaceae; genus UBA5195. The sequence continues at coordinate 11,202 of CAIWAX010000253.1, forward strand.
CTTACGATGGCAGGCTATATTTTGACTGGCTTCGGTATTATTTCTTGCTGTTTCACATCCTCTATGGCTTTCATCATTCTTGGTGCAATCAAATAATGATCCTTAATGATTTAAGGCTGAGAAGTTTTTTCTAAACTCTTCTTATTATCCGAATGTGATCCGACAATAAAAAAGTTTGGATTCTGCCTGCGCAGATAACCTCCAAACTTTTTTTATTTTTCAAGCTCATTTTAACAAGAATGCAGCCCCTGTTCTTCCATTACCAGAAATTTTTTTAATTCCAACCAAACATATACAGGTAGAATATCTTCTTGGCTCTCCCAAATAAATATTTATGATAATTATCTATTATATTGACAAGAAAAATCGAGACTGATATACTCCAAATAAGAAGTAATCCGAATATTTTCACCAATTTATATCTGACTGCATGGACAACCCGTCGATCTGAAATTATGAATACCACACGCAATCGAATCTTACAGACCCTCTTGCGCCGTCCGCGATTATCAACCAATGAACTGGCTGAGGCGGTTGGAATCAATCCGATATCTGTCCGCCACCACCTTGACAGCTTGCAAAAGGATTCTCTGGTAGCAGCAGAAGAAGTTCATCACGGCGTTGGTCGCCCGCGTTTGTTGTATTTTTTGACAGAGGAAGGCTTGGAGAAGTTTCCAACCCGCTATTTGCGATTGACCACCCGCATACTGACCCAGATGAAGGATAAATTTCCTCACCCCATGGTCAGCGAAATGTTTAAAGAACTGGCTACAAGTATGGCAGGTGAACATTCCGCCGAATTAAAAAACCTAAACGTGGAAGAGCGGCTGGAAGTGATGAAAAATGTTCTGGCAGATGAAGGTTTTACGGTGGAATGGGAAAAACAGGGGGCTCAATATTTGATCCACGAAATCACCTGCCCCTATTTTCAGGTAAGCCAGAGCCACCCTGAAGTTTGTACTGTTGATCAAACGTTGATCTCCACGATGCTGGCCATTCCCGCAAATAAAATCCAGTGTATTTTAAGCGGCGCCAACCAGTGCACCTATGTAGTAAATACCCCCCAGTAAGAAAGAGCCCCCCACAAGTTGGGACTTTTTTCAAAATTAACATAAAAATTATTCAAATTTCAAAAGCAGAGGAAACATGACAAACGAACCCTCAAATGAACTTAGATGGTCAATCCATGACACCCACCCGGAAGTGGTTGAAAAAGTCAGAGCCAGTCTTGCTGAAGTGGTAGACCCAGAAATAGGCCTGACCATCATTCAGCTTGGCCTTGTAAGAAATATCGAAATTAATGGCGGGGTGGCCCGTTTGAAAATGATCCTGACCACCCCATTCTGTCCATACGGACCAGCGATGGTCGATATGACCCGGCAGAAGGCCCAGGATGGTTTAAAAATGCCGGTCACAATCGAAATGGGCATCGAAGCCTGGGATTTTTCAATGATGGAAGATCCATCTGCCCTGGACTGGGGACTTTACGCCTGATGCCTTTCAATGACCGGCTTGGTTGCGAGTTGCCAGGCCGGTCATTGGCTTACGCCGGACCTGCTTTTATCCGTAAGCCTGGAATACCTGTTGACAACTGATTAAGGTGGGAAATCCTCGAACACTTACCGGCCGCCCTGGGCACCCTCTTGATCTTCATTAGAAATTCAGCACTTCCAACAACCCAAACTCTCCTGAGTATTGTAAATAATTAACCAATCGGCTCCACTTTAGTGTAGAAAAACGAGAGCATAGAAAACAAATGAGCAGCACTGGATTACAGAAACTTTATTCTTTTGACGATAACGACCTCTCTTATAACCGCGCAGGCAACCTTTCCCCAAAACAGCAGGAAAACAGAACCCAGTCTCAGAAATCAGGCGTTTTGCCTGGAATTGGTTGCGGTATATTCTTTTTCTTGATAGCTGCCATCCTCCCGGTAACCTTTATTCCGTTGATTTTTACCGTTGGGAAGGATATAGGGCTGGCAGGGATAATTGGGATCAGTTTTGGCGCTCTGGCATGGTTGTTGGTTTGGGGTGGCATTGGTATTTATATAATACGCAAATCTGTTTCCAGGCCAAACCTAAGTATAAAAATCCTGAAAGCGGAAGGATATGTTAACTTGGTGGGCGTTGAACGTAGATCTGGCGGTAAAACCCACCATACCTACACCCAAGACCAACTGCATATCGGTGGAAAGGAATTTGATGTAGATTCAGAATTAGCTGATTTTGTTATGCAAGGGGATCATTATGCAATTTATTACCAGGAAGATACAGAAGAGATTATCTCACTGGAGCAGCTTTCAAAATAAGTTTCGTACGGGAAATACTCTTCCCTCACCTGAAAACCAAAACCCGCCCCACTGATAATA
>CAIWAX010000254.1 GCA_903910795.1 uncultured Anaerolineae bacterium
AACTTATGGGTACTTTCCATGCAAATTTGAAATTCGTTATGAATTGTGACACGGAGTTGGTTCAAAAGGATAGACAATGATGGAAGAAAACACGATCGTGGTGATTGGAACCATGAACACCAAAGCTGCTGAATTGGAATATTTAGCTGGGCGGCTTAACACCATGGGGGTTCGGGCCCAGATCATGGATGTCAGCGCCAGAGAAGAAACCAGCTATCAGGCAGATATTCCCCTGGCGGCTGTTTTGGGCGCAATTGGTAGGACCCCGGCGGAGGTAAGCAGCCTGGCCCGGGGTGAAGCGGTAGAAACGGTCAGCGCGGCTGCGGCAAAATTGTTAAAAAAATTGATCGATGAAGGCCAGGTACAGGGTGTCATTGGCATGGGGGGCTCCGGCGGAACAACGATTTGCACAGCCGCTATGCGTGATCTACCTTATGGTATTCCTAAAATTGTCATTACAACTCTGGCTTCTGGGAATACCCGCTGGCATATTGGCAATTCAGATTTGATATTGATGCCGTCCATCCTGGATATTGATGGTTTGAACCCGCTTTTGGAAATGGTGTTGAATAATGCGGCAGGCGCAATTGCCGGGATGGTCAGGGCTTTCCAACCCTATCAAAGCTCTGGGAAAAAAGTAATTTCTTTCACTATGTACGGTACGACCACCGCGGGCGTCAGCCGTACTGTGGCTGAAATGCAGGCTGCCGGGTATGAAACCTGGGTTTTTCACGCCTCCGGTACGGGCGGACAGACAATGGAAAAATTAATGCGGCAGGGGCGTATCCAGGCGGTCATGGATATGACTTTGGCCGAGATTGGAGCGCATTTAGTCGGCGGCTTGCATGATGGCGGTCCCGCCCGTCTGGAGGTGGCTGGAGAACTGGGCCTGCCCCAGTTGATTGTGCCGGGAGCCGCGGATACGATTGTCCTCCCGCCCCGTGACCAGATCCCTGAGAAATTCAAAGGACGTGTTCTCAATTACCACAATCCCACCATGACGACCATGCGTACCACCCCGGAAGAAAACGAGGCGATCGGAAAATTTATTGCGCGTAAATTGAATCAAGCCAGGGGTCAGGTGTTGGTATTGCTTCCAAAAGGCGGCCTATCTTCAATCGACCGGCCCCAGAAGATATTTTACGATCCGGCGGCGAACCAGGCTTTGTTTGATACGCTCAAGAAAGAACTTTCAGCATCCATCCCGTTATTGGAAAGTGAGCATCATATTGACGATCCTGAGTTTGCTGTGTTCGCGGCGCAAACGATGCAGGCAATGCTTTCAAAATCCCAGTTGATTTGAAACTGCCTGAATACCTGACAGACAGGCTAGAGGAAAAAATGAAACAATACACACGATCTGAAATACTAAGTCGGTTGCACCAGAAGTTGGACAGCGGCAAGATCATTGTTGCTGCCGGAGCCGGAACCGGCATCAGCGCGAAATTTGAAGAAGAGGGCGGCGCTGATTTGCTGCTTGTGTTCAATTCCGGGAGTTACCGCATGCACGGGCTGGGTTCCCTCTCCGGGTTGTTGGCTTACGGTGATGCCAATGCCATTGCCATTGAGATGGGTGAGCGCCAGATTTTGCCGATTGTCAACGAAGTTCCTGTGATCTGCTCGGTAAATGGCACAGATCCTACCCGGGTGATGCGTAAATTTTTGGAAAAAGTGATCGAAACGGGCTTCTCGGGTGTCAACAATTTCCCGACTGTGGGTCTCATTGATGGCAATTTTCGGGCTGCTTTGGAAGAAACAGGCATGGGGTATTACAAAGAAGTTGAAATGATCGCTGACGCGCACGAAATGGGTATTTTTACCATGGCGTATGCGTTCACAGCCGAAGAAGCGGCAAGCATGGCGGCAGCCGGATGCGATGTGTTATTGGCGCATGTCGGCCTGACTTCCGGTGGTTCCATCGGAGCCAAAAACACCATGAGTCTGGATCAGGCGATTGATTTGACGGACGCCATGGCCACTGCCGCGCGCTCAATCAACCCGGATATTTTTATCCTTGCGCATGGCGGGCCCATCAGCAACCCTCAGGATGTAAGATCTGTCTTGAAGCGCATTAAGATTCATGGTTTTGTGGGCGCCTCCAGCATGGAACGTATTCCCGTCGAAAAAGGGATTCGCGGTATCACGGCTGAGTTCGCAGCCATCCAGCTTGATGGCAATTGAGAATTACTCAATTTAGGGATCGGATCGTCGGTAAATTCATCTTCTTCAGCCTGTTTTTTCCTGATATTGATTTGTTCCTTGGTCAGTTTTGCGCGTACAAATTATTCATCGGCAAATGATCTTCTTATGGTTTTATAATTCTTCTGATCACAAACAGAATGCTGCCTATTACGGTTTTTCATTCAGGTAAAAAACGCAACACGCTCTGAATTCGTGATCGTGAGAGGTATAATGACAGATGATTACCTGTGTATACAGGTAATCATTGCCAATAGTTTGCAAAACTGATCAGGAGAAATTGCAAGATGATAAAGTCTGTCCTGGCAACACGGAAAATAAACCGCGACATCCCAGTACCTTTCTATTATCAAATCGTACAAATTATGCGTGAAGTTATCAGGGATATGGATGCCGACCCCGAATTTTCGGAAATGCTGCCCTCTGAAACTGAGCTTTGTACGCTATTCCAAACCAATCGCGGCACGCTGCGACATGCAATGGATGTTCTGATCCATGAGGGCCTCATTTATCGCAAAAAGGGCCGTGGTACGTTTATCCGCCGCCGCCGAATCGAGCTTGATCTGGTCCATTTTTGTTCAACAACCGATGAATTGCTCGCGCGTGGTTATGAACCATCCACTAGCGTTTTGAAAATTACATGCCTCAATCCTCTCTTGCATATTCAAAAGAAATTGTGGCTGACTGAAACAGATCAAGTCTGGGAACTCTATCGCCTGCGCCTGGCGGATGGTGAACCAATCAGTTTGCAGTGTTCTTATGTACCGGTGGCTCTCTCACCCGACCTGGATAAACAGGATCTGACCAAGTCACTTTTTAGCATGTTTAGAACCGAATACCAGATTGAACTGAATAACGCGGATCAGATCATTCGTGCTCGCGCGGTTACCCCCGAAGAAGCCAGATTGCTTCAAATTAACGCGGGTGACTCGGTCATCGAAATTTCACGTGTCAGCTACGATCAGAACGATGAACCTGTCGAATATATGGACTCACTCTGGCGGGGAGACCGTTACGATATGCGCGTCCATCTCTCCAGGGAAGATTGAATGGCTTATTTCAAAGCCAATGCTTGAGAAAAAAAGAAAGGAGTAAGGACAATATGCAACGCATCATTAACGATCCAAATTTAGTCGTGGAAGATATGCTGCAAGGCTATCTCAAAACCTATCCATGGCGTGTGACCGGAACGAGCAATCCTCGTGTTGTGAAATATGTCAAGGCGCCAATCCCTGATAAAGTGGGCGTGGTTACCGGGGGCGGGTCTGGCCATAAACCCGCTTTTATTGGTTACGTTGGGCGGAATATGGTGGATGCCGTGGCTGTGGGAGAGATTTTCTCTTCCCCATCCGCCAGGGCTTTCTATGATGCTTTCAAAGCTGCTGATAGTGGCCGTGGGGTTGCCTGCCTGTATGGAAATTATGCCGGCGATAACATGAACGTCAAAATGGCAAGGAAGATGGCTGAGAAAGATGGCATCAAGGTCATGACTGTCATCGCCAATGACGATGTGGCTTCTGCTCCCAAGACAGAACCCGAAAAGCGCCGCGGCGTGGCCGGTGAGATTTTGATGTGGAAAGTGGGTGGCGCCAGGGCGGCCCAGGGCGCAGCTCTGGAAGAAGTGATCAGGGTTGCCCAGAAGGCTATTGATAATACGCGCAGTGTTGGGATCGGTCTTACGCCGTGTACCATTCCCGCGGTGGGTAAACCGAATTTCAGCATTGAACCCGGCAAAATGGAACTCGGCATCGGCCATCATGGCGAACCTGGAGTTACAGTCACCGATCTGAAATCGGCTGATGAAATGGCCGGGATGATGCTGGAGATTATCCTGCCTGATTTACCTTTTGCTAGTGGCGATGATGTCGTGGTGTTGATTTCTGGTTTGGGTGCCACGCCCGTCATGGAACTGTACATTGTTTTCAACAGCGTTTTTGATATGCTGGCCTCCAGGGGCATCAAAGTTTATCGTTCTTACGTTGGAAATTATTTCACATCACTGGACATGATGGGTGTGACTTTGACCGTGATGAAGGTGGATGATGAATTGAAAGAGTTGGTGAATGCTGAAGCTGACGCCAGCGGCCTGGTTCAGTTTTAGGAGAACCGTATGGAATCTTTTAAAAACGCAGATGGGAAAATCATCATCCTTGATTTGATCACAGTCCTCCATGCCAATGCTGCTTTCCTGAGTGAGGTGGATGGGGCCATTGGGGATGGGGATCATGGCATCAATATGGATAAGGGCTTTAGTAAAACCCGTGAAATTCTGGGTGATCGCACTCTATCCATGTCTGAAAGCATGAGCGAATTGAGTAGTGAGTTGATGGAAGGGATTGGCGGTTCCATGGGGCCCTTGTATGGTACCTTCTTTATGGAAATGGCAGATGCCAGCCAGAAATGTGCGGATATCGATAAGGTGCTGTTTGGAAAGATGCTGACCGGTGCTCAAGCCGGGATTCAAGACATCGGCAGCGCCAAGCGCGGTGATAAAACCTTGCTGGACACTTTGATCCCTGCCGGGGAAGCCTTCCACGCGGCGCTGGACGCCGGGAAGAGTTTCCGTGAGGCCCTGGAGGCCATGCGCGCGGCCGCAGAAGCGGGTAAAGAATCAACCCGCGCAATGGTTGCAAAGGTGGGGCGCGCCAGCCGTTTGGGTGAACGCTCGCGCGGCGTTCTGGATGCCGGCGCGACTTCGTGCTTCTTTATCTTGGCTTCAATGACCGAATCGATCACCCGGCTGCTTGCCGAATAACACAAATAGCCTGTTTTCGCACACAAAACAAAAGGAACAAACCAGAATCTCCCCGGTTTGTTCCTTTTGTTGATTTATATAGATGTTAAGATAATGATTTTGTAACTACTCACCCGCGTCTTGGTTTTGGCATAATCATACTGAACCAGAAACTTGCCATAGAACAATATCTTTTTGAAATGATCAAAGATGCTTCATTGAGAAGGCAACCTCAAGTAGTCTCCAGGTTTACCGTATCTACAATCCCAACGATGACTGAAATCACACAGCCCTGTGGATTTTGTAATACCTGACGGGCTCCGGTGCCTTCGCGCAAAACCAGGACAGTATCCCCAATGCCAGCCTGAGTGTTATCCAGAGCGATAAAGTCATCATCCTCTGCAGCATCGCCCTCCAGAGCCAAAGGCTGCACAACCAGCAAGCGGCGAGATTTATAATGCGGATGGCCAATGGTCGTTACCACTGTGCCCATAACTTTTCCAATAATCAAGGCTGTACTCTTTTACGTGTAGCTATTGCTACCGCGTTTCATAACCAAATTAAACTCACTGTTGGGGCGAATTTGATACTGATCCACCACCCCAACAAGGGCCAGATCCAGTGGCACGGCCTTCGGTTCATGCAGCGCCAGGGAGGCTTCGCGCGAACGGACCATCACACACAAATCGCCGTAGCCCGCATCCACTGTATCCACCGCAATTTGAAGCAGGCCGACCGATTCCAGTTTTTTATTGACAGGTTGAACAACCAGAAACTTTAGGCCTTCTGTTCCTGGATATTTTATCGTGCAAACCGCGGTACCTTTTACGACGCCTAAAAGCATTGTAGTTTCATCCTGGCCTTTTTCAGGCGTGAATTATGAACCCTGCCGGGCTGGATATTTTTGAAAGACAATCTTTCCTTCCACTTCCAGGGTATCAATGATTGACATGATGACAGCATCCACCGGGGTATCTTTGGTAATATCCGTCTGGCGGGCAGAAGACCCGGAACAGGTCAAGACCAGGTCCCCAACCCCGGCATCCACTGTATCGATGGCTACATAAGGTTTCCCGGAAGTGACGCCATGTTCATCCGTCTGGCGGACAACCAGCAGTTTACGGCCAATCAGTTTTTCATCTTTGATGGTTGAGACAGTCGTTCCAATAACTTTCGCGATCAGCATCTAAACTCCAATCATAAAATCAAACAGCCAATATTTTACAGCGAAACAGCCCGCTTCCCCCTGATATGAATAGAGCTGGCGCTAGCGGGATTCCTTTTTCTTCTTTGATTGTTCCACAATTTTTGCGATTGCCTCGAGCATATCTGGGGGCAGGGCATTCACATCGCCCAGCAGTTCCGCGTAAGTTAATGTTTTGGAGACATGCTCCAGACGTTCCAGGTTAATCAAGGCTTCATCCAGGGTCTTCCCGATTGTCAGGCTGCCATGATTGCGGATTAACATCACATCGTGATCCTTGATCAGGGTGCGAATAGCTTCGGCGTTTTGCGGCGAGGATGGCATGGAAAAATCGGTGATCGGTATTTCTCCAAAGGCGATGGCGGCCTCTGGAATAACATCCATGCGCACTTTACCCTGGGAGATGGCTAAAACATTGGCATAAATCAAGTGGGTGTGAATAACGGCCCGGATATCCGGACGCTGGCGATATACTTCCAGGTGCATGGGCTGTTCGGAAGAGGGCTTGAGGGTTGGGTCGGCAGCTCCTCTCAGCAGCTTGCCATCAATATTGATAACCAATAAATCCACGGGTTGAATGCGGCCCTTGCCAACGCCCGCGGGCGTCATCAAAATATTACCATCTGCCATGCGCGCTGAAATATTCCCATCGTTCGAAATCATCAAACCGCTGTCATACAGTATTTGCCCGGTTCTGATAATGGCCGCGCGCAGATGTTCCTCGCTCACATCGGCTGGATAATGTAATATATCCCGGCCAGGGGCCTGGATGGTTTTGATCTTTACGGGGGCCGGCACGGCTGGAACGCGGCGCAGCACCGGGTCATTCAGATATGGGCGCACCGGCGCGTTAGGGGGGGTATTTGGGCCGTTGCGAACAATTTCAATATTTAACAGTTTGGCTTTTTCATACGCCACATCCGTCAAAATTGCATTCTCGTCGAGATGGATGGATTTAATCCCCAGCCTGGCTTGTTCTTCAATATCAGTATCAGTGTAAACAACTTTTGCCATGCACAATTTCCTTGCCGAAAATGAGATAAAAAAAAGGGCGCGTTCAAAGACCCCTTCCTCCCCTGTCGTATATTGCTTTCCTTGCATTTTCAAACCATGCGAACGTTCAATATCCACCCAGAACCATCGGCAAACCAAGCCAATTGGGTAATCTGTTTTGCATACACAGGCTGGTATGGGGAAAAAGACAGGTGCTGGCGAACTTTTGACCAGACCTGAACCAGCATGGCACGCGCGTCATCCAGCTAATTTTGAAACCAGGGTCTGCCAATCCAATCCAATGCGCCAGGCTGGAATCTCTCGAATATGCTCTTATTTTACTTTATTTTGTTCCAAAGCATCACTTTTAGGTGCGGAATGATATCGCCGCTCACGTTCCGCCCCACCAATTCGGTATAACAGCGATGCGGGTCAACTTATTTTCGACTATTTTTTTACATGTCCTGTGGACACCAGGAGCACAAAGCTTTATGGTTTTGGTACCCAGCAGTGCCAGTTTTTCGATCCCAGGCGAGAACCGGGATTATTCCGTAATATAAGTGCGCGGTACGCGCGCGCTGATGTTTGTCATCACCTCATAAGTGTTGGTGCCGGCCCAGACAGCCAAATCTTCTGCGCGGATAATTTCGGGACTGCCATGTGCCCCGTGGGTTGCAGATTCCCCCATCAGGATCACCTCATCCCCCAGGCTGGCCTGATCAGCTTCCAGGTTCACCATGCATTGATCCATACAGATGCGGCCAACCTGCTGATATTTCTTCCCGTTGATAATCACTTTCGGCTGATTGGTCATCCGCCGGAAATAGCCATCGCCATAACCGCACGGGATCGTTACCGTGGTGACCGCGTGATCTGAAACCCACAGCGAGCCGTAGCTGACCGGGTTGCCCGGCAGGGTCTGTTTGCTGTAAACCACCCGGGTTTTCCAGGTCATAGCTGGCGCAACCGGCACAGTCCGCAACACATCCTCTTGCACAGCATAAACACCGTCCCATTCAAAATCCGGGATTATTCCATAGAACATCACACCGGGGCGCACCATATCAAAATAACTTTCCGGCAGGTTCAGGATGGCCGCCGAATTGGCCGCGTGCCGGAGAGGCGGAACAGGCAGTCCGTGTTTTTCATAAATTGACAGGACATCTTTGAAGCGCTGAAGCTGTGTGCTGGGATACGAAAAGCCGGATTTCCGCGTCATTCCAGGGGACATGCCCCCTGCGGGTTCGAGCGTTTCGCTATTGGCGAAGTGAGTGTAAATCCCTTCTATTTCAAGATGCGGGCAGCCCAGGGATTTCTCAATAAATGGTTCCGCTTCGTACCAGCGCACCCCCGCCCGTTCCATACCCGTATCAATTTTGAGATGCACCTTCAGGGCTCTCCCGGCCGCCGCTGCGGCAGCTTCGGCGGCATCCAGCACTTCGGGCGCGGAGGCCGTCAGAGTCAGGTTATATTCCAGATAATAGGGGACATGCTCCGGGAGCGTGCCGCCTGCCACCAGAATCGGTTTCGTAATGCCAATCTGGCGCAGGTGCACACCTTCATCCAGGACAGCCACGCCGATGGCATCCACGTAAGGCTCGATATACGGCGCAACACCATCCACGCCATGCCCGTAGGCATTGGCCTTGAGCATAACCAGCACTTTGGCCGGGTCTACCCTGGCGCGGATGGCCTGAGCATTTCGACGAAGCTGGTCTAAATTGACAACGACGTGGGTTGGACGTAAGGGTAGGTTCATAAGGTTTTGTTCCTGTTGCCAAAAATTATTTAATGACACATCAGTGCCTGTGCGAGAACTCACAAGCCCTTCGTGCGCAGCAATCCATCACAGATTTCGTATCAATCATACTCCCAATTTATGCTTGTGTGCTGCCAGCGCCAATCCGGAGCAGACCGGCGAGCACAGAACATATATTCTGCAAACCTTGACGTTCTATCCTGAATCTCAGTAAACTATGGGTATATGAACTATACCTGGATGAAGACTCCCACGCTTTGCCAGGCAAAGCGTTCGGTGCCAAACTGACCAAAGGAGGCCTGCCATGAAAAACGTCAAAGGCAAAATATATTGGAGAAGAAAAAGTGACAGCAAACAACAAACCATGTTTGACGATACCCCGCTTGTCAAACTCAACATACGGCGCAATTCTTCCACTGAACGAAGAATGACCATGGAAACGGAAATAATCCTGGAAGAAAAAGCAAGCTGGGTCGATGAATACAAAGAATTAATATTGGCTGGTTGGGGATGGGAAAAGGCGGCTTATATCGCCTGGGCCAGCACACCCAAAAAATTAAGAAAATGTATTCATCAGATAACGGTTGAACACTACGGGTTACATAAGCCAGATACGCTTGG
>CAIWAX010000255.1 GCA_903910795.1 uncultured Anaerolineae bacterium
ACCCAAAAAATGGACCGGCCGCACCCACAAACATACATAGGTTCCGGCAAAGTGGAAGAATTGAAGAGTCTATGTGAGGAAACTCTAGCAACTCTCGTTATTTTCGATAATGAGCTCAACCCTCGACATCAGCGCGAACTGGAAGAATTGCTGGCGCCCAATGTCCGGATCATGGATCGAACCGGCCTGATCCTGGATATTTTTGCTCAACATGCCCACTCCGCCGAAGGTATCTTACAGGTTGAACTCGCCCAATATGAATATTACCTGCCACGCCTTACTCGCCAGTGGACACACCTTGCGCGCCAGGGCGGCGGCGGCGGTGGACGCTCAGGGGGTGTCGGTGGCGTTGGTCTGCGCGGACCAGGTGAAACCCAACTGGAAGTAGACCGGCGTCAGATCCGCAATAAAATATCCCATCTGAAAAAAGAACTGGAGAAAGTCAGCGAACACCGCCAGCGTTATCGCGCCCAACGGAAACGATCCAAAATTCCGACGGTTTCGCTGGTTGGTTATACCAATGCGGGTAAATCCACTTTGTTGAACCGGTTGGCCAACGCAGATGTCTACACAGCCAACCAGTTATTCGCCACCCTTGATCCGACTACCCGGCGTGTGGAATTGCCCGGAGGCTACAACGGTTTGTTCACTGATACAGTAGGTTTTATTCAAAAGCTGCCTACCACCCTGGTGGAAGCTTTTCACGCAACGTTGGAAGAAATTACAGAATCAGAATTATTACTTCACATTGTTGATGTTTCTCACCCCAATGCGCTGGCCCAATTCCAATCGGTTGTTGAAACATTGAACAAGATCGGCGCTGAACACATCCCGGTTGTAACAATCTTAAATAAAATTGATAAGTTACAAGATCCAGAAATGCTCCAATCCATCCTTGAGCAATACCCCCTGGCATTGGCAATCAGCGCCGTCACGGGCGCCGGTATTCCGGAATTAATTCAAAAAGTCAAGGAAGAGCTATACGAAACTTTTGCAGCTATCAAGGTGTTTCTGCCATATCAGCAAGGCCAACTTATTTCGTTATTCCATGAATCTGGTCAGATTGAACGCATCGAGCATACGCGCGGAGGCGTGATGATCCACGGACGCATCCCTGGACGGCTGGTTGCCCAGTTTAATGAATATCAGGCCAACCATCCGCCCAAAGAAGTGGAGGAAAGTATGGCATGATCGATTGGTTTTCAAAATTCCTTGATGATCTGTCCAATTTTCTCTCCTCTCGAAAGGGCCTTTTGCCCATTTTAGGGATCGGATTGATTATTCTCAATTTCATCCTGGTAAGCATTTTACCGGACTGGTTTTTCTCCCGCACCAATCTTTTCCTGCATTTGGGGATTATCGTTGCCCTGATCGGTCAAATGTTAGCCTGGGCTTTGTAACAAAATACCTGTAACAGCCATCAAAAAATCCCCGCTCCATTTTGCGAAGCGGGGATTTTTCTTAATTGTTTTTGGCGCCCGAATTAACCCATTGCACTAACAAGCTGATCTGAGATGGGCTCAAGGGCGAGCCTCGTTTAGGCATCTGCCCCGATTGAACAGATTGGATGAAAAGGCTCTTATCCGCATTACCTGGTAAGATTACCGTCCCATTTTGAGAACCAGTCATCAGACTGGCGTATGAGTGCATATCCAGTCCTCGGGAAATTCGCTCTCCTCCGTGACAGGAGAAGCATGTACTTTGCAAAATAGGTTGGATATCTTTTGCAAAACTGACAGCGCCAGGAGTGCCGGAAGCGGGAATAGCCGGTGTGGTTGAAACAGCCGGTTTGTTATTGGATTGGGAACCTGGTTGATCCGAGGATTGACCTGCACAGCCAGCCAACAGAATGAGGATGGTGAGCAACATTGTAAGTTGCAGTGTACGATGTTGAAAAAAGCGGTTATACATTTCTTTCATTTCTCCTTTGCGGCAATAAATATACACGAAGAAGATGAATTTTTGATGAAAACGCTCTTTTCAGCCTCAAAATATTCATCCGGCTCTCCGGCTATTTTATTTGTGGGCCGGCTTCCAGTATTTCGCTAGGGGTGCCATCCGCAAATTTCGCGAAATTCTGGATAAATCTCATTGCCAGGTCCCGGTAACGCCGGTCATATTCATCGCGGTTTGGCCATGTTGACCAGGGTTCCAGCACATTCTCTGGTACCCCAGGACAGGCTCTTGGAACTTCATACCCGAAAATCGGGTCGCGATAGTATTCAACCTTCCCCAGCTCGCCAGTCAGTGCCGCATTCAAGAGATTTCGAGTGTGCTTGATACTGATTCGTTTCCCAACGCCATACGGGCCACCCACCCAACCCGTATTAACCAACCAGCATGTGACACCGTAACGCTTAATCTTGCGCTTTAAAAGATCTGCATACTTGTAAGGGTGATGCACCATAAACGGCCCGCCAAAACAAGCAGAGAAGGTTATTTCAGGCTCCTTTCCAAGACCAACTTCCGTTCCGCCAATTTTGGAAGTGTACCCCGAAATAAATTGGTATAGGGCCTGATCCGGCGTCAGGCGGGCAATGGGCGGCATAACACCACTGGCATCACAGGTCAGGAAAACCACATTTTTGGGGTGGCCGGCTCGTTTTTCTGAAACTGCATTCTCTATAAACTCCAATGGGTACGATGCTCTCGTATTCTCCGTGATGGAATCATCATCCAGATCAATAAAGCGCGTGATCGGATCGTAGGTGACATTCTCCAATATTGTCCCAAAACGTTTGGTTGTGGAATAGATCTCGGGCTCTGCCGAGGCTGAAAGCCCGATCACCTTGGCGTAACAGCCGCCCTCAAAATTAAACACACCTTCATCGCTCCAGCCGTGCTCATCATCACCGATCAACCTGCGAGTTGGGTCTGCAGAGAGCGTAGTTTTGCCCGTTCCGGATAACCCAAAGAACAAGGCCACATCGTTTTGATCGCATGGGTTGACATTGGCAGAGCAATGCATCGATAGCACACCTTGCAGCGGCAGGAGATAATTTAGAATCGTGAAAACCGATTTCTTAATTTCACCCGCATAGGCTGTATTACCAATAATCGCCAACTTTTTATCAAAAGATAGACAAATAAAAGTCTCGCTGGCGGTATTATCCAATCCCGGCATACTTTTGAAGGAAGGCAACGCCAGGATTGTAAATTCGGGCACAAAACGCCGGTATTCTTCCAGCGATCCTGGAAGGATGAACATATTGCGGGCAAACAGGCTGTGCCAGGCTAGTTCTGTGACAACTCTAATCGGAAGACTGTAATTTTGATCCGCACCCGCAAAAACATCCTGCACAAACACATCCCGCCCTTGCAAGAAACCCAGCATGCGCTCAAATAGATTATCAAACTTGCCGGATTCAAACGGCCGGTTGTAGACCCCCCACCAGATATTTCCTTCAGAATCTGTTTCACGAACGATAAATTTGTCATTCGCAGAACGAGCAGTATGTTTTCCGGTATTTACGACAAAGGCCCCCCCAAGAGAAGTAATCCCCTCGCCCCGGAAAATGGCTTCTTCATACAGTGCTTCAACCGGCAGGTTCCAATAAGTCATTCTCAGATTGGAGATACCGTGATTTGCCAGGTTGTAATCGGCTTTGCGCGCTTGCGCATTCGGTTCTGATGGGGTTTTGATGTTCAGCAAATTATTCATCATGCCCTCCTACATCCAATCTCGAATCATTTTTTTATCGCCAATATAAATTTCATTTGGAGATGTCTGGTCCAGCGCCCATTTGATGCGCGCAATTCCATCGGTCACATCTTTCACAGTGCCCGAAATGGACAGGCGAATAAAACCTTCCATCCCAAATTCCTTTCCAGGAACAGTTACCACCAAAGCTTTTTTCAATAAAAACTTCGAGAGTTCAACGGAGCTTGAGCCAAAGGCTCGTAAATCTGGAAAGGCATAAAAAGTCCCTTCAGGCGGGATAAGCCTGGCCCCATTGAAGGTTTTCATTTCTTGCAGCAAAACTGTCCGGTTGTTTTCAAGCTGCAACCTGAGAGCTTCCACCACCGTTTGCAATCCATTCAAGGCTCCTTCCGCAGCGGCCTGGCTGACCGGGGAAACCCCGGAGGTGGTCTGAGCAGTGACATTGGTCATTACGCGGATAAGCTCACGCGGGGCTACCACCCAACCCACTCGGAAGCCTGTCATACCATAAACCTTGGCAACGCCATTCACCACGATAATATGTGAATCTTCCACCGCCTTCCCGGTAAACTCAAACGCCGGGTGAGCGACTTTGTGCTCGAATACCAATTTATGGTAAATATCATCACATATCAGGTACAGGCCTTTGCGCTCGCAAAATTCCACCAGCTTGCCAATTAGTTCAGGAGGATAAATTACGCCCGATGGGTTATTGGGGCTATTAACGATAATCGCGCGGGTGTAACTGGTGATTGCATGTTCAATCTCTTCAAAGTTGGGCGTAAATGTCCCGTTGCCTGGCGTGACGATGATGGGTTTTCCATAACACATTTTGATCATTTCAGGATAAGAAACCCAGTATGGCGCGAGAACAATGACTTCATCCTGTGGATTCAGAATTGAATATAAAATATTAAATATGGATTGCTTTGCCCCATTGGTAATCAGAACGTTTTCAGGAGCCACCAGTCGATTGTAATTTTCTTCCGTGTAACGAATCACTGCTTTCTTTAGCGCTGGCATACCGTCAGCAGGGGTATATTTCACTTCGCCGCTGGTGAGCTTTGCAGCAGAGGCCAGAATGGCATTGAGGGGTGTTTTGTTTTTCGGCTCACCAATCCCAAGATGAATAACAGCTTCACCCCTCTCACGCAACAGGCGCGCTTCCTCATTCAAAGCCAGGGTTGGCGATTCTGCAATTTCGTTCGCGAGCTTACTCAGTTTCATCGGTACTCCTTTTGGTCATGTTTCTTTCAAAAGCAGCCGGATTGAATCTTAAAATAAATACCTGGTCAACAAACAAATGTTGACCAGGCATAGAGATTCCACCGCCAAAGGGCGCTGACAAACGAGTTGTCAGGCAACGCAATCATAATTAAATTATACTATTCACCACCAACGATACCATCCTGTAGAATGTCATGAGTTTTAATATACTCTACCAATAAGAAGCTTACTTAAGCGCATCGAAATCAACTGGATTCCCAAACGGCAGGCTGGAGACACCTTCAACAATGCGTTTGACAAGCCCGCCAAGCACTGTGCCCGATCCAATTTCGACAAAGGTATTTATGCCTTGCGAAGTCATCCACTTGATTGACTCAGTCCAGCGGACGCGCGACTGCATTTGGAAAATCAACTCTGTGCGCAATTCTGCTGCCTTTGTAATAGTCTTGGCGGATACATTCCCTACCACAGGAATATTTACGTCTGAGAAAGCCGCAGCATTGACCGCCTGTTCCCACTCAGCCTGAATGGAATTCATCAAAGGAGAGTGAGCCGCGATGCTGACCGCCAACGGCAGCGCACGTTTGGCGCCCGCGGCTTTTGCGCCCAGCAGAGCGCGTTCCAAGGCGGGTTTATGACCCGATATCACAACCTGACCCGGACAGTTATCATTGGCAACCTGTACAGTTTCATCCGGGGTGCTGGCTTCCGCGCAAACCCTGTCGAGGCTGGGAATATCGATGCCCATAATGGCTGCCATGCCGCCTGGATTAACTTCACCAGCCTGTTTCATCAATTCGCCGCGCTTCCGCACCAGCAACAGCCCATCCTCAAAAGACAATGCGCCAGCAGCCGTGATTGCCGAAAGTTGGCCAAGAGAATGTCCGGCCATCAATCCAGGAAAAGCATTTGGAAATTTGGACTTATAAACATTCCAGGCTGCCATGGAATGCACAAAAAGAGCTGGCTGGGTATTGATCGTATCATTTAAGGCTGCTTCAGGCCCATTCCACATCGTTTCAGATAAAGGGAATCCCAAGATTTTGTCAGCCAGTGAAAAAATAGCCCCCGCTTCCGGAAATTCCGCGCCAAGCGCCTTACCCATTCCAATTGCTTGTGAGCCCTGCCCGGGGAACATAAATGCGGTTGTTTTTGAGTGGATCACCTTTTCTCTCCTAAATTTTGATTATTTGCCAGATATTTACCAAGCAAAAAAGATCACATTCACCACGATCAATACATTAAACACAAACGCGCCGTGTTGGTCACGGCGCGTTTGTGTTTTTCACTTATGACTTCTTTTCTTTTTCAACGACGACTACTTCGCGTCCCTTGTAGTGCCCGCAGTTAGGGCAGACCACGTGGGGTAAACGCATTTGGCCGCAGTTAGGGCAGGCAGTCAAATTGAGGGCCTCAATGGCATCATGAGCGCGGCGGCGATCACGGCGGCCTTTAGAGTGTTTGCGTTTTGGTTGTGGTGGCATTACGAACTCCTTTTACAATCGCATCCAGAAGGCTGGTAGAATAGCTCTTAAGCGGGCTGATTATAGCGGTCATCCGGTAGGGTGTCAAGCAAAAACGAAAATTAATTTAAATGTCATCGAAGGCATACCACCAGACTCAGGGAGCAGAATAGTTCATGGCTACAAATAATAATCAAAATCGTGTTCTGTACGCACCTTCCTCCGGATTACAAAAATATGCGCTGGGACGGTTTCAGGGTTGAGTTCCACATAATTACGAGTCCCTTGCCAGAGGTAACGCGCATCAGTAAGTAAATCGTGCGCCTGATAAGGCTGGCGCACATCGATGCCCAAGTCTTCAAGAGGCAGAGTAATAAAGCCAGACTGTTTGTAATGCGGGTCAAGGTTTACCACCACCAAAACCTGGTTGGTACCATCCTCGGTGCTCTTGGTATAAGCAATAATCTGTTCGTTATCAACATCATGAAAACGCAAATTGTAGTTGGCCCGAAAAGCTGGATTATCACGCCGAACCTGATTCACACGTCCAATCAGGGTACTTAGACTGTCAGGCCTATCGATATCCCAATGTCTGATTTCATATTTTTCAGAATTAAGGTATTCTTCACGGCCGGGCGCAAGCGGTAGGTTATCGCACAGCTCATAGGAAGGTCCATAAATACCATAAGTTGGCCCCAGGGTTGCTGCCAGGATAAAACGAGTCATAAAAGCCGGCCGGCCGCCAAACTGCAAGTATTCAGGCAGAATATCCGGCGTATTGGGCCACAGGTTGGGGCCTACATAATCTTTTACTTCCGTCTTTGTCAATTCAGTCAAATATTCAGTCAGTTCCCACTTGGTATTGCGCCAGGGGAAATAGTTATAAGATTGAGTAAAACCGCGCTTGGCAAGACCGTAAAGTGCCTTGGGGCGAGTAAAAGCCTCCGCCAGGAAAAGGGCTTCAGGGCAACCCTGCTTGATTTCAGCGATTAACCATTCCCAAAAAGGGAACGGCTTTGTATGAGGGTTGTCGATGCGAAAAATGCGCACACCCTGGTCAACCCAGAATTGCACAATGCTTTTCAGTTCATTCCAAAGCTCGCTCCAATGCTCGGTTTCAAAGTCAAACGGATAAATATCTTGATATTTTTTGGGTGGGTTTTCGGCATACTGGATGGTGCCATCCGGGCGCTTGCGAAACCATTCCGGATGCTCGGTTACATACGGATGATCCGGGGCGCACTGGAAAGCTACATCAATCGCCAGTTCAATCTGAAACGTGGAGGCCGCTTGCATTAAATGCTTAAAATCTTCCAACGTGCCCAGTTCGGGGTGTATTGACTTGTGCCCACCCAACGCTGAACCAATCGCCCAGGGACTGCCCGGGTCGTTTGGCTCGACAAAAGTGACGTTGTTGGGGCCCTTTCTGAACAAAGTGCCAATGGGGTGAATGGGCGGCAGGTATAGCACATCAAAACCCATCGAAGCAACATAAGGCAGGCGCGCCTCTACATCCTTAAATGTGCCATGCTGTCCAGCCACACTCGATGTCGAGCGCGGAAAAAGCTCGTACCAGGCTCCGTAACGAGCACGCTCACGATCCACCACCACACCAAGTTCTTTTTCGTAGCGAGTAACATAATGGCGGGCGCCCCAGGTTGACATCAAACCAGACAAGGCAGGTGAAAGCGCCTGCCCGGATGCATCAGATCCCCCCCTACGTAACTGCGAGGCAAAATTCACCAGTAAATTGGCATCCATCTTGCTCGCCTGCCGCACTGCTTCCTCCACCAGTGCAGCCCCAATCAGGATATCGACTTTCACATCCTGTCCAGCTTCAACACGTTTGGCAAAATCGCGCACCCAAGACTTGAAATGATCCACCCAGGCCGAAACAGTGTATTGATAGCGGCCTAATTCGGAAACCCTAAAAGAAGCGCGCCAGCGATCATTTCCAAGCGGCTCCATTAAAACTTCTGACCACTTCCGGTCACCTTCTTTCCGATAAAGCAACGCACAGGATAGAGCATCGTGACCATCCGTCAGAACGTCTGCCTCAACCTCAGTCACATCACCGATAACACGCTTAATCGGAAAGCGCCCTGCTTCGACCTCGGGTTTGACCCCGCTGATAATTACCCTGTTTCTTCCTTCCTTGGGCTGCATTGAATGCCTCCTGCCGAAAAAATCATTGTTGCATGGTTAAAGAACATTTAGAACATGGGTATATTCCCAAAGAGAACATTTTGTAAAAATACTAAATTACAAAATGTTGGAAATTAGAGAGAACGGTAAAGATCCAACGTTCGCTTTGCGATAGAAGTCCAACTAAAATGATCCTCAACCCGCTTGCGCCCATTACAGCCAAATTTCTCCTGCAAAACTGGATCAAGCCCAACCCGATTGATTGCCGCCGCAAGATCAGCACTATATTTTTTTGGATCCTGTGGGTCGAAGGTTCCTGGCTTTAATTGCAAATCCACCAACAACCCCGTCTGTTCGGGCACGACAACCTCAGGGATACCGCCAATCGCAGAAGCCACTACAGCAGTTTCGCAAGCCATGGCTTCCAGGTTAATGATTCCGAAGGGTTCGTAAACAGAAGGGCAACAAAAAACTGCGGCGTGAGAATAAAACTGGATAACATCTTCGCGCGGCAACATTTCACGAATCCAAATAACACCGGGCCTACCCACGCTGACTGCTTCCACACCGTCCGCCATTTCCTTCCCAATCTCCGGGGTATCTGGAGCACCAGCGCACAGCACCACCTGTATAGACGGATCAATTTTGGGAATGGCATTTACTAAATGGATAATCCCTTTTTGGCGAGTGATCCGGCCAACAAATAGCACAAACGGTTTTTCTGGGTCAACACCACGTTTGACCAGAGCCTCAACCGATTCATTCTTTCGATATTCTTCCAAGTCGATCCCATTATGGATGACATGAACTTTAGCCGGGTCCACCCCTGGGAAACAGCGCAAAACATCATTCCGAGTTTCTTGAGAAACCGAAACAATCGCGTCCGCTTCCAGAATTCCATTATTCTCAATCCATGTGGAGAGATGATAGGCATTCCCAAGCTGTTCCACCTTCCATGGGCGCAAAGGTTCCAGAGAATGAGTAGTTAAAACAAATGGCACTCCCCATAATTTCTTAGCCAGAAAACCGGCAAATTGTACATACCAGGTGTGAGAATGGACAATGCTGGCATCCAAGTTATCCTTGGCCATCGCCAGGCTGCGGTAGACTGCATCCAGCGCGCCACCAAAGCGGGGATCTGTATCCTTCTTGGCTTCCAACCATGGGCCGTAACCTCTGATGCGCAGATTGGGTGCCGTTTCATCCTGTTCACCAAAACAGCGCACTTCCACCGGCACCAATTTGGCCAGTTCGCGGCTTAAATATTCCACATGGACACCGGCACCCCCATAAACATGCGGAGGAAATTCATTTGTGAAGAGGGCCACCTTGCTGATATTTGCCATTTTACCTCCTGTCGCGCGCAGAAATGATAACAAAATATACCAGCTTTTGGCTGGCCATTATTATTTTTTTAACTTATTCTCCACAAAAAAGTGGACGGCTGCTTGACAGGCAAC
>CAIWAX010000256.1 GCA_903910795.1 uncultured Anaerolineae bacterium
ACTTGGCAGCATAGAGATCGATGGTTTCCAGGAATGGCGCATCCCATTCCTGGAAACCGAACATCTGTGCAGCCTGCCGCACCCTGGAATAAATATAATTACGCTGCGCCATTTCCTCCGGATAAAATTCGCGCGTGCCCTTGACAGATTGGATGGTGGATTTGGATGCCATTATTTAACTCCAGGGTATTGGTGAGTAAATCAAAATTCAATGATTGAATTTTGAAAAGGGTTTGGTATAATCCTGAGCACTTATCACCAGCCTTTTGAAAAGCTGCGGTTCAGGAGAATAACATGCAAATAAATTATCAGGAAACCAGCAAAGATCTTTTAAAACGCATAGACATCCATGAGAAATACGGGGCTCGAGATATTGATAAATGGAATATCGAGGTTCTTAATCCCCAACCAGGTAATAAAATTCTGGACGTTGGTTGCGGTGCTGGAAAACAATGCTTTCTTTACAGTGATTATACTAAAGGTCAGGCAGATATTACAGGCGGCGATTTTTCAGAAGAACTGCTGTCAAAAGCGCGGGAAAAGCTATCCGCCCGCGGTGACAAAAATATCATGTTTCAATTTCTAGATTTCAACAAAAGCTTTGCATTCCCGAATAACAGCTTCGATTTTCTATCCAGCGCTTTCGCAATTTACTATGCTGCGGACTTGAAATTCACTTTTACAGAAGCCCAGCGGGTACTGAAACCAGGCGGCAGATTGTTTGTCACAGGTCCTTTGCCTGAAAATAAGCAAATGTTTTATGACATCATCAAGGAAGCCTCCAACCAGCCGATTCCACCAATGCCCGGGTCAAGCCGCTTTAAGGGAGACATCTTCAATACAATTGATAGCATTTTTTCAAAAACCGAGCTGTTGACCTTCGAAAATCCGCTCACTTTCCCTGAAGTCCAACCCTTCGTTGATTATGTACGGGCTTCACTGAGCGAAGATCGCAAACTTTGGACCAGCATGTTCAATAACAAGGAAGAATACGAAAACCTGATCAGAAAGATCGAACAGGTTGCAACCCGTTGGTTCACACGCGATGGTAAACTGGTGATGACTAAAGTGGTTGGCGGAATACTTGCAATCAAATAGGCAGTCAGTGGTTTTTCTGTGCGTTTTTAGAGGTATATGAATTTTTTTGGAAAAAACATCCTGTTTATCGGCGCTCATCCTGATGATATTGAATTGGGGTGTGGTGCTTTTTTGCACCAGATTCTGCCTCACAGCGAAGTCCTGTGCGTAACCCTTTCCGATAATCAGAAAAACCCCAATTTAAGAAATGTAGTTCAAGAACACCTGGCGAGCTACACTGTCCTGGGAGTACCAAGGGAGCGGGTAATCATTGAACAGTTTGAAACCCGGAAATTTCCTGATAAGCGCCAGGAAGTGCTGGAGTATTTGCTCAAATTGCGAAAGGATTTCAAACCCGACATGGTTTTTGTCCACACCCGCTCAGATATTCATCAGGATCACAATGTTGTAACTGAGGAAGCCTTGCGGGCCTATCGCGGCACTACTGTACTTGGCTTTGACGTTGTACGCTCCAGTTACGGTTTTTTTCCTCATTTTCTAGTAGAGGTCAGCCAGGCGGATGTGGATGCCAAGTTGGCTGCCCTGGCTGAATACAAAACCTACACAGACAAATACTATTTCGACCCGTCTCTGTTGCGCGCAACCATGGTCAGACACGGCGCTTTGGCTGAACGGCCCTACGCGGAAGGTTTCGATATATTACGCATCGTGGCCGAATTTAGCGCCCCAAAGTAATCCAACATCAAACTTTCAGCAAATGCCACCTGCGCAGGTGGCATTTGTTTTACGCTCAGTCGTTGCGCGGCAGCATTATTGTATATAATGAAAGAGGAATTTACCCCTATATTTATCATTGTCTGGAGATAAATCATGTCAGAAGCTGAGTGGATCACCTTGATAGATGTATTTGACCGGTTGGAAGCAGAAATCCTGAAGGGAGCACTCGAAGCTCAGGGCATCCCTTGCAAATTGTTCCAGGAGGGTGTTTCGCACTATATTTATCCGGTTAGCGGGCCAATGGGCAGGATCCAGGTGTGCGTTCCCGGCGAGAAAATGCAAGAAGCCCAGCAGTGGTTGGAAGCCTATAATCACGGTGATCTTCAGAACGATAATTCCGACCTGTCCGATACGCAGGATGACCAATTAAGACCTTAAAAGTATGACTTCACCCTCCACGCAGCGCGTGGCTAAACTATTTTTTCTTCCAATCATCCTATGCGTGTTGTATTTCTTGACCGCAAATGCCAGCATTGCCCGGGCTTCAGGAGGCCAGCCACCCGAAGGCCCACCCCCGGCGGCAACAAATGAGCCCAACCCAATGGGGCCACTGTCTCCGCGCCTTAACAAGCCAATATTGCCCGCCGTTCCAACGATGGCCGACAAAGGGGCGATCCCGTATTGGGGCATCTGCCTGTCCTGCCACGGGGATAAAGGCCAGGGCTTGACGGATGAATGGCGGCAGGGCGGTTTTGGGTTGGATATGAACTGCTGGAAATCCAAATGCCACGCCCCCAATCACCCCACACCGGGTTTTACGCTGCCACGGCTGGTACCTGCAATCATCGGACCAAACACCTTGCAGCGATTCACCACCGTTCAGGAACTTGAAACCTACATCAAAAGTACAATGCCCTGGTGGAATCCTGGATCGCTCTCTGATGATGATTCTTGGAATCTGACCGCCTATCTGCTGCGCGAGAACGGAGTTCTACCTCGCGATCAAAATCTGAATATCAAGGAAGCCGGTATTACCCCAGTGCATGTGCCAATCCGCGAGCGCACAGGTG
>CAIWAX010000257.1 GCA_903910795.1 uncultured Anaerolineae bacterium
ATCTGTGGGTAACCCCGCACGGCGGGCAGACGGTGCTGGATGAAGATGAATTTGAAGCCGCCGAGCTGGATGAGCCCACCCGCGCCAGGGCGTTGCAGGCTATTCAAGAACTGCGCGAGTTGTTCCACTCGTCACTGCCAGGTGGTATGGAAAGTACCGATAAGTTCAGTATGGATTAAATCAAAACAGCTGAGAATCATCTCCGGGTTGTTTTATTTTAATATTCCAGTGGACCGAGCGCTGATTTTAGATAGCGCCACTCTTAAAAATCTGCATCAACTGGTCTCCATACAGCCAGCCCACGCCCAAGAACACCAAACAGCAGCAGCATAAAAGCAGTAAAACGATTGTGATGATCATTCCGCGGTTTTTCATAGTGTTTCTCCTCCAGAGAAATAAGGTCAGGCGTTTGAATTAGATCGCCTCCAGCGCCAGCGCAGCAACAGGAGCGTAAGAATGATAACGAAAATGGCGAGCAGGGCGGGAAGGAGCAATGCCAATATGGATGTGGTGGCGGAGATCAGATCTTCTGTAAGGCTGACAGGGATGTTTCCCACGCCGCCGGTGGTAACGGTTACCGCCGGGCGTATCACCCCGGCTTTGACCACATGCACGCCACCCGCCACCAGCAAGCCGCTGGCCAATGATAGTACCGGGTTGAGCCCGGTCAGCGCCCGTGCCGAGGCGGCAAAAACGATGGCGCCCGCCAAAGGCCGGATGAATGTCTGAATCAGATCGTTCAGGTGATTGACAGCCGGTATTTTATCGGCCAGAAATTCAATGATGATCAGCACGCCCAGCAGGATCATAATCCAGGGATTGCCAAGCGCGTCATAAGGCGGGTTGAGTTTAAACCAGTCTGTGTAATGGGAGATAACCGCGATGATAAACAGGGGAATATAAGCATTCAACCCGGCGCTGGCTGAAAGTCCAAATGCGGAGAAAATACCCTGCAATAGTTCCATCACCTCTATTATATCCAGCCCGCCTGAAAATGTATCTGTGAGTTTAGCCGAGCGGGAAGCCGCCCCAAGTGTGCGTCAGCCAGAGCCGCACCACGTCGATGGTGGTGATTTGCAGCAGGGTGATCGTTAACCCAGCCAGGATAGGCAGCCAGGCCTGGCCCAAACGCATAAATTGGTTTTCCTGGCGCACGAACATTGTCCATAGCATACTGTAGACCATGGTCAACAGCAGCAAAACGCCGCCTGAACTCACCAGGGCGAGCGGATAAAGCGTCCAATCCCATTCTGGCAATACCAGCAAATCGATTCCTATCATCACCGCGATCAGGATCACGAAGTCCCATGGTTTGCCGAGGATGCGTTTGTCGTCCCAGTTCTGCCAGAAGGTCTGGTTAAAGGCTGAAAAAATTGCCACGGCCATGCCGAGCCCGACTCCCGAGCCCGTGAACAGGCGCAAAGTGTTGTTGGGTTGGTACAAATCGGGAATGAAGTTTAAACGCCCGCCGTAGACCGATTTCATCAGGGTCAGGTATGAATTGGATCCATCCAGAGCAAAGGCCAGGAAGAACAGCACCAGGATGGCGATGACGCCTTTGGATGGCCGGCCCGTGCTGCGACCGTAGCGCAGGCTGAGAAAAACCAGCCCTATCACTGCGCCCAGGTACATGCCCGTGCAGCGCGCGCACAGCGGGAGCTGGCGGCCCGCGATGTCAAACGAGTGCGAGTCCAGCCGGTGGCACACCGCGTAACCGATGGCGTCGGCGTCGCTTAAAATCCCAGGTGGGGCGATATTCAGAAAAGCCACCAGGATCGCAACGGCGGCCAATGGTACGAGAAAGTTTGAAAGTTTTTGGGCGGCAAGCAACAATCGGTTTCGCATGGCATCATTATACTCATCCCTATCACAAATTTGGAGATCAATAAGCCCCGCACGTTGTGCAAAGCATGGCAGCAGGAGAAGCATTTTGGAACGCAGGCAGCGGTGAATGATTTTGGAGTATCATCAATAAATGGGAAGCATGTAAACTGCATGTTTCCCGTCAAATTAAACTCGATCCGAATTCTGGATGCTATGGTTGGGAGGAGGTGCGCTTGTGAAACGTATTGGAGTTCTGACCGGCGGTGGTGACGCGCCCGGATTGAACGCGGTCATCCGCGCGGTGGTGAAAACGGCTGTCAACGATTATGGATGTCATGTGCTGGGTATTAAAAACGGTCTGGACGGTTTCCTGATGCCCGGCGGGGTTTTCCCGCTCACTCCCGCAGAAGTTCGCGGTATCCTGCCGCGCGGAGGCACCATCCTGGGCACCGCCAACCGTGGAAATGCGTATGCCCGCAAGGTTGTGCAGGATGGTAAGGAAGTGATTGTCGATGTATCCACTGACATTGTTCAGGCTATCAAGGAACAAAAGCTGGATGCCCTGATCATGATTGGCGGCGACGGTACGCTGCGTTTTGCGCATGATTTGTATCTGCGCGGCATTCCAGTGGTGGGCGTGCCCAAGACGATCGACAACGATATCCACGGCACCGAGGTTTCCTTTGGCTTCGATACTGCTTTGAACATTGCCACCGAAGCCATTGACCGTCTGCATACCACCGCGGAATCACATCAACGTGCCATGATCATCGAGTTGATGGGCCGCGATGCGGGCTTTATCACCCTGCATTCAGGTGTGGCGGGCGGTGCGGATGTAATTCTGATCCCTGAAATCCCCTTCAGATGGAACTCAGTCTTACAGAAGGTGCTGGATCGCAAGGCGCGCGGCAGTTCCTTCAGCATCCTGGCGGTTTCTGAAGGCGCCAAAGCTCAGGATGCTGACCCAATCTACAACCGGCCCGGTGACCAGATGTATGTGCCGCGGCTGGGCGGGATTGGGCAAAAGCTGGGCGAATACCTGGAGGCAAACGGCATCGAGACGCGCGTCACCGTGCTTGGGCATGTCCAGCGCGGGGGCACCCCCTCGGCGTTTGACCGCTGGCTGGCTACCCGTTACGGCTCGGCGGCGGTGCGCGTGGCTGCCGCTCGGCATTTTGACCGCATGGTGACGCTGGCGGCTGGTCATATCACGGATATGCCGCTCCTGGATGCGATTGCCATCCCTAAACGTGTTGATCCCCATGGTGAAGAGGTTGTCACGGCGCGCAGTATCGGCATTTCTTTCGGCGACGAGTAACTTAAAATGAGAATGCCGCCCTTTCGGACGGCATTCAGTTGGCGCAATGGCTTCCTTATCGGAGACCGAGGAGGGATGCCATTGCGCCGCGTTGGATACTACTGGAACTGTCCATGCTAGACATCACCTCCTGTTATGAAAGGATAGCAATAAAAAATATTGTTTCCTGATGATGTTGATAGTATTACATAATCTTAATCGGATGTCAATAGTAGGATTAAGCCGTAAAGGGAATTCATATCATCAGATAGCTGTACCGATCCGGTAAAAATTTACCGAAGAGAAACAAAATGCGCCAGGAAAAGCGGCTTGGAATAAATAAACTTTGCATACCTCGTGCCTTGGCGGTTTGATTATTCGTCCCAATGGAAAAAATTCGTCTCTGATACTCTCAGAAGCTATCAGAGAGAACTTGCCAGTTCGCCGGGACTATCCTGAAAAGAAAATCATGGAGGTTTTTATGCAAAAGCAGCCTGCTCGTCTGTGGATCACGGCCCTGTTCCTGGGCTGGTTGTTGGATTTTCTTTTTTTCAAACATAGCCCCGGTCTTAATTTTGCCATTTATGCGCTGGTCACCCTGTTGGGCGGATTGATCCTGTTGTGGCTGGACGGTCTGCGCCCGGCGCGGGCTACCTGGTGGTTGTTCCCGTTGTTCCT
This sequence comes from uncultured Anaerolineae bacterium, assembly GCA_903910795.1. Taxonomy (GTDB): domain Bacteria; phylum Chloroflexota; class Anaerolineae; order Anaerolineales; family Villigracilaceae; genus UBA5195. The sequence goes on from CAIWAX010000257.1 coordinate 3,800, forward strand.
ATTCTTTATCGTTTTCTCAGTCCTGCGCCAGGAACCGCTCAGCGCCGTGCTGGCACATGGTCTCACACTCTTCATGATGACGGGTGTGGCAGTCAGCTATCGCGGCGGCCAGTGGCCGCTTTACAGTCTGGCCGACTACTTTGTGCGCGGTCTGGATCTGGTTGGCAGCCTCGTTGCCCGTCCCATTCGTTTCTTCACCAGCCTGCGGCCTGCAAAGGATGAAGCGGGAAACGCTCCAAAAAGCATCACCCGCATTTTTCCGGTATTGCGCGGCGTGTTTTTCGCAGTGCCTGTGGTGGCTTTTTTCGCGGCTCTGCTGGCCTCGGCTGACTTGATCTTTGCGCAGCGGCTGGCGAGCATTACTGCCCTGTTCAGCATCGAAAACCTGCCGGAATATATCTTCCGTTTCACCTATATCATTGTCGCGGCTTATGCCCTGGCGGGAGTGTATCTGCACGCCGCGCAGCGTTCAACGGATGAGAAATTGCTCGGCCTGGAAAAACCGCTCATTCCTGCCTTTTTGGGGTTCACCGAAGCCGGGATTGTGCTGGGCAGCGTGGTGCTGTTGTTTGCCGCCTTTGTCATGATCCAGTTCCAGTATTTTTTTGGAGGTCAGGCCAATATCAATTTGAGCGGCTTCACCTATGCTGAGTATGTGCATAAAGGTTTTGGCGAGCTGGTTACGGTGGCCTTCTTTGCCCTGCTGCTCTTCCTGGGCCTTTCGACCATCACCCGGCGCGAAACCCTTTTGCGTCAGCGGTTTTTTTCGGGTCTCGGCGTAACCCTGCTGGCGCTGGTGGCGGTCATCCTGGTATCAGCCTACCAGCGGCTGGTGCTGTATGAGGATGCCTACGGCTTCACCCGCCTGCGCACTTATATTCATATATTTATGATCTGGGTCGGGGTTTTGCTGGCGAGCGTGGTGCTGCTTAACCTTTTCAAGCGCCAGCGCGCGTTTGCCCTGGCCGCTTTGCTGGCCGGGCTTGGTTTTTCCGCATCGCTGTTGCTGCTGAATGTGGATGCCTTCATTGTTCAGCGCAACCTGTCCCGTTTTGAACAGGGGCAGGCGCTGGATGTCGGTTACCTGGCGACTCTCTCGCCGGATGCAGTTCCGGCGCTGGTGAACGCCTACGCGGCTCCCGGCGCCCCTGCAGTTGCCCGCGACCGCGTCGGCGCAGTGCTGGCCTGCATCCAATTCGCAGATTCCAACCGCAGCGCCCGCGACAAATCCTGGCAGGCCTTCAACCTGTCGGATTATTGGGCCGCGAACGCCCTGGGGCCGGTCGTGGGTTCTCTGAGCGGCTATCAGATCGACAAAACCAACTGGCCGGCTTCGGTCACAACGCCCATGGATCTGAAGTTCGACTGTTACAGCAGTACGGGCGAGTGATTAGACTACATGTCCCACGGGGCACCCCAATGGAAAGTACCCATAAGTTCAGTAAGAATGAAAATGCGCTGGAACGAGCGCTACCCAGGATACACAGTTTATTTTCATAACAGTGGAAAACGGAAAATTAACCAAACTAGAAGAACTGCAACCCCCACAGCTTCCAGTACAGCCCCTGCTGTGCAAGCAGCCCCGCGTGGGTGCCGCGTTCGACGATGCGGCCGCTGTCCATTACCAATATCTCATCCATCTCTTCCAAGCCCACCAGGCGGTGAGTGATCCATAGCACGGATTTGTCTTTGACCACGCGCTGCAGCGTTTCCACCAGGCGGCGCTCAGTGCTGGCATCCAGGTTGGCGGTGGGCTCATCGAAGATGAAGAGCGGGGCATCTTTCAACAAGGCGCGGGCGATGGCCACACGCTGGCGCTCGCCGCCCGAGAACTGCACCCCACGCTCACCCACCAGGGTTTCATAACCTTTCGGGAGCGTGTTGACAAAATCGTGCAGTTTGGCCTGCTGGCAGGCGGACTCGATCTCTTCAGGAGTGGCGCTGGCGCGCGCCAGCCGCAGGTTCTCGCTCAGGCTGGCGTTGAACAGGTAAGTGCCCTGGCTGACCAGGCTGAACATGCGGCGTGCGTCAACCGGAGTGTAGGCGCGGATATCCTGACCATCCAGCAGAATATCGCCTTGCTTGAACTCCCAGAAACGCATCAACAGATTGGCGATGGTGGATTTTCCGGCGCCACTCGGGCCCACGATCGCCATTTTTTTACCGGGGGGCAGGTCAAAACTGATCCCATCCAGCACAAGCCCGGTTTCGTATGCGAAGCTCAAATTTTGCACACAGAGGTTTGCCGTGGCGGGGCGCGCTAAGGGCGTGGATGGTTCCAGCACGGCTGGGGCGCTGTCGGCAATTTCAAACAGCCGCCGTGCGGATTGCAGGTTGGCTTCCAGCAATTGAGCGGCCTGGGGCAGGTTTTGGACCGCCTCAAAGCTGGCCATGGCGCCCAGTACAATGACTGCCAGGTAAACGCCGTTCAAGGCGCCGTTTGTGACCATTGGGATGGAAACCATCAGCAATACCCACACACCCAAACCCACCAGCAGGCTGTTCAACCCGGACTGGATGCCGCTCAGGCGTGCCATGCGTGTCTGCACGTTTCCCAACCGTTCGCTGGCTGCTTTGACCTTGCTCAGCCAGGTTTTGGCCTGACCGAAGGCTGCCAGGTCGGGCAGACCCTGAACTACATCCACCAATTCGGCGCGCAAGAGCGCGCGTTCATTCGTCAACATCTGACCGGGTTTATGGTTCAATCCCAGGGATAAAGCCGTCAGCCCCGCGCCGATTGCCAGCAGGAAGGCCGCCAGGATCAACCCCAGCCAGGGGGAAAAGCTGCTCATGAAAACGGCCATGCTCAGGATTACGATGACTGCCACCAACGGTGGCGCCAGCACCCGCACATATAAGTTGTCGAGCGTTTCCACATCGGAGATGATCCGGTTGAGCAAGTCACCCGAGCGCGAGGCCGTCAGGCGGGCCGGGGCCAGTGGTTCGATGGCCTGATAAAACCAGACCCGCAGCCGGGCCAGCACCTTGAAAGTCAGTGAATGCGCGGCCAGCCGCTCCAGGTAGCGGAAAACGCCGCGCGAAATGCCGAAAAATCGCACGCCCACTACCGCCACGCTGATAGCCGCGATGGATGGATGCAGGGCAGCCATCGAGATCAGGTAAGCGGAGGTGGACATCAGGCTGATGCTGGCGCCGATGGTCAGCGCACCCAGCAAAGTCGAGAGCAGGACTTCGGGCCAGAAAGGAAGCACAAAGCCGAGCAAACGCCGCAGCGTTTTCATGTCAATCGCCTGGTTGTTATCCAATTTCGACCCCATTTGTTTGTCCGCCCCGCGTTCCAACCAGGGCGGCATACAGCCCGCCCCGCGCTACCAGCGCGGCATGTTGGCCGGTTTCAATCACACGGCCGTTTTCCAAAACCAGAATCTGACCAGCCTGGTAAACGGTTGAAAGGCGGTGGGCGATCACCAACGCTGTGCGCCCGCGCAGCAAGTTCTGCACAGAGCCGCGTAATTCGGCTTCCAGGCCGGGATCAAGGCTGGAGGTGGGTTCGTCCAGCAGCAGAAAGTTGGCATTCTTCAGGAAGGCGCGCGCCAGGGCCAGACGCTGCGCCTGGCCGCCGCTCAGTCTTGCCCCGCGTTCGCCGATCACGCTCTCGAAGCCGCGCGGCAGGCTGGCGATGAAATCCATTAATCCGGCTTGTTGGCAGGCCGTGATCAACTCTGTCTCGGATGCGTCCGGGTTGGCCAGCCGCAGGTTGGCTGCCAGGCTGTCATTGAAGAGATAGGGGTTCTGCGGTACCCAGGCCACCTGGCTGCGCCACCATTCGACCGGGAATGTTGCCAGGGGCTGCCCATCCACGCGGATCAGTCCGGCGGCCGGGTCGATAAAGCGCAGCAGCAGGCTGGCGATGGTGCTCTTGCCAGCGCCCGATGCACCCACCAGTGCGGTGATCTGGCCGGGTTTGATCTGGAAGGAGACTTCCCGCAGGGCGGGTGTGTCGCGCTCCGGGTACTGGTAGGTGATTTTTTCGAAGTTGATCTCAAAACGCAGCGGGTTCGCGGGGACAGCCAGCGGTTGTGGTTGTTGCGTGGTGTTAATGCGTGCGTGGGCGGGCAGGGGCGTATCCAGGATTGTAAAGATGCGTTTGGCGGCGCTGGAGCCGGACATGCCGGCGTGGTATTTCAATCCCAGTTGGCGCAGGGGCAGGTAGAAATCTGGCGCCACTACCAGGATGAAAAAGGCCGGTAAAAACTCCATCTGCCCATACAGCAGCCGGATACCGATTTCGACCGCTACGATGGCGGTGCTGAGTGTGGTGAGCAGTTCAAGCGCCAGGGCTGAGAGGAAGGTGATACGCAATACCTGCAGGGTCATGTCGCGATAGCGTTCACTGACATCAGCGATCACCTTTGCCTGGCTTTTGGCCTGGCCGAGGGCCTTGAGGGTTGTAAGACCCTGGAGCACATCGTAAAAATGGGCCGAAAGGCGGCTCAGGCTGGCGAACTGCCGGCCAGTCAACGCCTCAGCATTCCGGCCGATCATGATCATGAAGAAGGGCACGAGCGGTGCGGTCAGCAGGAAGACGGCACCGGTCAGGATATCAATCGGGAAGATCAGGATCAGAATGGTGAGCGGGATGGAGGCTGCCAGCACCAACTGCGGCAAATACTGGCTGAAGTAGGCATCCAGGGCCTCCACGCCTTCCACGGCGGCTGTGGCCAATTCTCCGGTGCGCTCACCCTGTGTGAAAGCCGGGCCCAGGGCGGTCAGGTGTTCGAGCAACCGCCCGCGCAGGTCGGATTTAACCCGCTGTGCCACCGCGTTGGCGCTAACCTCTGCGCCCCAGATGCTGAGCGCCTTGCCTGCCACGACCGCCAGCAAAATACCCAGCGGCAGCCAGAGCGCGTTGAGTGTTGCGCCCTTCAAGAAGACGGCATTTACAATGGAAGCCAGATACCAGGCCTGTAGGATGGTCAGCACGCCTCCGATCCATCCGAGCAGGATGGTCAGGGTCAGGGCGATACCGGAGGAACGCGCAAAATTAAGCAAACGGCGGGAGAACATGCGCTCAATTATACGGGAGGATTGGCTGTTGGCCTGATTCCCATAGGGCGTTTTGTAAAAGACTTTGTTCGCAGTTTTTAGGTGGATGTCTGGGTGGAAAATAACGACAGACTAAAAATCATAAAACAGCATCAATGGTTGTATACTCTGCACGCTCATCAATCCATAAGGAACCATGCACAGCGCTGTGCGTTGCACTTTTTGTTTGTGCGGAGCATTTCGTTGGTGACTGGGGACGTTATATAAAGAATTCATCAGAATGATGGTCAGAAATTCGCAAAATTTCTTAAGACGCAGTAAAATAGGCATACTATACAGGAGTGCTTATGTCTGAAATGGTGGAAGTAACGATCGATAGCGTACGCGTAAGTCTAATGTCGCCACAACGGTTGGTGGTGTTGCGCGATTCGAACAACGACAGGTATTTACCGATATGGGTTGGGCCTTACGAAGCCGAGTCGATTACCGTAGCTTTGAATGAGATTGAGATTGTCCGACCATTAACCCATGACCTTCTCAAGAATTTATTTACAACCTTTGGCGCGCAGATCAAACGGGTTGAGATTGTGGCTTTGCGCGAAGATATTTTTTACGGTAACATCGTAGCCGAAGCAGATGGGCACATCATCAACATTGATTCGCGCCCGTCTGATGCGATTGCCCTGGCAGTTCGCGCACATGTGCCGATCATGGTGGATCCTTCTGTGATGACAACGGCTGGCATCGCTCCAGAGCAGGATTTGCGATCTCGCAAGCCACCCAAAACCTCTGCCCTGAATGATATTTCCCAAACCTCGGCGCCTGCCCCGATTGCACCCAGCGTCCCGGCTCCTTCCAAATCGACTGGCCCGGTCGAAGATATCGGCAGGCTCTCGGTTTTTGAAGATTTCCTGAGCAAGCTCGACAACAGCAAGCCGCCCAGTGAACCTGACGACCCCGATAAACCCAAGAATAATTAGTACATCTGCACTGGTCACCAAGGACACGACGATCGTAAAATAAACATCGAGCGTGTCCTTTTTTTTCAATAGTGAGAATTCAACCCCTGCGGTGTGTCAACTGGCCTGCTGGCGGTTTATTCGCGTCGATGGCAGGGTGGTTTATTTTGTTCGCGCTTAAGTTTGACTTTTTTTCGAAATTTATCCAGATACAGGCAAACGAGTATTTCCATGGCTGATTTTGTTCCTCAAGAAGCCCCGTATGGGGAAGAAAAAACCAGCGCTTCCGGCGGCGGTCTGCCCCACAGTCGTGAGGCTGAAGAGGCCGTGGTTGGCGCTGTATTGATCAACCCGGAAGTCTTTTATGATCTGGCGCAGTTTTTGCAGACCGATGATTTTTATATCCACCGCCTGCGTTTTATCTGGGAAGCCTACGTCCGTTTGCAGGAACGCCGTGTGCCGGTTGACAGCCTGACGGTCAGCGAGGAGCTGGAGGATATGGGCCGCCTGGAAGAGATCGGCGGCCCGGCTTACCTGACTGCGCTTCTGAATCAGGTTCCTACAACCCTGCATGCCGAAGCCTACGGCAAGATCGTTGAAGCCACATCCATCCGGCGCAAACTGCTGACAGCCGCCAATAGCATTGCCAGCCTGGCTTACGATGAAAAAGAAGCCATTGACACGGTTATGGGTGAGGCCGAAAAGGCTATTTTTAACGTTGGCGAACGCAAAATGCGTCACGATGTGGTACCCATTCGTGAAGTACTGTCGCTTTACTACGATCATGTTGAAGAACTGCACCGGCGGGGGGATGAAATTGTAGGCGTCCCGACCGGGTTTACCGATTTGGACAAGATGTTGGGAGGTTTGCAGCCTTCCGATCTGTTAATCACCGCTGGCCGCCCGGGTATGGGGAAAACCGCCCTGATGCTGAACATGGTGCACAATGCCGCGCTGATCCATAAGAAACGCGTGGCAGTTTTTTCACTCGAAATGTCCAACGAGCAGGTGGTGCAGCGTTTGATTGCCCAACAAACCGGCATTGATTCTCAGCGCCTGCGTTCGGGCAAGCTTCTGGAAAATGATTGGGAAGCCTTTAATCATGCCATTGAAGTGCTGGGTGATACGCGCATCTATCTGGATGATACGCCCGCTCTGACGCCTTTGCAGCTTCGCACCAAGTGCCGCCGCTTGCACATGGAATTTGGCATCGATCTGGTCATTCTGGATTATTTACAGCTCATGTCGTCCGAAACGCGCAATGACAATCGCGTTCAGGAAGTCTCTTACATTTCCCGTTCGCTTAAGCAGTTGGCGCGCGAGTTGAATGTGCCGCTGATGGCGGCCGCGCAGCTATCACGCGCGGTTGAGCAGCGCGCCGATAAAGAACCGCAACTTTCCGACCTGCGCGAATCGGGTTCGCTCGAGCAGGACGCGGATATTGTCATGTTCATTTATCGGGATGAGAAAGACCCCGACAAGACCAATTTGACCCATCTCAAGATTGCCAAGCACCGCAACGGCCCGGTCGGGCAGGTGGATTTGGTCTTCGTTCCCAAATTGACCAAATTTCAGAATGCTGCCACCCGCAATATTGATTTTTCGGGTGTCTGAGATTTTCCATACCGAACTTATGGGTACTTTCCATGTCCAACTTCGCTGGTTTTACCGCATCTGAAACTTTTACCCCCCTGCCCGACAGCCTGTTCCGCATGCTGGCGGAGCTGGATGATTTAAACGAACTGCGCGTCACGTTGTATTTGTTGTGGCGGATTGATCACATGGAGGGCGCTTTTCGCCAGCTTTGCCGCAGTGAGATGATCGAAGATGAGCAGTTTATGCGCGGGCTGAGCGAACCGGAATTGGATTCCGGGCTGGAGAAGGCTGTCCAGCGCGGCACCCTGCTGCGAGTGGATAATCCAGATGGCGGCTTCTATTTTGTCAATTCTCCGCGTGGGCGGGCCTCGGCCGAAGCCATGCAGAACGGTGATTGGCGCGCTTCCGGGCGTATCTCGCAGCCGCCTCGGGAAATACCAAACATCTACAAAATGTATGAAGAAAATATCGGGCCGCTGACATCGATCATCGCGGATGCCCTGAAAGATGCCGAAAAAACGTATGAGCCGCAGTGGGTCGCGGATGCGATTGATCTGGCGGTCAAGAAAAATGTGCGTAACTGGAAGTATATTGAAGCGATTCTGCGTCGCTGGAAGGAAGAAGGCCGTGCCGAGAAACAGAATAGACGAGACACTCAAGCGAGTCGCGGAAGCGACGTCACCCGTAAAGCCGACGAGTTCTTCAAACGGAAACGCTGATACAGGGATGATTGGTGATCCAAATTGCCCTCTGTGCGGGGGGGTAGGGTATCTGCGCCAGGATCTGCCAGTCGGCCATCCAGATTTCGGCAAGGCTTCCATTTGTGATTGCCGCCGCCGGGCCGTTACCGAACAGGTGCGTAACCGGTTGTTTTCGATCAGCCATCTGGATGAGCTGAAGGATTTGACCTTTGAGAGTTTCAAGCCGCGCGGCCGCCAGGGCCTGGGCCCGATGCAAGCCCAGTCGCTGGAGTGGGCCTATAATCACGCGCGCCAGTACGCATCCTCCATGAAAGGTTGGCTGCTTCTGCAAGGCAGTTATGGCAGTGGTAAAACCCATTTGGCCGCCGCGATTGCCAATTTTGCCGTACAGATGGGTGTGCCGACACTGTTCTTAACTGTTCCAGATCTACTGGATACCCTGCGCTTCGCGTATGACAGTGTCGATACTACCTTTGAAGAACGCTTTGACCAGATTCGCAATGTCCAACTGCTGGTGCTGGATGATTTCGGCACACAAAACACCACCGGCTGGGCCCAGGAAAAATTATTCCAGATTATCAATTACCGCTATATCAATAAACTACCGCTGGTGGTGACTACCAACCTGGTGCTGGATGAGATCGAATCCCGCATCCGTTCCCGTTTGCAGGATCCTGAACTGGTTACAAGCGTGCGAATTTCATCCCCCGATTATCGCCGTCCCATGGACGATATGGGACATTCCGAGCTTTCATCGCTCGATCTGCTTTCAAACCGTACCTTTGCCACCTTTATGGAGCGGGATGATGAGGGGCTGCCGCCTGGAGAGTTCAAGTCGCTTCAGACCGCTGTCAAGGAAGCCCAGGCGTTTGCAAAAAAACCGCATGGTTGGTTGGTGCTGACCGGGCCTTATGGCTGCGGCAAAACTCACCTGGCGGCCGCGATTGCCAATTATCGCGCCGGGTTGGGCGATCCGCCGTTGTTTGTAATGGTGCCCGATTTACTTGATCACCTGCGCGCTGCCTTTAATCCCAATTCTGGCACGAGTTATGACCGCCGCTTTGATGAGGTCAGGATTGCGCCACTGTTGGTACTGGATGACATGGGTTCGCAGTCCGCCACGCCCTGGGCCAGAGAGAAACTTTACCAGTTATTGAATTATCGCTATAACCGCGATCTGCCAACCGTCATCACTGTGGCAGTTGATCTGTTGAAGGATGTGGATGAACGCATCCGTACCCGCATAAGTGATGAGCGTATCTGCAATCGAGTCGTAATAACAGCACCGGCTTTTGTGGGCACAAAGAAAAGGGCTTCCAGAAAATAATAAAAAAAATCGCAGAGCAATTCTGCGATTTTTTGTAACTGCTCACGCGGTTGTGTCATCAGGAAAAATAAATAGCCAAATAGCTAAAATTCGATGGGTTGCCCTGCAAGTGGTGTTTCGCGCAGCGGCCAGAATTTGGCGCAAAAACGCCACGAAAAATGCTGTCTCCCCCTTCCCGTTTCGGGAAGGGGGTCGGGGGATGGGTTTCTGCCAAAAAGCACCCGCCCCGTGAGCAGTTACGATTTTTTTTATTTTCTGTAGTTTGGCGGCTTAAACCACTTCAAGCGCGCGCCAGGGTGCAGGCGGTAATTCCACCTGCACGGCATCGCCAGGTTTGACTTCGCCGCCCACCAGAACGACACTCATTACGCCGGCTTTGCGGATGACACGGCCGTATTCATCCTTTTCAATACAGGCTTGCAGCAAGCCATGCTGGAAGTTTTCGATTTGGCTGCAAGGCTCGCGCAGTCCAGTCAGCTCAACGATCGCGGCCGGGCCAAGGTGCAGATGCGTGCCGACCGGCAGGGCCAGCAGATCGATACCTCGCGTGGTGATGTTTTCGCCAATTTGTCCGGCGGTAACATGGAAGCCCTTGGCGTTCAGTTCATCATGTAATTCGGCGTGGATGAGATGCACCTGGCGCAGGTTGGGGGCGTGTGGATTTATCTTGACACGCCCGCGGTGTTTAACGGTTTCGCCCAAATGGGCATCATCTTCCACACCCAGACCGGCCAGCAGGGTGATACTGCCCTGGTTGGGTTTGCTGAAGGTGTAGGCCGGGCTGCGGCTGACGGCCGAAACAAGACCAGTGGAAGTTCCTGGCTGGTTGGGTTGTTCGTGAGGGGCTTGTAAGGTTGGCATTATGGCGGGGGCAGGTAGTTCCAGGGGTTGACTTTGCTGTAGAGAGTGTGCATTAATTCAAAATGGAGGTGGGATCCGGATGAATGGCCGGTGCTGCCGATTGTTCCAATAACCCAACCCTGGTCCACGCTCTGGCCGCAAACGACTGCGATGCTGTTCATGTGCCCGTAGAGAGATTGCCAGCCGTTGCCGTGATCGATCATGACCATGTTTCCATATCCCCAATCGTTCCAGCCAGCATAAACGATAACGCCCGCATCAACGGCGTAAATCGGCTCGCCGGTATTCCCGGCGATGTCAATGCCACGGTGGTTGGTTTCAGGGGAGTAGTCATAGCCTGAAAGGTAATGTTTGTTGGCGGGCCAGATGAAGGTTCCTGTTCCAATGGCGCCATCGGTGATTTTGCCGCAGGAACCGGCACCCATGACCCGGGCAATGGCCGGATTGGCGCGGGTTACGCCAACGGGGGCGCTCCAGGATGTGTAGGGGCGGGTGCCGCCGGGCACGATCAGCCAGGTGCCGGGTTTGATGTTGGGGTTGGAAAAGCTGCCGATGGTGGCCATGTCAAGATGGTTGAGAGGATAGTTGACGATATCCTCGGGTTTGACGTTCAGGCCTTTGGCCACGCCGTTCAGTCCGTCGCCAGCCTGCCATTCGTAATAATAGCCATCCAGGGGCAAGATGTTGAGAACCTGGCCGATGGAAAGGTTTTCGGGATCATCGCGCAAGGAGTAGTAATTGCCAAACATGACGGTTTTTGGAAGAAGATTAAATTTGGCAGCGATGCCAATGATGGTGTCGCCTTTGGCTATGGTGTATTTAAGGATGTCCAGGCGGGGACGGTCTGGTATGTTGGTGTGAAGCAGGGCGCTGCGAGCGACCCCGATGGTTTCAGATTTAAATTGGGGCAACGAAGCCAGATCGATGACCGGGATGGCGGTTGGTTCGAGGGCGCCTGCAGTCGAAGAAGAGGCAGTCTGGTTGGATTGAAAGACCGGGCGCATAACCCATACGACAGCAAGCACCAGCAAAAGGGTGAGGATGCCAGTGCCGATGCGGGCAACTGTTTCTCCCAACCCAAGATTGGCCAGCATTTCAAACCAGCCTGGGAAATTTGATTTAGTTACTTTCTGGTCGGGGGTTTTAGCGGAGGGCTGTTGAACCGGCTCGCCTAATTCATCAAATTCATTACTCATTCAAGTATCCTTGGAAAATGATGATAACATGTCCAAAAATAAGCGTCAAGCTGGCTATTAAGCATGGATTAATACAAACGTTCGCGGATGTCTGGAACCAGAAAATGGATGACCCCAATCACAATAAAGCAGATCAAACTGCACACGAGGGCTGTCGAGAGAACGCCCCAGCCCTGCGCCATCCAGCCAACGAGCAAACTGCCGAAGGGAGCAATGCCCTGCAATCCCCACAGGTAGGTACTGAAAACCCGCCCGCGCAGATTATCTGGAACTTCGAGCTGAATCATGGTGTTCATGGAGGCCAGGGTGATCACAGAACCCCATCCTACCAGGACAAACAGGAATAATTCGATGGGGATGTTGTGCGTAAAAGCAATAACAAACAGGCTGGCAATAAAAACCACCTGGCCGGCTGCCAGCAGCCAGCCTTTGCGGCTGGGGTTGAAGGAAGCAAGCAGCAGCGAGGCGACAAGGGCGCCAACGCCCTGGGCGGTGTATAGTGCGCTGTTGCGGGCCGCGATGGCAGCCTCGCTGTCAAGTGATTGAGCCAGCACGTCCCGCGCAATGACCGGGATGAAATTTAAAAGTGGAAATCCGATAAATCCCACCACGGCGGCCATCACGATGATCATGGCTACCGAGCGCGTCTGCCGGATGTAATCCTGACCTTCCAAAAAATCAGCCAGCCAATCACGCGAGGCGTTTTTGGGCTCAGTTTTGAAGGGGGTTTGAACATAAAAGAGGCTGATGATGATAAATAAGTAACTAACCCCGTTTGCAAAAAATGCCCAGCCTTCGCCGCTGCCTTTGATGAGAATGAGGAAGGGGGCTGCCAGGGATGGGCCAAGCACACGGGCAGCGTTGAAAATGGTGGATTGGAGGGCGATGGCGTTTGGGAGCGATTCTTTGCCTACCAGTTCAATCAACATAGCCTGGCGGGCGGTGATCTCAATGGCGCTGGCGGTACCGAGCAGGAAGGATAGGATGGCGATGTGCCAGATTTGGATTAGCCCGGTCAGCGCCAGGAAAGCCATCAAAAAAGCCTGCACGAGCATGACGACCTGCATGGCGATGACCGTTTTGCGTTTGTCCAGGCGTTCCACCAAAACACCACCGGGCAGGGCCAGGATGAGGGTGGGCAGGGCCCCGGCGAAACCAATCAAACCAAGGTCAAACGCGCTGCCGCTCATGCGATAGGCAAGATAAGGCTGGGTAACGCTTTGCATCCAGGTGCCGATCAGCGAAATGAATTGGCCAATCCAGAAGATCACGAAATTGCGGGAGGCCAGGGCTGGATAACGGAGGAGGATGGTTTGTTTTAAAGGCATGGAAGATAGATCAGGAGAAGTCTTTTTTTGGATCTCTGGTTGTCTTGTCGGCTGGTATGGGCGCGAGCAGTTCGGGACGGTCATTTGCGGGGCTGTTGACCAGGGTGGAAACCGGGTGGGCGGTCATGTGTTCCGCGGGGTAAGGTACCAGGAGGTGTTGTAAGGTCTCGGGTTTTTGTGGCGAAGGGTCGAGCCATTCCGCGTAAGCTTCGGGTTGCAGTATCACTGGCATACGGGTATGTAAGCTGGACATGAGCGCGTTGGGTTCGGTTGTGATAATGGCGCAGGATTTAATTTGTGAGCCGTCGGGGGAGAGCCACTCATCCCATAGGCCCGCGAAGGCAAACGGCTGGCTGGAGGCCAGCCGAATGTGGTATGGGATTTTTAACTTTGAACCAGACTGGGCCTTCCATTCGTAGAAGCCATCCGAAAAAATGAGGCAGCGTTTATATTTATAGGCTCCGCGGAAGGATGATTTTTCGGCCAGGGTCTCGGCGCGAGCATTGATAAGATGAGATCCAATGGATGGGTCTTTGGCCCAAACCGGGATCAATCCCCATACATAATAATCTGCAGTTCGCTGGCTGTTGTTGGGAAGCACGAGTACTGGCTGACTGGGGGCGATATTGTAGCGAGGTTGAATGCCCGCGGGCATGGAAAAATCAGGAAAGGCTGCCTGCAAATCGGTAGGGTTTACACTGAGAGTAAAACGTCCGCACATTGAGGTTCTCCTTTTGCCTGCAAGCGTATTTCACTATTTATTTGAACGATAACCAATTACAGAGAGATTTTCTTAATCTTGTGGGCGGCGTTCACTTTTTAGATTTGCGAGGGGTGAGCGTGGGCGCAAAGTCAAATGGGGTTGGCGTAAGGGTGACTGTCCGGGGTGGGATCGAGAAGTAAAAATTCATAGTATCGGCGATTTGCTGGCTGGAACTCTCCGGGTCGATCACTTCGTAAAAAGTCACGCCCTGTTCCAGTGGCACAGGCTGGCCATTTTCATCTTCAAAGCGGATGGGCTGGTCGACCAGATCGCGGATCCACTTTGCTTTTAACATGCGTCCATCACGAAATATATAGGCATCGCCACTGCCTTTCAAGCTGATGTCGATCAGTTCATCCCAGCGGTCAAATTCATTGTGAAAGATGTGCGGCACAACCAGCTCAATTATATTGCTTGAGGTGACCTGCTGGCCGGAGAGGTTATCGATATGCGGGGCGTATTGTTCGCCCACGGTGAAATCGGTGGCATCCGCCGCATCCGAAAAGCGTTTGTATATATGCATGCTTGGATCATATTCCCAATAATTGTAGCTGTAAATGGAATAATGGGTGTAAATGCGGTTGATGAGCGGCATCGTCATTGGGTAAAGGAAGGGCCCAAACAAGGTGGCACGCAAATCCTGGCGGTCATTGCCTCCTAATTTTTCGCCGACCCCATCTGTGTTGACAAACAAGCGGGTTTCGGCGTCTTTGCTGCCACTATCCCAGAGCGGTGGGAAAAAAAATTCGTTTTCTTCAAACAAAAATGGGCCCAGGTCGCTGTTGTGGAGATAGTCTTCCACACGCTTGTCAGCGTGACCAAAGACAAGGTATGAACTGTACATACGCATGACATATTCATCGAAGTAACGACCGGATCGTACCGGGCCGGCATGTTCGGCATCCTGTGAATAGAAGACGGCAATAAAGCGGGTGAGATGGTCATCGCCAATGAAATATTCATAGACCACATCTGCGCGGCTCAGTCCTCTCTCGACAGGGCGAACCATGCCGCGTGGGAATGCGCTGATTTTGACTGCCACAGGGCGGCGATTTAAGATATCTGGATTGGCAACTTTGAGGCCCGTCAATGGGTCAACATCGGAGGGGAGTGTCATATAATAGTTGAGACCCGGTATCAGAACGCCAAATGTAGGTGTGACTGTAACCGGCATAAGTGTCGCCGCGCGAGCGGTTGCGGACGGGAGGTAGATAACCGCCGGGCCGGGTGTCAGGGTGATGGTTGGGGGTGAAACTGCCAGACTGGGTGATATTTGAAGATTATCTTTCCCTTGTTGGAAAAGGGAAGCGCTGCCCCGGCTGGCAAAAACGGTTGCGCCAAGTACAGCGAACAACAAAAGGATTGTTCCCCACAGGATAAGAACCAGCTTCTTGAGATTGGAAACCTTCATCTTTGGGATTATACCGCTTTCCCCAACAGAGTTTCTCCATTGTGAAGTATCTCGACCGGCATTTTTTTTATTGAGTGATATACCAGTTTGATGCCAGGTAGGATGAATCTTGGCTGATGACAAGGCCAAACCTGATAAAATAAATCAGCCATGTATGTGATCATCACTTTTATTTTACTCTTCCTGGCGGCCGCGATTATTTTAGGATTGCGCCTGTCGCGTATTTCGGTTTCCTACTCCTGGCTGGCAGCTGCTCTCGGGGCGCTTTTTTGTTGGATCAGCATCCTGATCTGGCAGCTTGATCTTCCGCGTCATTTTTCTCCCAGTATCTGGGCGCCGGCCAGCCTTTTCAATTCGTCACCAGACCTGCTGGCGGAACCTTATGCCTGGTTATACGCGGTCTGCCTGGCCGCTCTGGCGGCGGCCGTGATTTTTACTTCGCCTGCGCGTACATCCACCACTGTCAACCCGGCCGCGTGGGCTGGAACCCTGGCGCTGACTGGCCTGGGATTGCTGGCCGTGCTGGCTGATAATCCACTCACTCTGGTGCTGGGCTGGACTGCCATCGACTTGACCGAATTTATGAACACATTGCGTGCCTCCGATTCGCCATCCCTAAGCGAGAGGGCGGTGATTTCCTTTGCGATTCGGGCCGCCGGTACGGCTTTTGCACTGTATGCCAGTGTTCTCAGCGCTGCTAACGGGCAGACCTTCTTATTTGAGAAGGCCACCGCTCAAACAGGTGTTTTCCTGCTCCTGGCAGTTGGCCTGCGGCTAGGTGTCTTGCCGCTGCATCTTACTTATCGCAGCGAACCTGTGCTGCGCCGTGGTTTTGGCACAGTGCTGCGCCTGCTCACGGCCGCTACCAGCCTGGTTTTGCTGGCGCGTTTGCCGGTTTCATCTATTAACCCGGCTTACATTCCTTATCTGCTCATTTTTGTCGGGTTGGCGGCGTTGTACGGTGGTTGGCAGTGGCTATTTGCATCCGATGAATTGAACGGACGACCATATTGGATCATTGGGATGAGTGCGTTATCACTCGCCGCCAATCTGCGCGGCAGTTCAAGTGGCAGCGCGGCCTGGGGAGCAGCCCTGGTTTTATTCGGAGGCATTTCTTTTCTATATTCGGCCCGCTATATTTGGTTCACCCGGGTATTAACGGGGCTTGGTATCCTTCTTCTGGCTTTGCCATTCAGTCTGACCGCCACCGGTTGGAGCGGGGATTTTATGTGGCCCTATTTATTCTGGCCAGTTTTCCTGGCGGCGCATTTCATGCTGGCTGCCGGGTACGTGCGGCATCTGTGGCAGCCAGGCGAATCCCAATATTTGGAATTACCCACCTGGGCCCAGGGTGTCTATCCGATTGGGCTGGCCATCCTGGTGATCACTGCCATCGCTGCCAGTGTTTGGGGTTGGGCTGGTGCATTGAAATTGGGCACCTGGATGATCAGCGCAATTCTTTCAGTGCTCTGCTTGCTGGCCTGGCTGGCTGTCTGGCGCTTCCGCCAATTTGCACCGGCCGAATCACCCAGGCTGCCTTCTGTACAAAGATCGCGCCTTGTTGATCTTCTTGAGTTTCTGGCCCGTTTTTTGTGGGGTGTTTACCGCCTATCGGGTAATCTTTTTAACCTGGGGAACAGTTTGCTGGAAGGTGACGGCGGGCTGCTCTGGACGCTTTTGTTGCTGGTCTTGTTTATTATCATTTATCGGGGCCGCTGATGCCAGACTTTGTTTTGTGGATCGCCGCCGTTACTCTCGCGTTGACAACGATCAGCCTTCTGATCAGCCGTAGTTGGCGCTGGAGTATTGGGCTGCTGGCGCTTCAGTACTTTGCCACCTTCTGGCTGTTATTTGCACATTGGCCTCTGAATATGTCTGCCAGTGTTCTCGTTACTGGCTGGATGGCTGCCGCCGCGCTGGGTATGACACGCGTCAACATCAAGGAAGACCCTGACGCAGATACGTCCTGGCCTCAGGGCGGCCTCTTTCGTATTTTTGCCGCTGCCCTGGTTCTGATGGCGATTTCGGCGGCGACCGGCAGTCTAAGTGCCTGGCTGCCCAATATCCAACTGCCTATGGCATGGGGGTCGCTGATTCTAATCGGGCTGGGGCTTCTGCAGCTTGGTATGACTTTGCAACCGCTGCGGGTTATTCTTGGGTTACTTACCATCCTGATGGGGTTTGAGGTTCTATACACCGTGATCGAAAATTCTATTCTGGTGGCAGGCTTCCTTTCGGTTATCACAATGGGGTTGGCGCTGGCGGGTTGTTATCTGCTTGTATTAGGAGAACAATCCACATGAGCGCTCCAATTGTCTGGATTGCTGTTCCGCTGGTCCTTGCAGTGATTTTGCTATGGCTGCCTGATGAGCGCTGGATTACTTTTCTGGGTACGGTGATCTCGTTGTCTCTGGCGGGGCTGGCTTATTGGCTGCCGCCTGACAGTGCCCAACGTCTGTTTGGTCTTTCTTTGCGAATTGATTCAAATTTTGCCTTTTCGGGAAGAAATATCAGCCTGACTGCCGCAGATCAGGTCATTCTCATTATTGTTTACGGCATCGGCGCGTTCTGGTTTTTTGGCACGCTTGCGACCGGCAGCGCCAAACGCATCATTCCACCGGGGCTGGCGATTATTGCATTGCTGGTGGCATCCCTGGCTGTACAGCCCTTCTTGTATGCGGCCTTGTTGATTGAAATAGCTGTGTTACTCTCCATTCCCATGCTGGCAGAAGCCGGTCAAAAAACTGGACGAGGACTGTTGCGTTTCCTGATCTACCAATCATTTGCCATGCCGTTCATCCTATTTGCAGGGTTTCTGCTTTCTGGCATTGAGGCCGGACCGGCGGATATTGCGCTGATCTCTCAGGCGGCCATCCTGCTGGGTCTGGGTTTCGCATTTTTACTTTCAACCTTTCCCCTATTTACCTGGGTGCCGATGCTTGCCAGTGAAACTCTTCCCTATGCGGTTGGTTTCATCATGATCATCTTTCCAACTTTCAGCCTGGTTTTTGGGCTTAATTTTATTGACCGCTATTCATGGCTGCGCGATTCTGCCGATCTGGCGAATATATTGCGGCTGATTGGCATCCTGACACTGGTCAGCGCGGGAATATGGGCTGCATTCCAGCGTCAGTTGGGACGGATTTTTGCTTATACGGCTGTTGCAGAAACAAGCCTTTCCCTGTTGGCGATGAGTCTGCCGGATCGCCAGGCGGGTTTGCAAATCGCCTTTTATTTGCTTGTACCGCGGGCGCTGGCATACGGTGTCTGGACAGTCTCAATTACCATCTTGAAAAGGCAGGCGCCTGATTTGAAATTTACCAGTTTGCAGGGTCTGGCCCGAAAATTCCCGTTGGCCAGCGCGGGATTGGTGCTTTCAAACCTGGCCTTGTCAGGAATTCCTTTACTTGCCAGCTTTCCTGTGCGGCAGGCGCTGTGGGAAAAATTGGCGGCACAATCGCCATCAACAGCGTTATGGTTCGGGTTAGCCACCCTGGGTTTGTGGGCAGCCTCTCTGCGCACGCTGGCTATCCTGACTATGGCGCCCGAACATACCCTCTGGGAAGTGAATGAAAACTGGAGCCAGCGCCTGTTAATTGGGACTGGTCTGGTTGGGTTGCTTTTCCTGGGGCTGTATCCTCAATGGGCCCAGCCTTTTCTGGCAAACCTACCGCTCATGTTTACGCATCTGGGTAAATAAAGTCTTCTCACGGAAACCTTCCGTTTTTTCCCGTGCTATAATTTGTGCGCAGATCCGGCTGCGTGGAGAATGAAGATATTATGGAACTTGAAGACCTCGCAAAAAAAATAGATTGGCTCGAAAGAGAGCATCGTAAAGACCGTGGAACCATTGCTGATCTTCAGGAAAAGTTGGCCGGGTATGAGGGAAATAACAGCCTGCTACAAAACCAGCTCAAAGAATTAAGCTCAGACCTTACGCGTTATAAATCCACCGGGGCCCGGTTGGATCAATTTGATTCGATGGTGACCCAATATCGCGCTGAAATCACCAAATCCATCGATGAGATGGAAAAAAGACGAGTCAAACATGAACGTGATATTGAAGAACGCCGCCGCATGGAAGTTGATGTGCTAAATAAATCCCTGATCGAAGTGCGCGCTGGGGTGGATGCTCTTCAGGATTTGCGGCGAGGTTTGCAGACCCGTGTTGAAGAAGATTTGCGGCTGGCACGTGTATTTGGCGATCTTGAAAAGAAACTGGTTGAGTTTACTCACGCAGATGAAGAAATTCGGCGCAGCGTGCGGAGCGTGGATGAAGCCCGCAGAAACGATATCAAACGGATCGCTGATGTGCAGGGCGAAATTGCCGCCATTCGCAAACGGGCGGAAGATGCTCGCGAGAAATCGGACCTAAATTTTGATAGCCTGCACCAGCTTGACAATCGTATTAATGAACTGCTCGCCTCTGAAAGTGACCGGCGCCAGGTTCAACTGGCTTTCATTGAACAGCAGAGCATGTCGACTGTGGAACGTGATCGCGGCTGGAAGGAAATGCAAACCCGTTTCGAGGGCTTTACCCGCCAGAATGTCAATATAGACCTGCAACTTGTGGCCTTGGAAGACACACAGCGCTCTGTTAAACGTTCGCAGGAAGCTTTCGATGAAATGAACACCCGCATAGAACGGCGCATCAATGAAATCACCGAAATTCAACGATTGACCGAGGAACGCTTCCGGCAGGAATGGGTGACGCTTAAGGCTGATGATCAAAAGCGTTGGACAAACTTTACATTGACGCAGGATGACTGGGTGAAGGAACTGCGGGCCGAGTTGGAAAAACTAAACCAGCGTATCGCAGCGCTCGATGATGTTTACCAATCGCTGCAGGATCTGGTTGAACAAACCAGCGAGACAACCGAAACCCACCTCCAGGAACTGATGAACTGGGCCCATGAATTTCTTACCAACTACGAGCGCATCACAGGGCGCTCACGACCAACCAGATAAACTTCAGGGGCGACCAACAGGTTGGTCGCCCCTGAAGTTGTACTCCTTTTACTCGCCTATCCATCACAAGGAGCATAATGCGCGTTATCGGTACCGCCGGCCATGTTGACCACGGCAAATCCACCCTCATCGCCGCCCTGACGGGCATCCATCCTGATCGTCTTAAGGAAGAGCAGGAGCGCGAGATGACGATTGAGCTGGGTTTTGGCTGGATGCTGTTGCCGGATGGACAGGAAATTGGGATTGTCGATGTTCCCGGTCACCGCGATTTTATCGAAAACATGCTGGCGGGCGTTGGCGGCATCGATGCCGCTCTGTTGGTCATCGCCGCGGATGAAGGTGTGATGCCCCAGACCAGGGAACATCTGGCTATCCTCGATTTGCTGCAAATCCAAAAAGGGCTGGTTGTGATCACCAAGGTGGATATGGTGGATGATAATGACTGGCTGGATCTGATAGAGACTGACATCCGCGCCACCCTGGCGGGTACAGTCATGGAAAACACCAGGTATGTGCGTGTTTCTGCCAGAAGCGGGCTGGGTCTGGATGAACTAAAAAACGCCATGGCTGAGCTACTGCGCGATACGCCCCCACGCCTGGACCTTGGACGACCGCGTCTGCCCATAGACCGGGTTTTCTCGATCGCCGGGTTTGGCACTGTGGTGACCGGAACATTGAGTGATGGGCATTTAGCCATAGGCGATGAAGTCGAAATCCTGCCATCCGGCGGTAAAGGCCGGGTGCGTGGGTTGCAAACCCATAAAAAGAAGGAAAACCTGGCTCTGCCTGGTAGTCGCACAGCCGTCAACGTTACCAACCTGGCGGTGGATGAAATTGGCCGTGGGGAGGTGCTGGTTACGCCCGGTCATTACCAGACTACCCGTCGCTTTGACGCGCGTCTGCGTCTGCTTAAGGATATTTCGGCGACGCTCAAACACGGCACTGAGTTAAAAGTTTTTGTTGGTACATCTGAAACCGTTGCAAACCTGCGCATTCTCGGCGCGGAGAGCCTGAACCCCGGGGACGAGGGCTGGATCCAGTTGGAACTGCGTGACCCGCTTGTGCTGGTACGCGGCGACAGATTTATCTTGAGGCGGCCCTCGCCGGGAGAAACCCTGGGTGGGGGGCAGGTTGTAGATCCTAACCCCAAACAAAGGCACAAACGCTTTGATTTGAGCGTTCTGATAGGGTTGGAATCTCTTTCCAAAGGCAGCCCGGCTGAAATTCTTTTCCAGGCCGCCCTGGCTATGGGAGCTGCTCCGGCCCGTGAAATTGTTGTCAAAGCCCGCCTTGAAGCAGACCCAGCCCAAGAAGCTCTTGATGAGTGCGTCAAATCCGGGATGCTGATACCGTTGGAAGGATTAACCCCGGCCTTCAATTCTGATGAATTGATGATCCCTGCCCCGCAGTGGATGACATTAAAAGATAATATCCTGGAGGTGCTGGCAGCTTTCCACAAGACTTTCCCACTCAAACGCGGTATGCCGCGCGAGGAATTAAAAAGCCGTCTGAAATTGTCAGCGCGCCTGTTCAATGCGGCTCTCAAGCATGTCGATATTCAGGATGGCGGTGCCTGGCTGGCACAAACCGGGCATGCTATCCGCTTTTCCCAAGCACAACAAACAAAAGCGACAAATCTCTTGAAAAAATTTTCCGCTGCGCCATATGCTCCTCCTTCTGTCAAGGAATGCCAGACTGAAGTTGGCGAGGATGTGTTTGCTGCCCTGCTGGAGTTGGGCGACCTGACCCTGGTTTCGCCGGAGGTGGTTTTCAGAAGCAGCGATTGCCAGCAAATGACAGCCCGGGTGCGGTCGAGCATTGCTCAAAATGGGCAAGTCACAGCGGCTGAGGTGCGCGATCTGTTTGGGACCAGTCGAAAATTTGCGCTGGCCCTGCTTGAATATCTGGATGCGATTGGGGTTACAATTCGAGACGGCGATTTCAGGCGTTTGCGCCGCTGAGAACAACGCTGTGATCACCCGGAGAAATTTTTATGGCGAATGATCCTACCTTTTTGAGCAGCGTGATATTGATCATGGTGGCTTATGGCGGCGCATTTTTGGCGGCGCTCTGGCTGGCCCTGGTGATCTGGACGTGGCGTGATATCCGCAATCGCAGCCGCGATCTGATTGTCCAGCTTCTGGCAGCGCTGGTTGTGGCAGTTCTCAATCTGCCAGGGGTGTTGGTGTATATGATCCTGCGGCCTGCGCTGACCATTGAAGAAGAATATCAGCGCACCCTGGAAGAAGAAGCCCTGCTGGTTTCTGTTGAGAATCAATCACTCTGTCCGGGCTGTGAGCGGCATGTTGATAAGGATTGGCTGGTCTGCCCAACTTGCCACACAAAACTCAAAATAAATTGCCAGCATTGCCAAAAATTGATGGAGCTTTCCTGGGATATTTGTCCATATTGCGATACGCCCGCCCCCGGCCTGAAGCTCCAGGTTGATCCGGTCGAAAACTAAATCCAATCCAACATTAATTCATGACGTTTATAGACTCACTTTCCTCGCGCGCCCGGAGAATTTACCAGAGCAAATGGGGTTTCCCTGCCTTCCTGCTTCTGGCCGGGTTTCTGACCATGCTCTATCCGCTTACCCAATTAGGCTATTATTGGGATGATTGGGAGGTGGTTTACCTTACCCGTCTTGCCAACCCGGCCATCCTGGAAGGTTACTTCTTTTTTGACCGGCCGCTGGCCTGGCCTTACCCAATTTTTGCCAGCCTGCTGGGGGCGCAGCCTTTTGCCTGGCATTTGCTGACTCTGCTGCTGCGCTGGGCTGGAACCCTCTGTTTTTATCAGGCCTTGCTGGTGTTGTGGCCTGGCCGGCGCTCTGCCCTGCAGTGGGTTAGCCTCTTGGTACTGGTCGCCCCGGCTTTTTTGCAGCAATCCATTTCCACCGCTTTCAGCCGGCACTTCACCGCGTATTTGTTGTGCGGATTGTCTTTTTATTTTACAGCCCTGGCCGTGCGTACCCGGCACAAAAAACTGTTTTGGATGCTGGCCTGGCTGACAGGCGCTGCCCAAATTTTTACGATTGAATATTTTGCCGGTCTGGAATTGGCCCGCCCGGTTTTTATCTGGATGCTGCTGGAACCGGCGCCTTTCTCCCAAAAACTCAAAAGAACTGCACAGTTCTGGCTGCCTTTCCTGGCTGTATTCCTGGTTTTTGGCTGGTGGCGCGTGGCTTATTACCCCAGCCTGTTAAGTACCCAGCAGTTTGCCAGCCGGGCGCGCTTTGTAACTGGCCTGATGAAAAACCCGCTGCAGACCATCATGGGCTTGCTGGTTTCCATCTGGCTGGATTCCTGGTACCTGGTTTCGCAATCCTGGCTGTCCCTGATCACTGATTCGGAGAAAATCGACTTGCTGGCATCTTCAGTCTGGTTTGCCCTCGGGCTGGGTGCTGTGCTAGGGCTGTTGGCGGTCTTCTTTAATCGAGCAGACGACGACCAACCGGATGGTTTTGGAAAACAGGCTTTCTGGCTGGGCCTGGCCGGTTTACTGGCCGGCGGCGTACCGGTCTGGATGATTGGGCGCCGGGCCTCCGCTGCAGGTAATTTCGATAGCCGTTTTGCGATTGGCATGTTGTTGGGGGCTGTTCTTTTGATGGTCAGCCTGGTTTGGACGCTGGTGCTGCCGCGCTGGCGCGGCTGGGTGTTGGCCTTTATGCTGGCTCTGGGGATTTTTAGCCAGGTGTATGTTGTCAATACCTACCGCCGCGAGTGGTCAAACGAGCTTGATTATTTCTGGCAGCTATCCTGGCGCGTTCCGAACCTCAAACCTGATACCGCGGTGCTGGGTGGTTATGTGCCATCCCCTATGTTGCCTGATTACGATGCCAGTTTTTCCCTGGCGCTGCTGTATTCCGGGCAAAACACAGGTACCCGCCTGCCTTACTGGTATTTCACCTGGGATGGAATGGGAGATGTCAAGCTCAAAGACGGCGCCCAGGCTGATGTAAACTTTCGCAACCTGAAATATGCGGGCTTTATTGGTAAATCGGTGATGATCTTTCACCAGCCGCCGCCCGGCTGCCTGCGTGTGGCGGACAGCTTTTACAGCGGGGACCCGATCCTGGGCGCGCAAAACAATTTTCTGCCCTATTCCAACTTGAATCAGATTGAGACCGAAAGCAGCCATGTTCCCGATCCGGCTATTTTTGGAAACGAGCCGCCGCACGGCTGGTGCTATTATTACCAGAAGGCTGACCTATCCCGCCAGCTTGGGCAGTGGGGTAAGGTTCTCCAACTTTATAAACAGGCAGCCGCTCTTGGGTATTCACCCAGTCAGGGTGGTGAATACCTGCCGCTTCTTGAAGCATACGCGCAAAACGGCCAGTGGCAGCCTGCTTACCAGCTTACCAAAAAGATCGCGGGTACGACCCAGGAATTGAAACCCAATTTATGCGCTAAATGGCAGGGCTATACCGCCCTGCCTGGCCTGGATGCCGGGTTGGCAGCCAGCCTGCGCAGTGAATTAGCCTGCCCCTGATCCAGGGAATATCAACATCATTGAATTCAAAAATAAAAGAGAGAGAGAAAAAATGAGACTTTCAAGAATTACCCTCTACCCGCTCAGCATGCCGTTAATTTCGCATTTCGAAACATCTTTTGGCCGGATTTATAACCGTGAATGTGTACTGGTGAAAATTGAATCTGAGGGCCTGGTGGGTTGGGGTGAATGCGCCGCCGACCGCGACCCCGGCTATTCTTATGAAACCACCGGGACAGCCATGCATATCCTGAAGGATTTTGCCCTGCCACTGCTGGTGGGTCAGGATGTGATCGACGCCGCCGATTTCCAGCGCCGGATTGGTTCAATCCGCGGGCATCACCTGGCCAAGGCCGGGGTGGAGATGGCGCTCTGGGATCTGCTCGGCAAGCGCGATGGAAAATCGCTCAAGCAAATGCTGGGCGGGGTCAGGGACCAGGTGGAAGTGGGTGTGTCGGTTGGCTTGCAAGACACAACCGCTGATTTGGTGCGTGCTGTGGATGGTTATGTTGCCAAGGGTTACCGGCGCATCAAGATCAAGATCAAGCCGGGGCGCGATGTCAGCGAAGCCCAGGCTGTGCGCGCAGCCAACCCGGATATCCGGCTGCAGGTGGATGCCAATTCGGCTTACAGCCTTGAGACTGCTCATGTGCTCAGACCACTGGATGACCTGAACCTGTTGTTGATTGAGCAGCCACTGTTTGAAGATGATATTTGGGATCACCGTTTATTCCAGAAAGAACTGCGCACGCCCATCTGCCTGGATGAAAGCATCATTTCTGCGCGTCACGCGCGTTATGCCATCGAAATGGAAGCCTGCCGGATCATCAATATCAAGCCCGGTCGTGTGGGCGGGTTGAGCCAGGCTGTCGAAATCCACAATCTCTGCCAGCCGGCCGGGCTGCCGGTGTGGTGCGGCGGTATGCTGGAAACCGGCATTGGCCGCGCTTCCAACTTGGCGATTTCTTCTCTGCCGGGCTTTACCCTGCCCGGGGATGTCTCGGCTTCTGACCGCTATTACACTCGCGATGTAACGCAGGAGCGCTTCACGCTCAATCCCGGCAGCACCATTGACGTGCCAACCGGCGCTGGTCTGGGTGTGACAGTCGATGAGCAGGCTGTGAAGGATTTCGCCCTGGGCGAAGTGATTGTTCAGGCATAAGCTGCCATTTGCCCAGACTGCGCGAGCCCTTTGATTGCGGAAGGATTTCATGATGATTTACGACATTTCCATCCCGATTAGCGTGCAAACACCGGTTTGGCCGGGTGATCCCGATGTGGGTATCTTTCTGGACGCTTCAATGGATAAAGGCGATCCAGTCAATATTACACGCCTGGCAATGTCTGCGCATACAGGAACGCACGTGGACGCGCCGCAACATTTCCTGAACGATGGCCGCAGCGTGGAAAGCCTGTCGCTGGATATTCTGAACGGGCCCTGTTATGTAGCTCAACTGCCGGACGAGGTGGACGAGATCAATGCCGGGGTGTTGGATCGTATCCCGATTGGCGCTGGCACAACACGAGTGTTGTTTGGAACACGCAACTCCAGGCTGTGGGCCAGCGGCCAAAAGGAATTCCGCCAGGATTATGTGGCGGTCAGCCGGGATGGCGCCGAATGGCTGGTGGCGCACGGCATCCAGTTGGTCGGCGTGGATTATCTCTCGGTGGCGCCTTTTGGCGACCAGTTTTCAACCCACATCGTTCTGCTCAAGGCCGGTGTCATCATCCTGGAAAGCCTTGATCTTTCGCAGGTGCCGCGCGGCTTTTACAACCTGCACTGCCTGCCGCTAAAGCTGGTCGGCGCGGATGGTGCCCCGGCCAGAGCCATCCTGATAGGGTAAACAGCGCGGGTCATTCAGAAAACAACTCAGGGCTGTTATTTTATCGTGATGCTATCCAGGTCAGGCTTGAGATATTCATGAGGTTGAAATGTCGTGGAGAAGAGTAATTTACGTTGCATTTGTGGCGATGGTGGCAATCTGCTCGGCCATGGTTGGGGCGCTGGCTGGCGGTCTGGGGGTGTACCGGGCGGTGCTCAGCAGCCCGACCCAGGCAGCAGTTTCCCCAGCCGCCACCCCCGCCAATAATCAAACCTTTAATATCGATAACACAAGTATAGAGACTACCATTACACAGGCTGTTCAGAAAGTGGGGCCGGCCGTGGTTACTGTGGTGGGTACTATCCCGGGGCAGATGACCTTCTTTGGGCCAACCGGTGACCAGACAGTCAGCGGCAGCGGTGTGTTTATCTCCAAAGATGGTTACATCCTGACCAACAACCATGTGGTCGAAGGTGTCAGTCAGGTGAATATCGTGCTCTCGAATGGCAGCCAGGAAAGTGCCGAGCTGGTTGGCGCTGACCGGTACGCGGACATTGCGGTGTTAAAAACAAAGGAATCAGCGCCTGCTTCGGCTGCAATGGGCAATTCGGATGTACTCAAGCCTGGCGAAACTGCCATCGCGATTGGCTCGCCGCTGGGCGATTTCAAAAATACTGTCACGGTCGGCGTAATAAGCGCCACCGGGCGCTCGATCGATACCGGCAAGGGTTACCTGGTTGAAGGGCTGCTCCAAACCGATGCCGCTATTAACCAGGGGAATTCCGGCGGGCCGTTGGTCAACCTGGCTGGCGAGGTGGTCGGCATCAATACCCTGATTGTGCGGAACAGTAATACCGGCACCGTAACCGAAGGGCTGGGATTTGCCATCCCGATCAATACCGCCCGGGCAATTGCCGGTCAGATCATGGCCAAGGGTTATATTGCCCGTCCCTACATGGGGATACGTTCCCAACTGGTCACCCCCGAGATTGCCGCCGCGTATAACTTGCCGGTGCAGTGGGGTGTTTATGTAACGGCCGTGGATCCAAACGGCCCCGCCAGCCAGTCTGGCCTTCGGTCGGGCGATATCATCACCCATATCAACAATGTTGAGCTGGATTCAAGCCACTCTTATATCAACACCCTGTTTGTCTACAAACCTGGCGATCAGGTTACAGTAGATTATGTTCGCCAAAACCAGGTTTACCATGTGAAAGTAACGCTGACGGAAGAGCCAAAACAATAGACACTCATTTCTGTGCGTTAAATAAAAACAGGGCGGGTCTGGTGACCTGCCCTGTCTGTTTATCCAGTTTCTCTACTTGTTGTTCAACGCTGCTACGCCGGGGAGTTCCTTGCCTTCCAGAAACTCGAGTGACGCGCCGCCGCCCGTTGAAACATGAGTCATTTGCTTGGCTACACCAGCCTTCTTGACTGCGCTGGCGCTGTCGCCGCCGCCAATCACGGTAGTCGCACCGGATTCGGCCAGCATTTTCGCCAGGGCAAAGGTGCCTTCGGCAAATTTGGGGAATTCAAAGACACCCACCGGGCCATTCCAAACGATCAGTTTGGCGCCAGCCAGGGTCTGTTTGTAAAGCGCCAGGGTCTTGGGCCCCACATCCAGCATACGCCAGCCAGCCGGGATATTCTCCACATCGACTACCTGGCTGTTGGCCTCGGCATCAAATTTGTCAGCCACAACCGCATCCACTGGCAGAACCAGCTTGTCTGCCACGCGGGACAGGATGGCCTTGGCGGTTTCGAGGGAGGCTGCTTCTACCAGGCTATCTTGCATGTTAATGCCCTGAGCAGCCAGGAAGGTATTGGCCATGCCGCCGCCAATGATGAGTTTATCGCATTTGGATAGCAGGGTTTCAACGACCAGGATCTTGTCGCTGATCTTGGCGCCGCCTAAAATGGCGATATAGGGATGCTCGGGGTTGCTGACAGCGCGTCCCAGATATTCCAGTTCCTGTTCCATCAGGAAACCGGAAACGGCTGGCAGGTAGCGGGCAATGCCCTCGGTCGATGAGTGCGCGCGGTGCGCAGAGCCGAAAGCGTCGTTGACATACACATCACCCAGGGCCGCCATCTGTTTGGCCAGATCGAGATCATTTTTCTCTTCGCCAGCATGGAAGCGGGTATTTTCCAGCATCAAAACGTCGCCGGGCTTGAGCGCGGCAGCCAATTTCTGTACTTCCGGGCCAACGCAATCGGAAGCCATGGCAACCGGTTTGCCGAGCAAACCAGCCAGCACATCGGCAGCGGCCTTCAAGCTGAATTCGGCATCCGGCCCAGCTTTGGGGCGGCCCAGATGGCTCATTAACATCAAAGAAGCGCCCTGATCGAGCACATACTTGATGGTTGGCAGGGCGGCTTTGATGCGCTTATCATCGGTGACAACGCCCTTATCCATCGGGACGTTGAAATCGACACGCATGATAACGCGCTTGCCCTTCAGATCGATATCTTTTACAGTTTTCTTATCCATAATTTCCTCGGGACATGAATAAATTGGCGCTTTGGTAAAGAGGTAAATTGGTGGATTGTGAGACCCACCAATCTACCAGCATTCCAAATTTCCAATTTACTAATTTCTAAGCCTACAGGCTCTTCGCCATCAGCGCCGCAAGGTCAGCGGTGCGGCAGGAGTAGCCCCATTCATTATCGTACCAGGTGACAACCTTGATGAAGTTGCTCTTTTCCTTGCCGAGCACGGAAGTGAAAGGCAGGTCAACCGAGGAGCTGTATGGGCTGCCCTTGAAGTCCATGCTGACCAGGGGCTCGTCCACAGCTTCCAGGATGCCCTTGAAGCGGGGCAGCTTGGCAGCGTCGCGGAAAGCCTGGCGCAGTTCTTCGGTGGTGGTTTCTTTTTCAAGCTCGGCAGTGAAATCCACCACAGAGACAGTGGGGGTTGGAACGCGCAGGGAATAGCCGTCAAATTTTCCCTTCAGGTCCGGGATTACCAGGGAGATAGCCTTGGCTGCACCAGTAGTGGTCGGGATAATATTCAAACCGGCGGCGCGAGCGCGGCGCAAATCTGAATGTGGCATATCCAGAACTTTCTGGTCGTTCGTGTAAGAGTGAATGGTGGTCATGAAAGCGCGCTTGATGACATAATTGTCATGCACGACTTTCGCGGCAGGGGCCAGGCAGTTCGTGGTGCAGGATGCATTCGAAACAACATGATGTTTGGTCGAGTCATACATTTCTTCGTTGACTCCCAAAACCACAGTCAGGTCTTCACCTTCAGCCGGGGCAGAAATGATAACCTTCTTGGCGCCGCCAGCGGTGATGTGATTAACTGCACCCTTGACGGTCTTTCCCTTTTTGTTGACGCCGTCATTCTTGATCGTGAACAGACCTGTGGACTCGATCACGATGTCCACGCCCAGGCTGCCCCACGGGATATTGGACGGATCGGTTTCCTTGAAGACTTTGACTTTCTTGCCATCAATCAGAAGACCATCGTCCAAGAAATCGACTGTGCCTGCGAATCGGCCGTAGGTTGAATCGTACTTGAGCAGATGTGCCATGGTCTTTGTGTCGCCGATATCATTGAAAGCGACAACTTCCAGGGCATCCGGGTAATTATCGCGGATTGCCTTCAGAACCTGGCGGCCGATGCGGCCAAAACCGTTAATACCAACTTTAATTGTCATTGCAAACCTCCTGAGGTTTTTGATTGTGAATTATTACACAATTTGGGATTTTACCACAAGATCAACAGACTTGTAGTTTTTAAATGGGAAGGTACAACTGGAGCAAATATCCGCCTACAATTTTATCATCTTCTAACCCACCTGGTTTGAATACCGAAACTCTTTTTGTCTACACAAAGTAATCCAGGCTCGAGAAAATTGTGCAACTGTCCGCGCTGAGCTTCGAATATTACGTCTCCCCCGTAATGGGCGGGAAAAAGCCTGAACACAAAGCGCACCAGTTACTTTTCACTCGCTCAGCGGGCCGGTACGCTCATTCAGGATATCTATGGTGGTTTTCGCCAATTTTTCAGAATCGTGGCGCCAGGGATGTTCAATATCCAGCAGATCGGTGCCATAAATCGGATATTTTTCTGCTGCTGAATCGATGTTGACCCATCCAATGCCTTCCGGCAGCGTTCCTTCATAGCGGTTATTGCAAACGATCACATCGAATAATTCTGCGCCGGTGTGTTCTTCGAGAGCCGCGATATGGTCGCTGACGCTG
This sequence comes from uncultured Anaerolineae bacterium, assembly GCA_903910795.1. GTDB lineage: Bacteria > Chloroflexota > Anaerolineae > Anaerolineales > Villigracilaceae > UBA5195. Next base: position 34,443 of record CAIWAX010000257.1, read on the forward strand.
TATGCGCTGGTTTCCCCGGGCTGGGTGGCAATATTGACCGCATAGATCTTCAGCGCCCGGCTTGAGCGCAGCGCTGCCAGCAGATCGGGAACAAGGAGATTGGGGAGAATACTGGTGTACAGACTGCCTGGCCCGATAATGATCATATCCGCTGCCAGAATAGCCTGGATGACAGGCGGGTATGCGGGAGGATTGTTTGGCTCAAGGTAAACGCGCCGCACACGGCCTGGCATTTCTGGAATACTGCTTTCGCCCGTGACCCGTACCTGGTTAAGTGAATAAGGAACCTGAACATCCGCGACCAGTTTGATATCATGCAAGGTGGCCGGCAGTACCCGGCCGTGAACGGAAAGTACCCGCCCAGATTCGGCGACTGCTTCCTCAAAGCTGCCTGTCACATCCACCAGGGCCGAGATAAACAGGTTCCCAAAGGAGTGACCGCCCAGGCCTGAATCGTCATTGAATCGGTACTGAAATAACTGCGCCAGAAGCGCTTCATCATTGGAAAGCGCCGCCAGGCAGTTGCGGATATCACCGGGTGGCAGGATGCCGAGACTCTGCCGCAGTTTTCCAGATGAACCGCCATCATCCGCCACTGTGACAACAGCGGTCAGGTTATATGTGTAGTTCTTCAAACCGCGTAACAGCGTTGACATGCCGTGCCCGCCGCCCAGCACTACCACACGCGCACCACGGTCGCGGCGGCGGTAATCGGCAATTTGATCCACCAGGCGGCGATCTTTGCGCAAGAATGGATTTAACAGGGCCCGGTTCAATCCCCATAAACCCCAAACAACCAGGCCTAAACCGATCGCCAGAAAAATGATCACCCGCACTGGACGGGGAAAAAAGCGCAGTGTGGCGACATCCAGCACCGGGATCAATTCATCGCCCGATGTGGTTCGGTAAACGTCCAGCAGGAAATAGGCCAAACCCAGCCCAAGCAGGGTGATCCCGGCCAATACCAACCCTACCCAGCGCTTGACACCCAACCCCGGTACCAGCCAACGGAACATACTCTCAAATTCCTGCTTGATAGAATCAATCCAATTCGGAGGTCGGCGCATAAAGTGATGATAGCAGTCTTCAAACCAGACGTCAACGCCAAACGGCGGTTCTGGAAGTGTATTTCGTCATGTTCCCGGATGGTAATCCGGATTTTAGCACGGGATTATGGCTTTAGGATATAATTAACATATGTCCATGATCATTGTGGTTGATATTGGTGGAACCCAAATTCGCGGCGCAGCCTACCGGCGAGGTAGCCTTGAGCCAGTTGAGATGCTGCGCACTCCTACCAAAGGTGAAGGCGCTGCTTTTGAGCGCATGTGCGCATTGATCCAATCGCTCTGGCCGCAGCATGAGAGCGTTGAAAAGATCGTGGTTGGATCGCCCGGGCCTCAAAACCCCGAAACTGGTATTATTTATTCTGCCCCCAATATCAAGGGTTGGGATAATTTTCCGATTGTACCCGAATTGGAAAAGCGCTTTGGGGTTCAGGTAAAGATCGGGAATGATGCCAACCTGGCTGCCCTGGGCGAATGGCGTTTTGGCGCGGGTCAGGGTCACCACCATGTGATCTATTTGACCATCAGCACCGGGATCGGGGGCGGGGTGATCAATGACGGCCATCTGCTGCTTGGCGCCCGCGGGCTGGCAACCGAAATGGGGCATGTTACTGTCCTGCCAGGTGGGCCGATGTGTGGCTGTGGCCAGCAGGGTCATCTGGAGGCACTGGCCTCCGGGCCAGCGATTGCCCGGTATGTACATGAGCGGATCGCCAGCGGAGAAATTTCCAGCCTTCAGCATAAAGAAAAAATAACAGCCCACGATGTTTCCAAGGCTGCAGAATTGGGTGACGCGCTGTCCATTCATGCTCTTGAGCGCGCGGGGAATTACATTGGCCAGGCTCTGGCTTCTTTCTTACATTTGTACAACCCCACTATCGTGATCTTTGGCGGTGGTGTTTCGTTCAGCGGAAAATTCTTGCTTGATCCTGTTAAGGCATCCCTTGAAAAGCATGTGATGGATGCTTCTTATCTTACTGATTTGAAGATTGCGCATGCCGCCCTGGGCGATAACGCCGGATTGATGGGCGCCCTGGCGCTTGGACTGCTGCCCGACAACTGACGATGCGCCTGACTCCCCCAGGCCGTAATTCCATTATGGTAGTCCCGGTTCTCGAACGGGATGGGGAGACATTGCAGCACGGCGATTTTCGATCACGATGATCAGGAATCGCTGCTTTCTTTTACCTCCCCAATCTGACATGCAGGCTCATTGTCATTTTCCTGACTTTGAAATATTGTCGTTTCTATTTATCCATCTCAACCCCCAAAAAGGAGCATCTTATGGAACCCATGAAACTTCCTGGCCCCAAAGCCCATGCGCTGGTAAAGCGTGATTCTGCCGTTGTATCCCCATCTTACCCACGCGATTATCCGTTTGTGATGGATTATGGTAAAGGATGCTGGGTTTGGGATGTGGATGGAAATAAATTCCTGGATTTTATGGCCGGGATTGCAGTTAACTCTACCGGGCATGCGCACCCGGAAGTGGTGAAAGCCATCCAGGAACAGGCCGAAAAGTTCCTGCATATTTCACCTGATTTCTATCATCCCAAGATGGTTGAATTGTCTGAAAAGCTGGATGAAATTGCCCCCATGCAGGAAGCCGCAACCGTCTTTCTGACAAACTCGGGCACGGAAGCAGTTGAAACAGCGCTTAAGTTGGCGCGTTATCATACCGGGCGTACCAATTTTATTGGTTTTACCGGAGCCTTTCACGGGCGCACCATGGGCGCCATCACCATGACTGCCAGTAAAGCCATATATCACAGCGGTTTTTATCCTCTAATGAATGGGGTGGTGCATGCGCCTTATCCCAACCCCTACAGGCCAATCCTGGAACGCAAGCAGGGTGAAGATTATGGCGAAACCGTGGTGAGGTACATTGAAGAGCAAATCTTCCATCAAATTGTACCTGCCAACGAAGTTGCGGGTATTCTTGTTGAGCCCATCCAGGGTGAAGGCGGTTACATCGTTCCACCGGCAGGTTTTTTCCCGGCTTTGCGCACCTTGTGTGATAAATACGGCATCCTGTTATTGGCGGATGAGGTTCAAAGTGGCATGGGGCGCACCGGCAAATGGTGGGCAATCGAGAATTTTGGTGTTGAACCGGATATTTTCACCACTGCCAAAGGCATTGCCAGCGGCATGCCGTTGGGGGCCTGTGTGGCCAGGCGCACGGTCATGGATTGGGGCAAGGGAGCGCACGGTAACACCTACGGTGGCAATCCGCTGGCCTGTGCCGCTGCATTAAAGACCATTGAGTTGATCGAAAATCAGTATATGCAAAATGCGGCCGAAACCGGTCAGTATGCCATTGACGCTCTGGAAGAAATCGCCGCGCGACATTCTTCCATCGGACAGGTGCGGGGGATCGGTATGATGATTGGCGTGGAATTTGTCAAACAACAGGATAGCAAGGAGCCGGACAGTGAACTGCGCGACAGGCTGGTTCAGAATGCCTTTGAACGAGGCCTGCTGTTGCTGGGCTGCGCCAAATCTGTCATCCGGATTGCTCCGCCGCTCAGCATGACCAGGTCGGAAATTGATGAAGGTCTGCTGATCTTTGAAGAAGCTCTCAATCTGGCCGAAAAAGAAATCGAAAACTGATTTTCCAAAAAGCTCTTCCTGAATGTTTCAGGAAGAGCTTTTTCTTATAGAAAACTTATGGGTATATGATAAATTCGTGTAAGTATTTTTATCCGTTTAAACTGGAGAGAAAAATGAAAACAGCTTTGAGCATTTTGGGTGGTTTCCTGGTGTTGATTGGCATTGTCTGGATACTGCAGGGTATCAATATTTTGCCCGGAAGTTTTATGACCGGACAGATAAAATGGGCCATTAATGGCGCAATCAGTTTTGTGATCGGAGCCGGGTTGCTGATCTTTGCAAATCGTTCCCGGTTTGGCAAATCGAAATAAGAACCTTATACGCGTTGGTTGATGGGTTCTGTCATGCCCGCGCCAGCCAGCCAACCGGTTGTCCAGGCGTTTTGAAAGTTGAAGCCGCCAGTCAGCCCGTCGATATCGAGCACTTCCCCGGCAAAAAATAAACCGGGAACGAGCCGGCTTTGCATCGTTTTAAAATTGACCTCATCCAGATTAACTCCGCCGCAAGTTACAAATTCATCTTTGAAGATGCCTTTGGCTTCTATCTGGTAACGGCCACAGGTTAGTTCCTCTGCCAGGCGGCGCATATTTAATTTGGAGACATCCGCCCAGTTTTGAAGTTCATCAATCCCCGCCGCCTCAGTTAATCTTTTCCAAAGGCGGATGGGGATTTTTTCAAACACAGGGTGCGCGCCGGGCTTTTTCCGGTTATTCCCGGGTATATCCCTGTACTTGCGCAAATCTTCCATGACTTTATCTACCGAAAGTGGGGGCAGCCAGTTTACAACCAACCCGGCCTGGTAATCGTGTTCAAATAACCAGCGCGCACCCCAGGCTGATAGTTTCAGCGCAGCCGGGCCGCTCAAGCCCCAATGTGTAATGAGCAGCGGCCCGTTTTGGGTTGGAATCGGAGCTTTTTCGGAAAAATCAGCTTTTTCGAGACGCAAACTGGTTTCGCTGACAGCCAACCCGGCCAGATCGATAATCCGTGGATCGGTGATCTTGAATGTAAACAGGGATGGCACCGGAGGTTCAATGTTGTGACCGAAGCGCCGGATCAGCCCCTGGCAAAAGGCCTCGCTGCCCGTAGCGAACAAAACCGAATGAGCCGCAAGCACCTGTTCGCGTTCCAGCGCGTCGCGGCGCAAACGAACAAGAAAGCGCGCACCCTGTTCGTCAAGTTCGGGACTGTGTTCAATATCCAGCAGGCTGGCCTGATTCCAAACCACCACACCTGCCCGGCGGCCTGCTTCTTCCAGACAATTGGCAATGGTGGTTGATGTGTCTGTCACGGGGAACATCCGCCCATCTGGTTCTGTTTTTAACTGCACGCCGCGCTGTTCAAACCAGTTGACAGTATCACGCGGCTGGAAGCGGCTGAATGGCCCGCGCAGGGCCGCCCCGCCGCGTGGATAATAGGTTACCAGCCGGGCCGGGTCAAAGCACGCATGTGTCACATTGCAACGCTCGCCGCCCGAGATAATGACTTTGCCCAGCGAACGGCGCGCCCGTTCAATGATCAATACTTTGAAGGGGGTTCCGGATTGGTTCGCCAGCTCGGCGCAGCGGATAGCAGCAAAATAGCCCGCCGGGCCGCCTCCAATCACGATTACATCCCAAAAGCTTTCGGCTGTTTGATCCAGCATATTTCACCTCTCCAGTAAATGGGTTCCAATTCATTATATTATGCCCCTGGTCACAAACATAGTGCTGCGCATATACTTCGCCAGGCTCATTATTATTCGTTTCATTAACTTTGTTCCAACATCGTTCTAACAATCCTGAAGGTGCCAGGTGATAAAATACAACATGATTATCTTTTTTGTATTCAAACATTACCCTGGAAAATTACGATCTTAAAACACATGCTTCCTGACTTCCGCATCCGACAACGCGATTACTTGCTAGAGATTACCCGCGCCATTACCCAGGAGCTGGATCTGCAGAAGGTGTTGAAGCGCATTTTGCGCATTTCCATCGAGATGCTGGCGGGTCAGGCCGGCCTGATTGCTTTAAAAGAAAACGATGTCTGGAAAGTGGCTGCTGCGCACGGCATCCCGGCCGCCTTTCTGCGTTATCTCGAGCCTTTACTGGAGGATGAGAGCGTTTCCAACCTGGATGTGGAAGAACTCAACCGCATGTTGAAGGAGTTGACCTATACAGCCAGCCAGGGCTTGCTTAACGGCACTGCCATTTCGCTGGTTGCACACCGGCAGGTGATTGGCGTTATTTTTATCTTTCGCTCCTATACCGATCTTTTTTCCAGCAATGACCAGCAGCTTCTGCAGTCTTTTGCGGATCAGGCCGCCATCGCGGTTTTTAACGCCAGGCTTTATAGCCAGGTGATTATTGAAAAACAGCGCCTGGATGCCCTGATTGACAGTGCCGCCGATGGCATTATTATTTTGAACGCCGATCACAGCATTGAACGTGTCAACGATGCTTTTGAGCGCATTTCGGGTCAGACTGATGAAGAAGTGCGCGGCAAACACCATGACCAGGTCATCACTTGGGCTCATAAACCGGACGGCCTGACGTTGGAACAGGCCGAAGCCAATGGCTGGCCGCTTACAACTAACGCACATCTGTATGTCGAAGGCGACCTGAAACGGGCTGAGCCGCGTAATGTGCCAGTGGGCATTACATACGCTCCGCTGCTGACCCCCGATGGACAGGTGCGTAACATCATTGTGACCGTGCGTGATATCACGCATTTCCGTAACGCTGACCAAATGAAAGCTACCTTCATTTCGATTGTCAGCCACGAATTAAAAACACCTGTTGCCTTGATCAAAGGCTATGCATCCACTCTGCGGCGTGATGACGCCCGTTGGGATAAGCACATTGTTCAAGATAGCCTGGCCGTTATCGAAGAAGAAGCAGATCATCTGACTCACATGATCGAAGACCTGTTGGATGCATCGCGGCTGCAGGCGGGTGGCTTGACCATGGTGCGCACAGATTTTTCACTGCCAGCCCTGGCGCAGCGCCTGGCTGAACGCTTCCAAACTCAGACCAAAAAACATACCCTGGTGGTGGATTTCCCGGCAAAATTCCCTGTCATCATGGCTGATGAAACCCGCATCGGACAGGTATTATCGAATTTGATTTCGAACGCCATCAAGTACTCCCCGAAGGGAGAAATCCGCATCGGTGGTGATGTCCGGCCTGAACAAATCATTGTCACAGTCAGTGATGAGGGGCCGGGCATCGATCCGCACGACATGCCGCACATTTTCGATCGTTTCTACCGGGCCGATACAGCCGTGCGCAAAACCAAAGGCGCAGGTTTGGGCCTGTATCTGGCCCGCGCAATTGTTGAAGCGCACGGTGGCCGCATCTGGCTTGACCCGCAACATGGGTCTGGCGCGCGGATTTGCTTTTCCCTGCCGATCGATACTTTCAGGGTACAATAGACCCGCTTTGCCGTAAAATCTCAAATATAAAACTGGAAATCTTATGCCTCAGACCAAAATCTCCTGCCCACGCTGTCGCCAGATAATCCCTGCTCAGGTTGAACAGCTATTTGATGTTACCGCCGATCCAGCCTCCAAGCAGCGCTTGCTCGGACGCGTTTCAAATTATGCTCACTGTTCATTCTGCGGATTTGAAGGTCCGCTCGCCACGCCAATCGTTTATCATGATAATGAAAAAGAACTTTTGTTGACCTATTTTCCGAGCGAATTGGGGCTTCCGGTCAATGAGCAGGAAAAACTCGTTGGCCCGCTGATGACTCAGATTATGAACCGCTTGCCGGCTGAAAAGAGGAAAGGTTACCTGCTGCGCCCGCAGAGCTTTCTAACCTTCCAGAGTATGATCGAAAGAATTCTCGAAAAGGATGGCGTAACCAAGGAGATGCTCGATGAGCAGCAGCAGCGGCTGAGCCTGATCCAGCGTCTGATGACAGCCAGCTCTCCGGAAGTGCGTACCTCGATCATCCAGCAGGAATCAGCCCAACTGGATGAAGCCTTCTTCGCTCTGTTTAACCGTCTGGCGGAAAGTGCGGCTGCCTCTGGTCAGGAGCAAGCCATGCAGGCTATGGCCGCCCTGCAACAGGAATTGCTGGCTAACTCTGAATACGGCCGCAAGCTTCAGGCGCAGGTGGGCGAACTTGAAGCCGCCGTAAAAACGCTGCAGGATGTTGGACAGGGGCTCACACGTGAAAAACTGCTCGAGATATTTGTTGCCGCCCCCAGCGATGCCCGCCTGCAGGCGCTGGTCAGCCTGACCCACAATGGATTGGATTATTCCTTCTTCCAGATTTTGACCGATAAGATCGAAAAATCCAGCGGAGAAGGACGTAAAAAGTTGGAAGACTTGCGCGCCAAGATCCTGGAGCTAAACAACCAGATTGATAAGGCTCTTGAAGAACAGATGAAGCAGGCTGACAGGCTGATAGAGACTCTGCTTGAAGCGCCCGATATCGCTAAGGCAACCGCTGAAAATATCGCAAATTTCCAGAACGAAGTTGTGATTCAAGTTCTTGAAACCAAGTTGCGTGATGCCCAACAAAAAAATGATAATGCGCGCATGCAGAAACTTCAGCAAGTTGTAGGCGTTTTGCAGGAAGCCAGCACGCCACCAGAATTGGAAATTGTCAATGAATTGGTGGATGCCGCCGGGGATGACATTTCCCTTGCGCAAGCCTTGAAAGCCCATGAACAAGATCTAACTGAAGAGCTCACTGGGGTGATTATTTCGCTCATGCAGCAGGTTGAACAGCAAGGCAACGCCGACCCCAATTCAAAAGAAATCATCCGGCGCCTGGAAAAAGTGTACCGAGCGATTTTGAAGCGCTCCATGCAGAAAAATATACTGCAGTAGCGTTGGTTTTTTGCAAATAAAAAGCGGCATCCGGTTTTGCGGATGCCGCTTTTTCATGTTTGTGCCAGATATTTTATTCCGATCCGGGGTTTTTGAGCATAATACCATGCCCACGCACAGTGATAACATAACTATTTTCGGAATCCATTTCTGCCAACCGGTCGCGCAGGCGCCGGATGAGCGCATCCAGCGCCTGATCTGTGACGCCAGCAGACTGCTCATCTCCCCAAACCGCGGCGATCAATTCCTGGCGTGTGACCACCTTGCCCTCATTCTGGTAAAGCACCCAGAGCAATTGAAATTGCTGGGCAGAGAGAGCCGGGATCATCTGTTTTTGGTTGACCCACACCTGGCGCGCGCGCATATCCAGCATCAGGCGGCCAGTGCGGACAGGTTCGGCATCCAGCGGCATGGTCGCATCGGAATTCAGGAATTGAAATTCCTGGGCAACAGCGATTTGAAGCATGTCACCATCCTGTAAAACCACAGGGCCGGCCAGCGTATTGCCGTTATAGTGAGTTCCGTTCTTACTGCCCAAATCTTCAACCACAACACCATTGGCACCGGGAGTAAGGCGCGCGTGGTATCGTGATACCTGTCTATCGGGGATAACCACATCGCAGCCAGGGTCACGTCCGACAACCAGGGGCCGAACGAGGGACCAGCGTTCACCTTTGAGAGGGCCATTTATCGCAACAAGAATGGGGGCATCTTTTTCGGTCATGGTCTATTTTTACGCATCGCAAGTTTTATTGAGCGGCAGAGAAACAACACTCGATTTGCTGATGTGTATACTCTCCTCTACGTTATAATATAGCAGAAAAATAAAAATCTGTGCAATAAACGCCGAAATTCATTTTGCGCAGCCTCAAAAATCTTTGCAACAGCCACTGATTGCTGCTGATTATTAAAAATTGGCAGAGTAAAGTGTATATGGATGAAGGAGAAAGTTTAATGCCTATCCCGCTCAAGACGGGGGAGGTCTTACGCGAACGCTATCACGTCCAAGAGCGCATTGGTCAAGGCGGCATGGGAAATATCTACCAGGCTGATGACTTGCGACTTGAAGGACGTAAGTGTGCGCTTAAGGAGGTCGAACATGACCGTAATCTCCCGGAAAAAGTTTTGCGCGAGGCCCGTGAACAATTTTTACGCGAGGCCACTGTCCTTGCGCGCCTTGACCATCCCAACCTGCCAAAAGTTTCCGATTTTTTTTCCATTGGAGAAAAAGATTATCTTGTCATGGATTTTGTGCCTGGCAAGGATCTGCGAACTTTGATCCTGGAGGCAAAGGCTCACAATACCTTCCTGGATGAACGTAACGTGCTGGATTGGGTTTCCCAACTTGCCGATGCACTCACTTATCTGCACCGGCAGACACCGCCGATTGTTCACCGTGACATTAAGCCATCTAATCTGAAGATTACACCAGACGGCTTGCTCAAGCTGGTCGATTTTGGATTGGTTAAGGTACTGGCTCCAGATGAAGAGACTATCACAATTATTCAGGGACAGGGTACAGTGTTGTATACTCCGCTGGAACAATACGGAGGGTCTGAGAATCATACCGATGTTCGTTCAGATGTCTATGCCTTTGGCGCAACGCTTTACCACCTGTTGACCTGCCAGCCCCCCACAGATGCGCGGCAGCGCTTTCTGCAGCCTGAAAGCCAGGTACTTCCTCGCCGCATTAACCCTTCAATCAGCATTCGCACAGAAAAAGCCGTTCTGTGGGCCATGGAACTGCATCCAGACCAACGGCCCGACTCGATCGAAACGCTGCGTCAATATCTTTTCGGCACAAAAGAATTACCCCCACGGCCGATGTCCCGTTCTGTACGTGTGCACACTCTGGATGCATTGCTGGCCCCTCCAGAAAGCATCCTTTTTGGCGTTTCTGCAATCTTATTACTCCTAAGCCTGATTTCCACTTTCGGCCGCTAAACGCCAGAACCAGCCAATTCCGAATCCCACACCCTGGCCGATTAGGACCGCCTGCAAGAATGCTGGCAGGCCTCTCCCATCCAGCCATAGCTCTCCCCACGGAAAACCCAGCGCCAGGTAGTTATACGTTATCAAGCCACCCGCGAGCACCAATAGTGCCCAGCGGACAGCCCAACGTGTTTCCACAATCTGGATTGCCATCCAATATGTCAAGCCAACACCAATCATCATGACCACAAAAACCAGCAGCCATCCAAAAAATGTTGGGTAACCCTTTACGGTTACCAACTGTGAAGGTGTAGGCGTTGGCGTTGGAGCGGGTTCTGTCGCAGTTGCTGAAGGGGTAACTGGCAGCGTGGTTGGCGTGATGATGATAATCGTGACGCCTTCATTTGTCACATCCAATTGGATGGGATCTGAGACTTTGGCAGGTTCACTGCTCGCGCGGATTTCGATCAAACCGGGCCTGTCAAGACGAAAGGCTGCCACTGCCACTCCCTGGCTGGTGACCGAATCAACCTGTTGGAACAAACCGCCCTCCCCCTGCGAAAAGGTAAACCGTACTGGTGTTCCATCCGGTACCTGGTGCTGGTTGTGATCAACAATCATGCCGGTACGAAGCGAAATCGTATCGCCCAACCGAAACAAGGGCGCAACTGTTGGAGTTGGAGTCAGAGTCGGTCCAACAGTAGAAAGAGGCTGGGCTGTTTGCCCGGGTTTGGCGGTTTGTTTTACGCCCGGTGTAGTTGTAGGTGTAGTTGTGGTTTTGGGTTGATCCAGGTTGAGGGTAATGATCTGTTTCGGGTCCGGCGTGGTTGCAGATATTAAGTCATAACCAATACCGGTAACAGAAACCGGCAGCGAACCTGCCGGAGAAACCTCTTTAAAGAGTAGGCGGGCAGCAACGTTCACAAATGGATCGGCGGAATCGTATAGGCCGTAATAGGCTGTGAGTTTCGATATATCGGTTGCATCAAGATAGTAAGGGGCGCTAAATGAGAACAGAATTACCTTTTTGTTATTCAGCAGGGTCTGTTTATCAGATAAAAATCTTCGCAGAGTGACCACTTGCGGAGCGCCATCCGGCATATCCAGCGTGGAAATGATAATCCAATTGGCCCGGTTGAGTGAATTTAGCAAATCGGTTGTGGGAGATTTGTCATCTAAAAATAAATCAAGATCGTCAAAGGAAAAAGATGATAGGTGACTGGGCGTCACCAGGCCGCTGGCCGTAGGACCGTATAAACGCTGTACGGTGCTTTGCAAGGCATCTTTGGCGATGATCGATTTGTCCGGGCAGGAAGAGCACTGCTTGGACATGCGTACGTCAGTAAGAAAAACGATATTGTCAGACAGGTTGGGAGGCTCTGGCAGCACTGTAGCCAGATCAGTTGTTGAAGGACTGATCAGCGTTGCAGAATGGCGCGCGATTGTATATACCTGATCATTGGCTGGTCCGGGGTTATTCGGGTTAGGTCCGAATGGTTTTACGTTGCTCCAATCGAAGGCCCCATACATTCGATATTTTGCTTTTAAAATGCGCAGTACTGACTGATCCACCAATCCAGCAAAGGCGGTATCTTCCCGGTAGCGTTGGGCAAAAAACTCAAGTGTGCGGGTCACGCTTGTATAGGTGTCAGGAACATCTGATGAAACAATATTCCCCATAAGAAGAAGGTCATTTCCGGCCAGAAATGCATCCCTGGCAACCAGGCGGGCTTGAAAATTTTTCAAGTCTGGATCATAGAAATGCCTTACCGCCTGGGTGCCAAGATTATCACTGACAATCAGGCCGCCACTCTGGCGCCAGCCTGCCAGCGCTGGTAGCGCCAGCACCTGGCTGAGGGCTTGCTGATCAAAGCTGATTGGCCGGGTTGTCGCGCGGATATTGCCCTGGAATCCTTGATAGCGGATATGTGAAACCAGCAAACCTTCAGCCGCCATGCTTGCATCTGGTGCATTACCAGTCACGGCAAAGAATGGGGCAAGTTCAATCGATTTCAACTCTTCCAGGGATCTGC
>CAIWAX010000258.1 GCA_903910795.1 uncultured Anaerolineae bacterium
CTGAGGAACACTCCTTCGCAATGCCAGTTTTGGTAAGTGGCGCTGATGATTAGAGCAAATGTTTAATGTGACATGCGGGCTTGATCCACTGGAATTAGACTATGATTAAAAGATTAAAAACCGCTATAATTAAGCTGAAGTGTTGATCATGGCCAATTTCAACCTGTCTGGACACCGCTAATAACTGTTTGGCCCTTGAAGGTGATACACACCTTTTGGAACACAGCATGAATCTGCCCGCTGCACAACCGCCCCTCGCCCCGTCCCCTAATCGCCAAAATCGGTTTAATTTCATATCGCTGTTTCTTACCGTCAGCGTACTTTACCTGCTGCTGGCGCGCGCCAGCCTGTACCTCGTGATCCAGCCAGAGGGCATCGCCGCGGTCTGGCCGCCCAGCGGGCTGGCCCTGGGGCTGTTGCTGCTCGACCGGCGCCGGGCCTGGAAGCAGATCCTGCCCGCTATTTTTATTGCCAACCTCATCGCCAACCTGTTGGGGGGAAACACACTCCCGGTCAGCCTGGGTTTTGCCTGCGCCAACCTCTTTGAATGCGGCCTGCTGGCCTGGCTGCTGTTCCGGCGGCTGCCTTTTGGGGCCAACTTTGAGCGCCTGCGCGATACGCTGATTTTCTGCGCGTACGCGCTGACCTGTGCGGCGCTGACCGGCCTGCTGGGCGCGGCCGTCCCGGCGCTGGCCTTTGGCGCACCCTACGCACAAACCTGGCTGACCTGGTGGGTGGCTAACAGCCTGGGCCTGATCCTCTTTACCCCGCTGGTATTGATCTGGGCTGCGCGGCCCAATTTGCGCTGGCTGTGCAGGATCGAAGGGCTGCTGCTGGCCGCTTTGACGCTGCTGGCCGCCTGCCTGGTTTTCTTCAATTCCTACGCCTGGGTTTCAGCCTCCCCCCTCGGCGCGTATGTGCTGTTCGTATTTTTCATCTGGGCCGCGCTGCGTTTTGACCAGCGTATGTCTACCCTGCTTCTGGTTCTGGTGGGTCTGGCAGCTTTGCTGGGCACCCTGAACGGGTTGGGTGAGTTTGCCTACCCCTCCGTCAGCACCGGCGGACGCCTGCTCTCGGCGCAGGTTTTTAATGCCGTGCTGGCCTTTGCCAGTTATGTTCTGAGCGCGGTGCTGGCTGAGCGCCGCCGGGCGGAGGAACGCTACAAATCGCAGTTCAAGAACCTGCCGCTGGCTTCCTTCACCTGGCAGCGCCGCGGTGCTGATTTTGTGATGATTGATTACAACGACGCGGCCCTGGCTTTTACCCACGGGCGCATTTCCAGCATGACCGGCATGACCGCCCGCTCGATCTACCCCCAGCGCCCGGAGGTGCTGGAGGATCTGGAACAGTGCTTCCAAAGCCGTGCTCTTGTGCGGCGCGGGCCGCGCTGGAATTTGATCTCCACTGGTGAAACCCGTGACCTGAACATCTCCTATGAATTCGTGGCGCCCGATCTGGTGGTCGGGCATGTTGAGGATATCAGCGAACGCCTGCGCGCCGAGCAGACTCTGCAGCGCCTGGCGGTGATTGTCGAAGCCAGCGATGACGCCATCATCAGCCGCGATCTGGATGGCATCATCCTGACCTGGAACCCGGGCGCCGAGCGCCTGTACGGCTACAGCGCCGCCCAGGCCATCGGCCAGGATATCGCCATCCTGCTGCCCACTGAACATCCCGAGGATATCGCCGAGGTCCATGCCCGCGTCAGTGTGGGCGAATACATACGCAATATAGAAACCGTGCGCCGCGCCAGGGACGGCCGCCTGCTGGATGTGTCCCTGACCATTTCGCCGATCCTGGATGACTCGGGCCAGGTGGTGGGCGCCGCCAGCATCGCGCGCGACATCAGCGAGCGCAAAAGGTTTGAGGAAGCCCTGCGCGCCAGCGAACAACACTATCGCAGCCTGTTTGAAAATGCCAGCCTGGCCATCTTCCAGGTCACATTGCATGGCCGCCCGCTGGCTGTCAACCCGGCCTTCCTGCGCATGTTTGGTTATGATTCCTGGGAGGAGTTCTGTGCGCTGGTGAACGATTCGGCGCAGTTGTTCGCCGACCCGGCCCGCCGCGCGGAGATCCTGCGCCTGCGGGCCGCCGACCGGCAGTTAAACAAATTCGAGAGCACTTATCAGCGCAAAGACGGCAGCACCTTTACCGGCGAACTGATCATGCAAGTTACCCTGGATGCCGCCGGGCAGCCCCTCTATTTTGAAGGCATTATCCAGGATATCAGCGAGCGCAAACAGTTTGAACAGGCCCTGCGCGCCAACGAAGCCCTGTACCACGCCATGTTTGACGCCACCTCGGCCGTCAAGCTGTTGATAGAGCCGGATAGCGGGGCGCTCGTGCGCGCCAACCCGTCTGCCGCCGAATTTTACGGTTACACAGTCGAAGAGTTGCAGCGCATGAACATCAACCAGCTCAACACCCTGCCGGATGAGCAGATCAAGATTGAGATGCGCGCCGCGGCCGAAGAGAGCCGCACCTATTTCAACTTCCGCCACCGCCTGGCCTCCGGCGAAGTGCGCGATGTGGAAGTCTACAGCGGCCCGCTGGAGCTGGACGGGCGCAAGCTGCTGCACTCCATCATCCATGATGTCACTGTCCGCAAACAGGCCGGGCGCATCCAGCTTGCCCGCACGCGCCTGCTGGAGTTCTCGCAAAACCACAGCCTGTCGGAACTGCTGACCGCCACGCTGGATGAGACCGAGGCCCTGACCGCCAGCCGCATCGGTTTTTACCATTTTATGGATGCCGGCCAAACCTCGCTGCAATTGCAGCGCTGGTCGACCCGCACTGTGCAGGAATACTGCACGGCGGCAGGCGCGGGCAGCCATTACCCAATCAGCCAGGCCGGGGTCTGGGCGGATGCCGTCCGCCAGAAGGCGCCGGTCATCCATAATGATTACAACGCCCTGCCCGCCAGCCAGCGCCAGGGGCTGCCAGCCGGTCATGCCGCGCTGGTGCGCGAGCTGGTGGTGCCGGTGCTGCGCGGCGGGCGCGTGGTTTGCATCCTGGGGGTTGGCAACAAGCAAAATGATTACAATGACGAAGATGTGCAGGCCGTTGCGCAGATGGCCGATCTGGCCTGGGATATCGCCGAGCGCAAGCAGGCCGAACTGGCCCTGCGCGCCGCGCGCGACGAGCTGGAGCAGCGCGTGCGCGAGCGCACCAGTGACCTGCAGGCCGCCAACGCCTCGCTCGAGAAGGCGCTGCAGGCCAGGGACGAGTTTCTGGCGGCCATCAGCCACGAACTGCGCACCCCGCTTTCGGGTGTGCTGGGTCTGACCCAGGTCATGCAGATGCAGGTCTACGGCCCGCTGACCGAGAAACAAGCCTTCGCGCTCAAGAACATCGAGAGCAGCGGCCAGCGCCTGCTCGAATTGATCAACGACATCCTCGATTTTTCGCAGGCCCAGAGCGGCGCCTTGGGCCTGGACAGCAGGCTCTGCAGCCTGGAAGAAATTTGCCGGGATTGTCTGAAGGCCGTTGCGGGGGAGTCTGCCAAAAAGCATCAGAACGCCAGCTTCAGGAGCAGCCCGGCAGCCATCATGATACAGGGCGATGCCCGGCTGATCGCCAAATCTGTGCGCCACCTGCTTTCCAACGCCAGCAAGTTCACACCCGAGGGCGGCAGCTTTGGCATTGAGCTGTGCGGCGAGGAGAGCGCCCGCGAAATCAGCATTACCGTCTGGGATACCGGCATTGGCATTCGCCTGGAGGACCTGCCGCGCCTGTTCAAGCCGTTTGTGCAGTTGGATGCGCGCCTGCAGCGCCAATACAACGGCACCGGGCTGGGGCTGGCACTGGTCAAGCTGCTTGTCGAACTGCACGGCGGCCGTGTCAGCGTGGAGAGTGACTTTGGCCGCGGCAGCCGTTTCATCATCAGCCTGCCCTGGTTGGAATAAACGGGAACCACGATCAGAGGTGCAACGCACTTTCCAATTGCGCCAGCACCGGGCCAGACGCCTTGAAGAGGTGCGGCCCTTGCCAGCGTGAAAGTGCGTTGCACTTGCTTATATTTACCCTTTAAGTCATATAATACCTACGTGTTTATACTGACAAAAGGAGCGCAAACATGCCACTGAACGAGGCTTTTTATGAAAAACTGATCGATGGCCTGCATGACGGCGTCTACTACGTTGACACCAACCGCACCATCATCTATTGGAATAAATCCTGCGAACGCATCACCGGCTACAGCCGCGCCGAGGTGGTCGGACGCTCCTGCAAGGATAACCTGCTCAATCACTGCACCGAATCTGGGGGCGAGTTGTGCCTGCAGGGCTGCCCGCTGACCGCCACCATCGGCGACGGCGCCCCGCGCGAGGCGGATGTCTTTCTGCACCACGCCGATGGACACCGCGTGCCGGTGCGTGTGCGCGTCGCACCCATCCAGGATGTGGACGGCCAGATCATCGGTGCGGTTGAAACCTTCAGCAACAACACCGACCTGTTCACCACGCGCCACAAGATGGCCCAATTACAGGAGGTTGCCACCCGCGATCCCCTGACCGGCGTTGGCAACCGGCTGTTTGGCGATGCCCGCCTGCAGGCCGCTTTCCTGGAATACAACCTGACGCACGAATCCTTCGGCTTGTTGTTCATCGACCTGGATAACTTCAAACGCACCAATGATACCTTCGGGCATGAGGCCGGTGATCACCTGCTCCAGATGGTGGCCGTCACCCTCTCCACCAACCTGCGCCAGGATGACTCGGTTATCCGCTGGGGCGGGGAGGAATTCCTGGTGGTTCTGAAAACGGCTGAGAAAGACAGCCTGCTGCGCGCCGCCGAAAAGCTTCGCAACCTGATCGAACACTCGGCCATCCTGGTTCGGGAGCAATCCGTCAGCGTCAGCGCCTCGATTGGCGCCAGCCTGGCGCAGCTCAGCGACACCTCCGAGAGCCTGATCGCGCGCGCAGACCAGTTGATGTACACCTCCAAAAGTCTCGGCAAAAATCGTGTCACGGTCGGGTGAACAGGCCCGCAGTATGTGAGAAAAATAGTAACTGCTCACGGGGGGCATACTTTTGGACAAGAACCTATCCCCCCCGGCCCCCTTCCCGGTCGGGAAGGGGGAGAAAGTACTTTTTTGTGGTGTTTTGGAGCCAAATTCAGGCCGCTGTGCGAAACACCACTTGCGGGGCAAACCAGCGATTTTCTTACATCCGCGGAACAAAGTCGCAAAGGATTATGATCAAACGGGCAAACCCGTGAGCAGTCACCACAAAAAAGAGTTTTTGGCATGATTCTTATGCCAAAAACTCTTTTGATTATTTCATCAGACAGATGGGCCCCTTACGGCTTGGGCGTCTGGCTGCTGGATGAAGAAGTCACCACAATACTGACAAACACCAGCGGCCCAAAGGCATTCCCATTCTTATCGGCCAGCCGGAAATAAGCCTTGTACTTGCCCGCGCTGTAAGGCGCCACCAGACCCACCGAGACATCCACCTTATTATTGACATCCGTCAGCGAACCGCTCATGCCAGGCGAGGGCTGCATATCATCCCCCTTGATAAACTTCAGGGTGGTGCTGCCCGGCCAGGCGCAGGTGCCGGTGTTAAAGAACTTCCAGGTCTTCTCGAAGGCCTGCCCGGGGTTCATCTGAGTGCCGTCCGGGATAGTCACATCCTTCACCACGCTGGCGTTGGAACAGCCGAAACTCCCATCGCCGGTGACATCCGTTGACTTTGGCGTGGGGGTGGCGGCCTTGACCGCGCCGCCCGCGGCTTTTGGCAGCGCCGTCACGCTCGGCTGGGCCGTGGAACTGGCGATCGGCGTGATGCTGGGCGCGCGGGTGGGGGTCGGGTAGGGCGTCACGCTGGCGGCCGGGCGCTGGGTGGCCGCGGCTTTGGCTGGCAGGCTGGTGGCCGGGACGGCCGTCGCGCTGGTGTCATTCGCGGCGCAGGCGCTCAGAGCCGCCAGCAGCGCCAAAACGGTGAAAAGGTTGATCAACTTTTTCATAAGGTTGCCTATATCCTTTTTGCCCTGAGGCGCCATGCGCGGCTCAGGGTGTGGCCGAAGGCGTGATGGCTGAGTTCGAAACCTGGATTTGTACAAACACCGATGGGCCAAACCCATTCCCGTTCTTATCCGCCATCTGGAAGGCCCCGATGTAGGTGCCTTCTTTCTTGGGTGCGATCAGGGAGACGGACAAATTGGACTTCCTGCCGACGTTGGTTTGCTGGCTGGAGGGGATGTATGTGGCTTGCATCTGATTGCCGTACAGGAATTTCAGCGTGGTGCTGCCGGGCCAGGCGCAGGTGCCGGTGTTGTTGAACATCCAGGTTTTGACAAAGGATTTCCCTGGGGCCAGCACTGTTCCGTCAGAGATAGTGACATCTCTGACAAAAGCGGCGTTGTAACAGCCGTACCACATCGTGAACTGCGTGCCCACCCCAACCGGCAGGGACGGCTGCGGGGGGATGGTTGGCGTCGCGGGTGTCATATCCGGCTGCGGGCTCGGGCTGTACAACGCTGTCAGGGTAACTGCGGGGCTGGGGGATGGGTTGGGGGTTATGCTGACCATCGGGGCTGTGGTCACACTGGGGATGACGTGCGCCAGCGCGGTCAGCGTGCTGTTGGCGCTTTGCTGGGCATTTGCCAGCACGCCGGTGGGCTGTGCCTGCTGGGTCGCTGTGCTGGCTCCGCAGGCGCTTAAACCCGCCAGCAGCGCCAAAACGATGGGAATAATGATCAACTTTTGCATGGGCCGCCTCTTTCTCGAGCAAACCTGGCTTCATGAAGCTGATCGAATTTTATCACCTGTGGCGAGGATTTTTGATAAAGAATCAGCGCAAAGGTGCCAGGCTTTTTAGTATGCGCGTAACACTAATATTCTTGTTTTGGCTCGCAGGCCAACAACAATGGGAAAAAGTATTGCCCCCCTTCCCTTTAGGGGAGGGGTTGGGGGGTAGGTCTCCTCGCCCACAATTTTCTTAAAGCCTTCCAAAGTCCGCGGAACTAGTGTACGGCCACCGGAGGCGGCGCGGCCTGAGTGGGATGCACCTCCCACTGACGCAGACCCTGGCGCAGAAAGATCATGCCCAGCCCGCCCAGCACCAACAGGCTGCCGTTGAAGGCCGCCACACTGGCCACCCCAAACCTCTCGGAAGCCGCGCCGACCAGCAGCGCCGAGAGCGGCTGCAGGCCAAAACTGACCATGGTGAACAGGCTGAGCAGCCGGGCGCGCATCGCGCCAGGGGTCAACACCTGGATCAATCCCATCGACATGGCCACTACCAGCGGCAGGCTGAAGCTGAGCATGAACAGGCACAGCATCGCCAGCGGCAGCCAGGTGGCCTGTGAAAGCATCAGAATCCAGAAACCCGCCCACACCACCGCGCAGGCCATCAGCAGCCCGATGTGATGGCGCGATTGGGCCAGCGGCATGAACACCACCACGCTAGTCAGCGCCCCCGCGCCGGAGGCAGCCAGCAAGAAACCGAGCGTGCTGGCATCGCCGCCCAAACGGGTGGAGGCGAAAGACGGCATCATGGTCATCAGCGAGAGGGCCAGCAGGGTGATAAAAATGCTCAGGATCAACAGATCCTGGATGCGCGCCTGGCTGCGCAGGAAACGCATACCCTCCCACAGGTCGCGCAGCACCGAGTTGCCGGTGGCAGGGTGGCGCACCTGGTGTGCGCGCACAGCGATCAGGCTGCCGATCACGGCCAGGAAGCTGGCGCCGTTCAGCCAGAAGGCGGTGGCCGCGCCCCAACTGCCGATGATCCAACCGGCCAGGGCCGGGCCGACCATGCGGCTGGCCTGCAGGAACATGGCGTTCATGTTGACCGCCCGGCGCACCTCGCCCATGCCCGATAAATCTCCCAGGAACGCCTGCTGGGTGGGAAAGTCCAGCGCGGAGAAGCTGCCCACCAGCAAACTGAGAATGTAAACGTGCCAGATCTGCACGATTTTTAACTGCACCAGCGTAGCCAGGATGAAGGCCAGCACCATCATACCCGCCTGGGTGAAGATCAACAGCCCGCGCCGGTTCAGCCGGTCGGCGACTACGCCGGCCCACGGGCCGAACAGCAGCATGGGCAGCGCGCCGAGCATGGCGACGATCCCCAGTGCGGTCTCAGAATGGGATAATTCCCAGACCACCCAGGCCTGGGCGGTGACTTGCAGCCAGGTGCCGATTAAAGAAACGGCCTGCCCGCTGATATACATGCGAAAGTTTGGTAGTTTTAACGGCGAAAAGCCGTCAATGATGGTTCGGAACATGGTTACCTCATAAACACGAATTGGGAAACTATTATAACCTGTAGATTGGGCGCAAGGCGCTTGCCAGGCTGTGTCAGGGGATAGAGTGAAATACACTATCCGCAGATTGGCGCAGATTTTAAGAACAATTTGTTGCTGCTCACTGGTTTTAGTTTTAACCAAAATTGTCCCGATTTTTTATGTGCAGACGATACATAATCAATTGTTTACCCGCAAGTGGTGATTTGGAGCCTGAATTTGGCCGCTGCGCGAAAACACCACGAAAAAGTACTGCCCCCCCTTCCCGATTCGGGAAGGGGGGCGGGGGGGTAGGTCAGCTAGATCGGAAGAGCACACGTCTGAACTCCAGTCAC
>CAIWAX010000259.1 GCA_903910795.1 uncultured Anaerolineae bacterium
ATAAGTTCATTATTGAGGAGCAGCCATGTACACCCTGTCCGTCCGAAGAGATTTTATTGCCCGGCATTTCCTGATTGGTGGGGATTGGGGTCCAGAGAACAACCCAAACTCACATCACTATCTGCTGGAACTTCAGCTCTCGGGCGAGACCCTGGATGAACACGGCTACCTGGTGGATATCATCGAGGTGGAAAAACATCTGGCAGAGGTGGTGGCCCATTACAGCGAGCAGATGCTGAACGACCTGCCTGAATTTTCCGGGATCAACCCCTCCATCGAACAATTCGCGCGCATCCTGTGCTGCACCTTTGATCAACGCCTGCCTGCCGGGAATATCAAAAAGCTCAAGCTGGTGCTGTGGGAAAATGAAAAAGCCTGGGTGTCTTATACCATCAGGCGCTGAACGTGAAGATTGGCCTGTTGATCTACGGTTCGCTCGAAACGCTCAGCGGCGGCTATCTGTATGACCGTGAGCTGGTCAAATATCTGCGCGCGTGCGGTGAACAGGTGGAAATCATTTCGCTGCCCTGGCGAAATTACGCCGCACACCTGGGCGATAACCTGCGCTTCCGCCTGCCTGCCGGGCTGGATATCCTGATCCAGGATGAGCTTAACCACCCCTCCCTGCTGGCTGCCAATGCCGGAAAACATGCCTATCCAATTGTCAGCCTGGTACATCACCTGCGCTGTTCTGAGCAGCACCCGGCCTGGCTGCTCCCGCTGTATCGCGCTGTGGAAAAACGTTACCTGCGCTCGGTGGATGGTTTTATTTTTAATTCAGAGACCACCCGCCAGGCAACAGGTGAACTGGCAAACCTGCACCGCCCGGAAGTGGTGGCCTACCCGCCAACCGGCCGTTTTGGTACAGCCCTGCCTGCCGAATTTGTCGTAGCACGCGCAGTGGAACCCGGCCCTCTGCGCCTGGTGTTTGTCGGCAACCTGATCCCGCGCAAGGGGCTGCACACTTTACTGGAAGCCCTGCTGGCCGCCCCGCCAGACCTGCATCTGGATGTGATCGGTTCGCTGGAGGTGGATCCGGTCTATGCCCGGCGCATGCAGCAGCAGGCGCGCGATCAGGGGTTGTCAGAGCGGGTCGCATTCCACGGCGCTTTGACGGATGAGGCGTTGTCACAAAAATTGAAAGCCGCCCAGGCTCTGGTTGTGCCGTCTTCTTACGAGGGTTACGGAATTGTTTACCTGGAAGGCATGGGTTTTGGTTTGCCGGTCATCGGCAGCCGGGCAGGGGCGGCCTCTGAGATTATCAGCGATGGGCAGAATGGTTATTTGATTGAGCCTGGCGATGCCGCCGGGCTGGCCGCCTGCCTGCAAACCCTGGCTTCCTATCCCAACCTGCTGCGCGATATGTCGCTGCGGGCGCTGGAACGCTATCGCCAGCAGCCCGCCTGGGAACACAGCGCGGAATCGATCCGGCAGTTTTTGATCGGCATCCTTGAAAAAAGAATCTGACCGGCCAAGGAAATATATGGAATATTCCTTCTCGCATTATCTGCTATCCAAACAAAGCGTGGATGACCGCGCCCTGAACCAGCATGTCTACCAGCACCTGCAGGCCAGCCTGCCCCAGGGCCCCCTGCGCATCATTGAAGTTGGGGCAGGTATCGGCAGTATGCTCATCCGCCTCTTGAAGTGGGGGTTGCTGGGACAGGCAGAGTATATTCTGGTGGATGAAATGCCCGAAAACATCGCCTATGCGGCTGGCTGGATACCAGGTTGGGCCGGGGAGAACGGTTTGCAAGTCAAGCCCTCCCCGGGCAACTGCTTGCGTCTGACCAACAGCAAAATGGATGTGCTTGTCCGGTTGGAATGTGCGGATGTCTTTGATTTCATTCGGCGGGCGCCGCAGCCCGCCGACCTGCTGATCGCGCATGCCTTCCTCGATTTACTGCCCATGCCCGAAAGCCTGCGTGAACTGCTCTCACTGGTCAAAACGGATGGTCTGGCCTGGTTGACGATCAATTTCGACGGCGTCAGCACACTTGAGCCGGTCATCGATCCTGTGCTCGATGCAGCCATCGAGCAGCGATACCATCGCAGCATGGATACTCGTCCCAGCGGTGGGGATAGCCAGGCCGGGCGGCATCTGTTCGGACACCTGAGCGGGTTGAACGCCAAAATCCAGGCGGCGGGGGCCTCGGATTGGGTGGTGCATGCCATTGACGGTAAATACCTTGCAGATGAAGCGTACTTTCTACAGTTCATCCTGCATTTTTACGAACAATCGCTTTCAGGCCAGCCTGAAATTGAGCCCAGGGCCCTGGCCGATTGGCTGACAAAACGCCGGGCGCAGATCACGCGCGGAGAACTGGTTTATATCGCCCATCAAATGGACTTCCTGGTGAAACCCCTGGGCGTATAATCCGTATATTATTACGGAGCACTGCCAATGATCCATTCTTACGAAATCAACGGTCTGCCCATCCGGACAGGCGACATTGTTTGTACCATGAACGGCAAGCCGGACATTCTACCAGGCGAATTCTGGCGGCTGGTGGGGCGTCTGGTGCCCGGGGATGTCGATCATGTTGCGATTTATCTCGGCCCGCAGGGACGTTTCATCGAAGCTGGCGCGCTGGGTGTGGCTGTTTTTGAAATGCACACCGGAGAGTGGAACACGGAACATGCCATGCCCGAGCGCGGCATGTTGCTGGATACTTTCTATGGCGTGGCATACCCGCTGGCGGGTATCGGGTTAACATCTGGCGAGGAAGACGAAATCCGCGCCGGGGTGGCGGCTTACTGCCTGTCTCACAAAGGCAAGCCCTACAACCTCAATTTTTTCGACCCGGAGCGCGAGGATGCTTTTTACTGCAGCCAATTGGCTTACAAGGCTTACCAGCCATGGCATATCAACCTGAATACTGGGCTATTCATGGAACAGTTACCCGGAACCAATCAGATCATTTATCCGCAAGAAATTTGGAATGGCTGCGCCCACCGAAGAAGCCCGCAAAGTGAGGAATCCGCCTCGATTTTGCTCCACCAAACGGTGGGTTGAGTTTTTCTCCCGCTGCCTGTAGGTGACGACAGCCCGGTGTCATGTATGGCGCCAAATAGCTGGTGTCCGGTGTGTTTCGGCCTTCGCCATCAACTTGACCTCAATGCGGCGGCCAACCAGCCGGCGTTTATCAACCCGCAAAGCATCCTCCAGGCGGGTATCTCGGCAGCATGCCCGAGAGTTACCATTACCAACGGATACGGCGCCCTGCACTCCTGACCGGTGTCACATACACCAATCGAACGTTCTTTACGTTATGCAAGAGGTCTATTGTGCAATCTCTTGCCCGCAGGAAATCTGGAATGGCTGCGCCTACCGCAAGGCGCAACCCAAGCCGGAGTTTGAGCAGCTGGGTATTAAGACTCCCAAAATTTTATAAAATTCGGAACTCTCGAAAGACCCCTTTATGACTGGTATGTCCCGCACCCAACGTTACCTTTTTTACGCCATCATAACGGCTGCGCTGCTCACAAGAGTATTGCTGGCCTATTCCAACCGCGAGGCCAACGATGATCACATGCAGGTTGTCCACCTGATCCTGCAGAACGGCAGTCTGCCGGTCAAGGCCGATTGTTGGGAGTGTTTCCAGCCCAAGCTGTTTCATTTCAGCATGGCGCTGCTAGTAGGTTTCCTGGGAATTTCCAATCCTGAACATCAAATCGTGCTGATCCAGTTCGTAAATATGCTGCTGGGGCTGGAACTGTTGTGGGTGGTTTGGGCAATGTTACAGGAATTGGAGATTGGAGACATGAATGGGCGCATCCTGGCTTTTGGGCTGGTGGCGCTCAACCCGAACTTGTTGACAACCAGCATCCAGGTCACCAACGACACTTTCGTGATCGTTTTCTCCAGTCTGGCAATTTACTTTGCCTATCATTTTATCCAGCGACGCCGTACGCCGGATTTTGTTCTGATGAGCCTGTATGCCGTCATGGCGGCCTCCTCCAAAACCAACGGCGCGCTGGTAATCGCGGGGATCGCGGGCTTCCTGGTGCTGCGTTCCATCTTTACGCGCAATATTGAACCTATGGGTACTTCCCACTTCAGCCTGCGCTGGGCGGGCGGCGACCTGCTTCCGGCCTGCCTGTTTGGGCTGGTGTCGCTGGTTCTGATGCTGCTCAACCCTCTGAACCAGTATTACCAGAATATGCAACTCTACGGCCAGCCGGTAACGCTAAACACAAGCACGGCGGATTTCCCGCAGCTTGTTACGCCTACCGAAACCCTGCGTCCGGGCATTGTTTCCATTGCGGACGGGTTTGCAACTTTCAAGCTACCGAGTCTGCTGGTTGAACCGCAAATTACAAACGATAACAAGCATTATCCCGCCCACCGGACTTCTTTTTGGACTATCCTGTATGGGCGCTCAAACTTCATACAGTATGATCCCTGGCCGAAATCCTGGATCGATACCAGCAAGGCAGTCCGGAATCTTGGGCGGGTGTTGTATGGGCTGGCGCTGCTGCCAACTGCCGCGCTGTTGATCGGGTTCGCGGTTGCGTTAAGGGGGCTGCTGGCCCGCCCGGCGCCCGGGTTTTCGAAGGTTACCGCGGGATTTTTTCTGCTTCTGCTGGCGGCCTTTCTCGGGTTCGCGGTTCTGTACGCGCTCGGATACCGCATCTACACGGTCATCAAAACCATTTTCATTTTCCCTGCCATTTTGTCGATGGCGTATCTGTACGTGCTGGGATTCGATTGGATCAGGCGGGCCAGCCAGGTGAAATTCGCCTGGTTCCATTGGCTTTACCAGGCGGGTGTGGTTTGCCTGCTGGCGGCTTATTTTCTGGATGTCGCGGTTCTGGTGGTGCAGTTGGGGTCTGTATATGTGGTAAGCTTTGCCAAAATGTAAGAACCATACCGAACTTATGGGTACTTTCCATACCGAACTTATGGGTACTTTCCAT
>CAIWAX010000260.1 GCA_903910795.1 uncultured Anaerolineae bacterium
CCGAATTTGGCCGCTGCGCGAAATCACTACAAAAAGTACCGCCTCCCCCTTCCCTAAAGGGAAGGGTTCTTTCACCTCGCACACCTGCACTTGCGTTCCGGTGCAAGTGTGTTCTTGGCGAGGGCCGGAGGGATAGGTTCTTGCCAAAAAGCACCCACCCCGTGAGCAGTTACAATAATTTGTAACTACTCACGGCCCTGCGGGTTAGCCGTTCGCGCCGGTCAAAAGCGACTAAAGTCGCTACTACGATACTTCACTGATATTTTCAACGCGGGCGTCTGTAGAACCGCAAACATGGCATTTGAACATGGCTTATCTCTTGCCCGGCATGACAACAGTGCCAGCCACGGCGTCGCTGATGGCGTCACCCACCAGGTTGATAGCCAGAATGGTCAGGAAGATGCCCAGGCCGGGGAAAACCGTCAGCCACCAGGCCTGACGCACAAACTTCTGCCCGGCATTCAACATGGCGCCCCATTCGGGTGTGGGCGGCTGCGCGCCCAATCCCAGGAAGCTGAGCGCCGCGCCCGCCAGGATGGAGGAGCCGATGCCGAGCGTGACCAGCACCAGCAGGGTGCGCATGGCGTTCGGCAGGATGTGCGTCCACAGGATCTGCAGGTGCGAGCCGCCCAGCGCGCGCGTGGCCTCGATGTAGCTCATCTCACGGATGGCCAGCACGCTGGAGCGCGTCAGGCGCATGAAGGATGGGATGAAGGCAATACCAACCGCCACCATGGCGTTGATGATGCCCGGCCCCAGGATGGCCAGGATGGCCAGCGCCAGCAGGATATCGGGGAAGGCCAGCAGGATGTCGGTCAGCCACGAGATAAACATATCCAGCCAGCCGCCGAAGTAGCCCGAGACCAGCCCAAGCAGGATGCCAAAAACCGCGCCGATCGCCATGGCCACCAACCCAACGCGCAGCGAAAGCTGCCCGCCGTACAGGAAGCGCGCGAAGGCGTCGCGCCCGATGCCGTCCGTACCCATGGGGTACTTCAAGCTGGGCGGCTGCAGGGTATTGCTCGGATCCATTTCGTTGGGATCCTTGTTGCTCAGCAGCGGGGCGGCCGCGCAGGCCAGGATCAGAATCAGCAGCAGCAGGCTGCCCAGTTGGGCGCTGCGGCTGCGAAAGGTCTGGCGCAGCAGGCGCAGGCCGGGGCTATCCATGTGGAAGGGGGAGGTGCGGGGTTCCGCGCTCATCATAACCTGATCTTGGGGTTCAAAATGGTGTAGGTGATATCGGTGAAGGTGTTGATCAGCACGTAGATGGTGGCGATCACCAGCACCACGCCCTGCACCTCCGGGTAATCGCGGTTGGAGATAGCCAGCACCGCCAGCCGCCCGATACCCTGGCGCGCAAACATGGTCTCGACGATGGTCGAACCGCCCAGCAGCGAGGCCATCTGCAGCCCGACGAAGGTCACAACCGGGATCAGGGCATTGCGCAGGGCGTGCTTCATGATCACGCCCCATTCGGGCACGCCCTTGGCGCGCGCGGCAGTGATGTACTCCTTGCTGAGCACATCCAGCATACTGGCGCGCACCATGCGCGCCACAAAAGAGGCCTCCGGCAGGCCAAGCGTCAGAGTCGGCAGGAAAAGCGCCGCCGCATCTGAGCCAGTGGAGATGCTCGGGAACCAGCCCAGGTTGACCGAGAACAGCATAATCAGCAGCAGCCCCAGCCAGAAGGTGGGGATGGACAAGCCGCTGACCGAAACCCCCATCGCCAGGGTGTCAATCCAGGTGCCGTGGTTGAGGGCCGCCACCAACCCCAGCACAAAGCCGAGGATCAGCGCCAGGATCAGGGCCGAGAAGGCCAGCATGATCGTGCTGGGCAGGGTATCCATGATGGCCCTGGTGACGGGCAGGTTGTTGCGGATCGAGGTGCCCATGTCGCCCTGCAGGGTCTTCTCCATCCAATGGAAATACTGCACCGGGATGGGGTCATTCAAGCCCAGCTCCTGGCGGATGCGCGCCAGGTTTTCGGCGGTGACTTTCTGGCGGCCCAGGATGGCCGTGGCGGCATCTCCGGGCACCAGGTGGATGATGGAGAAGACCAGCATGGAGACGCCAAACAGCACCAGGATGGAGGTCAGGATGCGGCGGATGAGGTAGGTGAGCATATCTGGCAGGGAACCCTTTCAGGCATTTTCAGACTTTTGCAAACTGCTTTGACGCGCATCATTATACATCGGGAAAGTAAATAACCCGGGGAAGGGGTAAATACTATTTGAAGATGTGGACGCTCTGGCTGAGATCAAAAGCGGGAAAGACATTCTGCAGTTGCGGGTTGCCCACGCGCTGGGCCAGGATTTCGGCCAGAACGGCGCGGAAATCAGTGGTGACGGCCAGGTCACCGGGAGTCACAAGCTTATCAGGGGCCAGGCCCGGCCATTGACCGTAGACCTTGCTGCCCAGGATGTTCCGGCTGACCACAAACATCACATTCCCGTGCCCGTGATCCGTACCGGCGCTGCCGTTTTCTTGCACGCGGCGCCCAAATTCGGACATAGTGACCAGCGTGACCCGTTTGAACAAGTCTCCCAAATCCTGGTAAAAAGCCAGGATGCCGCCCGCCAGGTCGGTCATCAGGGCGGGCAGATACCCATCCGTGGAGCCCTGATCCACATGCGTATCCCACCCGCCGATGTCGAGCGTTGCCACCTCCATGCCAAGACCGGCTTTGATCAACTCAGCGATCTGCTTCAAACCGTTGCCAAAGGCGGTTTGCGGATATTTCGCAGCGCCGGCGGGCACATAAGCGCCCGGGTTGACCTTGGCCAGCGTCTCCATGGCCTGAAAGGTCAGGTTCGACTCTTGCGCCAACAGGCCGCCGCCGGCATACAGGCGGGCCAGCCCGGCCTGGAAGCTTGCCAATTGCGGATTGCTCCGGGCGCCGCCCAGGTGAAAGGTGGCGATCGATTCCAGCGCGGTGGCACTCACCGGCCCGCGCAGCGAGCTGGGCAGCATGGGCGCCACGCCGACCGCCCGGAAAGGGGTCTGGTTCTGGGTCGCCATCGCGCTCAAATGGCGCGACAGCCAGCCAGTGGTGATTTGCTTTTGGCCCGGGGTGCCGCGTTCCATGTAATCCATGGCATCGAAATGCGAATGGGTCGGGTCGGGGGAGCCGCAGGCATGCACGATCGCCAGGGCGTGATCATCCCAAATGTCCTTTAAAGGCGCGAGGGCCGGATTGAGACCAAAGAAGCCGTCCAAATCGAGAATGGACTGGGCGCTACCCGATGAAGGGGCTTGCACCGCCAGGCTGGGACGCTGGTCATAATAGTTTTTGGCTTCGCCGTAGGGGATCACGGCGTTCAGCCCATCCATGCCACCGCGTTGGAAGATGCAAACCAGCACGTCGCCATTAGGCTCCTGGTTTTGCGGGTTGAAAACCAACCGGATATCCGGCATGCTCAGTTGTGCGGGTACAACGATACAGGCTGCCAGTTGGGCCGCCGCCAGCGTTAGAAATTCTCTGCGATTCATGTTATTCCTTATCCAATTTAGCGGTAGAAGAAAGCAGGTGTGCTTAAAATCAGGGCCGTCAGGGCCGGGACGATCGTTTCAAACCTGGCATTTCCGGCAAAATCGAGGATGATCTGCCGTTCTGCGCCAGGCAACGCCTCGCCCAACAGCCGCAGGCTGAGGGCATCGATGCCGTCCGCGTTATTCGCGGGCACCGGAATCAGGCTGGCTGGCTCCAGATGAGTGTCTTTAAAGGTATTAAAAGCCAGGGCCAGGGCATAGTTCCAGCGGCTCAGCACACCGGTGGTGGTGATCCAGGCGGCGGCGGAATCCGGGAAGCCGTTGGGCGTCTCCCAACCGAACAACGGCTGCCCCATGCGCTTGAGAACACCCAGCGAGGGCAGGTCGGGGTCGAAGTTGGCGCCACTGGCCCGCAAAGCGGAAGCCACGAACTCAAAGGGGCGCTTGATTTTTGATCCGAGCGAGGTCTTGAATTCAGATGAGTGCAGGATAACGCTCATTACCTGCGTAAGATCTCCACCGGTTTTGGTAAAAGCACCGGCGGCGCTTGCAACCAGCGCAGGCGGCGGGTTATCATCCACAAAGCGGCGCACGAGTTTGCCGCAGATAAACTGGGCCGTGGCGGGCGCAGCCGCCAGCAGATCGAGCAGTTGCTCACCATCCTGGATGCCCTGCCCGGCTGGAAAGCTGCGGCCCAGGATCAGCTTTGCGCCGTCGTCATGATTTCCGGCATTAAAAAGGAAGGTTCCCGGGTTTTGCGAGCGCGGCCCGGCCACCGTCCAGCCGGTCAGGGCGCGCGCCACCTCGTGCACATCGCCCTGGGTATAACCGCCGTCCACACCCAGTGTGTGCAGTTCCATCAGTTCGCGGGCATAGTTTTCGTTTGGCGCCTGCCGGTTGCTGAGGGCGTTATCCAGGTACACCAGCATGGCCGGGCTGTGGGCCGAGGCGGAAAGCAGGTCGCGGAATTTTCCAAGCGCATGGGGGCGCACTACCTCCCGGTCATCAACGGTTTTGAGATAGCGATCCAGAGTCTTGCCGAGGTAGATATTAAAGTGATCACTCCAGAAATCGACCATCAGCTCATAGAGCTGGCGCTGCGAATAAACAGCCCGCAGCAGGGCCGCCTGGCCGAGCTGCTGACCGGGTTTGTGAGCCGGATCCACCTGGGATAGTTGCAGCGGCCCCATGCTGATTGTCTCAAATTTCGCCAGCCGGGGTTCGACATCCGGGTCAGAAATACTGCCCGGCGCCAACTGCTCCTCAATATAAGCATCCAGCCCGATCTGGCGGGCGTGGGCCAGGTCAGCGAGCGTGGGAGCAAACTGGATGCGCCGCAGCGCCCGCGAGATGAGCACATCAGCGGGGTCGGAAGTTGACCCAACCGCGCCGCTGAAGGGGGAAGCTGGCCTGGCCTGTATGGTGGCTGTGGGGAGCAGGTTGGGGGGAACCTGGGCGCGACAGGCAGCCAGGGCCGCCAATGCGGCTGTTAATCCGCTGATTTTTAGAAAATCCCTGCGTTTGATGGACATAACTTGTTTTGCTCCTGATGGATATTGCTTCACTTAATTATCCGCCCGGTAGATTATTAGCAGGTTAGCTGGTTGTAAAAAGTGTGTAAATTCTATTGGTGCAGGCTAAAAGATGAGCCTGTCCCGAAATTTCCGGGGCAGGCTCATCTTTTATTAGACTCTTGCAAAAGTGATTCTGTAGTTGAAACACCGGGCCGCAGACAGGCCGTTTCGAACTGCCGGGCAGCTCAGATCGGCCCGCATTGCCCTACATTCCGCTAAACCTTTTCAGGCTGCGGTTGTTCGGCAGGCCGGTAAATCTGCGCCACAAAGGTCTGATCAGTGATGGGCGGGCGCACATAGCCGTGATCCGGCATGCGCTCAGGCAGGACGATCGGTTCGGGGGTCAGATCCTCATAAGGAATCATGCCCAGCAGATGTGTGATGCAGTTCAATCGGGCGCACATCTTGTTGTCAGCATTGACCACATACCAGGGAGCCTGTTTGATGTCCGTGTAAGAAAACATCTCATCCTTGGCACGCGAGTACTCGACCCAGCGGGCACGGGACTGCAAATCCATCGGGCTGAGTTTCCAGCGCTTGGTTGGGTCATTGATGCGGTCCTGGAAGCGCTTCTCCTGCTCAAGGTTGCTGACCGAGAACCAATATTTGATCAGGATGAGCCCGGAGCGCACCAGCATCCGTTCAAATTCGGGAACGGAGCGCAGGAATTCGCTGTATTCATCCTGGGTGCAGAAACCCATTACCCGTTCCACCCCGGCGCGGTTGTACCAGCTCCGGTCGAATAACACGATTTCGCCCCCAGCCGGCAGATTAGACACATAACGCTGGAAGTACCACTGGCTCTTTTCACGTTCGGTTGGGGCGGGCAGCGCCACCACCCGGCAGACGCGCGGGTTGAGGCTCTCGGTGATGCGTTTGATAACCCCACCCTTGCCGGCCGCGTCGCGGCCCTCAAACAGGACCACCACCTTCAAGTTTTTGAAACGCACCCATTCCTGCAGCTTGACCAGCTCGACCTGCAGGCGGCGAAGCTCCTTGCTGTAGCTTTTTTGATCGATCAGGATGCCCTGCCCGTTGGCGGGTGCGGGAGGCTGAGGGCCGGTGCTTTCCGCTTTCGCTGCAGCAGGCTTTTCTGTCTCAGTATGGTTCTTTTTGACTTCTTTTTCCTTTTTTGACATATTCCTCCAATTCGTACTCAGGTTGATGATAGATATCAGGCCTAAACTCAAAGATACGGCAAGGCAGCACCCCAAAGAAATAACGTACAAAAACAATCCCTGCACCCAATTACTAATAATATACAGAATTTTCCGCAAGATTACAGGTGTCTTTTGTCATGTTTCTCGTTTTTTCGATGCCCCCTGTAACTTCGGCGCAGATACTTTACTTGATGCTACCCTGCTTAAAATGCAGCGCGGCGGGAATGAACACCGCCGCGCTGGACTCTTTCAAAACACCCGGCCTTACTTGGCCAGGGTCATATCATAGAACCAGGGGTAGCCTTCCAGGTCAAACTCAAAATTCTTGACGGAGGGCAGATCGAGATACAGCATGTTGACCGTGAAGAGCGGCAGCACCAGGGCGTTATCCATGATCATCTTCTGGGCGGTCATATAATCCTGCAAACGGACTTTGTCATCCGTGGCAGTCGAGGCGTCCGCCAGGGTCTTATCCAGGTCGGCGTTGACGAAACGGGTGTAGGCCGAGCCGTCCT
Organism: uncultured Anaerolineae bacterium; assembly: GCA_903910795.1. Taxonomy (GTDB): domain Bacteria; phylum Chloroflexota; class Anaerolineae; order Anaerolineales; family Villigracilaceae; genus UBA5195. Next base: position 6,739 of record CAIWAX010000260.1, read on the forward strand.
TGATGTTGGCAGAGTCGAACAGGTTGCGCAGCGGGGAAGGATCGGCGCGCGTCCAGTAGATATACAGCATGTTGTAATGGCCGGCGGCGGCTTCAGTGCCAATCGCGTTGTCATCCATGGCGCGCATGTTGACATCGAAACCGGCCTTCTTCAGGTAACCAGACAGCAATTCGTTGAAGGCTTCTTCCCAGGTGGGAGAAGTGATGTAATCGATGGTCAGCTTCTTGCCATCCTTGACGCGGATGCCATCGGCGCCCATCTTCCAGCCGTCATCATCCAGCAGCTTGCCGGCCGCATCCAGGTTGAACTTGTAAGTGGCGGCGGCGTCCTTGTTGAAGCCCCAGGTGGTGGGGGAGATCACGCTGTAGGTGGGGATGCCCAGGTCCTTGAAGGCGGTCTTGGCCAGTTCATCCTGGTTGACCGACAAAATCATGGCCTTGCGGACGGCGACATCATCGGTGGGGGCCTTGGCGGTGTTGAGCATCATCATGGCCGGGACGCCGGGTTGAGCAAAGGTTTCGAGGACAGCCTTGCCGCTCTTGTTCAGGTCAATGGCATCCAGGGCAGTCGGGTCGGCAGCGATCTGGAGTTCGCCGGTCTGCAGGGCGGTCAGGCGCGTGGCAGCCTCGGGCAGAATACGGAAGACAACCTGATCCAGGTAGGCCGCGCCCTTGTGGGTGGCGTATTCGGGGCCCCAGGCATAGTCCGGGTTGCGTTCGACCACGATCTGCGATTGGGCATCCCACTTGACAAAGCGGAACGGGCCGGTGCCGACCGGGTTGCGGCCGTAATCCTTGCCGGATTTGGTCAGCGCGGTGGGCGAGGAGATGCTCAGCCACTGGCGGGCGGCATCGTGCAGGAAGGTGGGATAGGCCGAATCAAACTTGATAGTCACATCGCTATCATCGGTCACAACAGTTTCTTTGTACTTGTGATCCACCAGCAGAGAGCGGGCGCCTGAATCCTTGATGGCCGGGTCGAGGACGTGGTCGAAGGAAGCCTTGACCGCCGCGCCGTTAAAGGGCGTGCCGTCATGGAACTTGACATCCGGGCGCAGCTTGAAGGTGAACTCGGTGGCAGCGGCGTTGGCTGACCAGGAAAGCGCCAGCCCGGGGTGCAGAGTGCCGTCCGGGGCGGTGGCGAGCAGTGAATCGAACAGGTTGAGCAGGATCATCTGTTCCTGTACCATGACAGCCGCGCCGGGGTCGAGGGTTTGCGGCTCGTTGGCGATGCCGATGGTGACAGTGCCGCCCTTCAGGTCAGGCATGGCAGTCGGGGCAAGCGTGGGGGCAGCCGGAGCGGCGGTCGCTGGGACAGGTGTGGCAGCCGGGGCGGAAGTGGCGGCGGGCGCCTTGGCCGCCGGGGCAAGTGTGGCAGCCGGGGCCTGAGTCGCGGGGGCCACTGCAGGCGCGGCAGTTGGGGCGCCGCAGGCGGCCAGCAGCAGGCTGGCGACCACCAGGGCGGTCAGCACCGCAAATAGTTTATTGCTTTTTAACATGGTATTCTCTCCTTTAAATTGTTGTTGGCTTGCGCCAATCTGGAGGGTATTATAACAAACCCGGCCACAGCTACAGGTGATGACTTGATATTCTTGCTATTCGTTATTTTTCAAGAGTATGCCGTAGAATAAAATTATGGTTTATACTCAAAATACTTTTACCTTATATTATTTTCAACGGGAAAACTATGGATTCTCAAGTACAAATTGACCCAATAGGCTATTTATCCCTTGAATTACGCAAGGATACAGGCGCCCACTATACTCCACTGATTCTTGCCAATTTTGTTGCGGCAGAAATTTCTAATCAAATTGACCAGACAATAAACAGAAAAATCAGGATTCTTGATCCAGCTACTGGCGATGGCGAATTATTATTGGCGTTGCTAAGAAAATTATCATCATTAAATAATTCCAGCGATTTGGAAGTTTTTGGTTTTGATACGGATAGCAATGCAATAAGAACTGCTTCGAAAAGAATAAAGTCAGAATTTCCAAATATTCCTGTTCTATTTTACAATGAAGATTTTCTGGAATATGCAATCCGTTACGGAAGAAATGATTTGTTCACCCCTGAAATAGAAAAATTCGATATCGTCATAGCTAACCCGCCTTATGTACGAACCCAGGTTCTTGGAGCTAAAGGTGCAAAAAGGATTGCAAATCTTTTCAATCTTTCAGGCAGGGTTGATCTATATCATGCATTTCTACTAGGCATCGCCATGATTCTTAAGCCTAACGGAGTGACTGGTATTATAACAAGCAACAGATTTATGACAACAAAATCGGGTGCAAGTGTTAGAAGTGCAATAATCAATGAGTATAAAATATTGCACTTGTGGGATCTTGGAGATACTCAACTATTTGAAGCTGCTGTATTACCTTCTGTTTTATTATTGGAACGAAAAAACGGTATTGAGAAATATCATATCCCAGGCTTTACTTCTATTTACACAACTTCGGCTAAAGAAATTTATCGTGAAGTTACCAATGTAATAGACGCGCTAAACTATCCGGGGATAGTAAAAACAGAAACAGGACAGACTTACGATGTAAAAGTTGGGGTTTTAGATCATGGACAAATGGCAGATGGCATATGGAGAATTTCTACTTTAAATTTAGAAAAATCGTTATCAAGAGTAAAAGCGAATTCGTTTTGTACATTTGGAAATTTGGGCAAAATTAGAGTAGGTATAAAAACCACAGCGGATAAAGTATTTATCCGGTCAGATTGGAATACTATTCCAGCAGATGAAAGACCTGAATTATTATTTCCATTAATCACTCATCATTCAGCGAGAAGATATCGGATGATTGGTGCTTCAAAACCTCTCTTTATTCTTTATCCACATACAGTAATTGATGGAAAGAGGACAACAGTTGATATAAGCAAATATCCAAAAACGGAAAAATATCTAAACGAAAATAAATCAATCCTTGAAGCAAGAGATTATCTAATCTCTTCTGGTAGAAAATGGTTCGAAATTTGGGTTCCTCAAAATCCTGATTTTTGGATAAAACCAAAGCTTATATTCAGAGATATTTCAGAAAAACCCACTTTTTGGATAGATTTAGATGGTGGAATCGTAAACGGTGATTGCTATTGGCTTGTTTGTGAAAAACCAGGAGGTGATGAATTACTCTGGTTAGCACTGGCGATTGGAAATTCAACCTTCATTGAGTGGTTCTATGATAATTCGTTCAACAATAAACTTTATTCTGGGCGAAGGCGCTTTATGACCCAGTATGTCGAAAAATTTCCGTTACCAAACCCGAATACTGATATATGCAAGAAAATTATAAATTTAACAAAAAAAGCTTATGAAATGGTGGAATCAAATGAATTAACCGCAATTACCGATGAACTCGATCGGTTAATTTGGAAAGCCTTTGGCTTATCAGTCGAAGAAATTTTTCGGTAATGGTATTTGTAATTTTGTATTTTTCACTTTTCCTGCAAATTGAATAAATCGTTTGAAAAAATCAATACCAGTTGTAAGAAAAAGATGTGTGAGCGTGATCTTAGACCCATTTAATGAGGCAAAAAAGACTGCATATCGAACATCGCAATGTCTCAAGGTTATCCCATTTATTCGTGGTATGTCGAGGCTTTCAACGCTCGAAGGTAATACCAATCCCAAATCAATAGTTGGAGACATTTGTAATTTGACTTCAACTAACTGATTGGTTATGTCTGGAAATTGCCCATTATCATGATACTCAGAATATCCAAGCGTTGAGCAAACCAACTGGTGCAGGATTCCGCCTCTATTTTTCTCTTGATCACGTCCTGCATCAAGAAATTCTTTTCCAATTAGTTTTGTTAATCGTTGAAATAATTCTGAAATAGGCAACAGGCTTTCGGCTGTCGGAGTTTCAGTTGGTTTAGGGAATGAAAATGGAAAATTAGTGTTATTTCCTATAAGTTTTTGAAGATTATCCGTATCGAAATTACTTACTAGTTCATATTGCTTATCCCCTAAATTGACCCGCGCTTGATATTTTTGTGTTAGCGTGCCAGTGCGATCAAAAGACGCTAGCGATTGGCCCGTTATAACTTTAACTTTATCAATGATATCTTCACGATTTAAATGAAAAATTGCATAACGACGCGTTGGGAATATTGCCTCGTTCCAGATTTGCAAATTATTCGATTTCTGGACATAGGTATCAAAAGACTGACCGATAAATTGAGGCTTTGTTTTTCTAAACGATTGAGGGATTGGATATCCTAACGCCGTACAAACAGCTTGTTTAAATACCTTTGATCGTGTTTTTAACGGTAATCCTTTTAAGGATAATCCTACCAATCCCTTTCTAAGCAAGCTCTCCAGAACATCATTTGAAAGCCATAAATCTGGATCATTATTCTCAATATGATCATAAATCGTGATATTACGATCAGCAATTTTTCGAATAAACGAATTCTCATCTTGTTGTGAATATTGCATTGAATTATTCTTTTCTGAGAATTAATAAATCGCACTCACTAATACCCAAACCTTTTGCGAGTGTCTCCAATGTTGAAATTGTGATATTTCTTTCACCACGTTCAACAGATCCAACGTATGTTCTGTGGAGATGGCAAATATCTGCCAACTCTTCTTGAGACAAACCAAGTTGGTTTCTAAAATAACGAAGGTTTTTTGCTAATCTATCTACTAATGGGGATTTTGATGTATTCATTACCATTAACCTTCTTGTTTGATATTATTGGAATGAAGCCTAAGAGTCTACAGACTATAAGTAGCAC
>CAIWAX010000261.1 GCA_903910795.1 uncultured Anaerolineae bacterium
CGCCCGGTCAGCATCTCGAACAGCGTGGCGCCCAGGGAATAGATATCCGAAGCCGGGGTCAGATATGCACCGCTATTTTCCTGCTCCGGGCTCATGTACCCAGGCGTACCGGGGTGCGGCTTGGGCGTGCTGAGCTGCGAACGCCCGCTGTCCCCACCCAGCGCCTGCGCCAGACCCAGATCCCCCAGATGGGCATGCCCTTCCTCATCGAACAGGATGTTGGCGGGTTTGACATCGCGATGCACAATATCCAGCTTATGCAGGGCTGCCAGACCCTCGGCCACTTCGACGGCTATACGCAGGGCTTCATCCAGCGGCATGAGCTGGTTCCCGGTGCGGTTCTTCTCGATGCGCTGCGCCAGGCTGCCACCGGCAGCATATTCCATCTCCAGCACGCTCAATCTTTCATCGGCGTGCAAATTGAAGATTTGCAGCAGGCGCGGGTTGGGATGCGGGCTGTTCAGCCGCGCGCCAAGCTGTGCTTCAAGCTTAAAGCGCGCCTGGGGTGGCCCATAATAGATGTCGCTGTCCATGCCCGGCGCGTCGCGGCGCAAGACTTTGATCACGCGCAGCACGTTGAGCTGCAGGTGCGTCACCAGGTAGACTTCGCCAAAGGCGCCCTGGCCGAGCGGCTTTTCGATGCGGTATTTGTCGAGCAGGATGTATCCGGGGTCGTAGGGCATAGGGGGGTCAGGTGTCAGGTGTCAGGTAAGTGCGGTAAGTGCGGGTAGTGCGGGGGTGCGGTAGGGGCGAAGAACGGGATTAATTATAAATGAGAAGTGCGGTTTTTCGATGGATTGGCAGGTCTCGGTATCAAAAGGGGGCCGCCCACGAAGAAGGCGCACATTCGTTTATTCGTGCCCTACATGGCGCTCCGCGTTCGTGGATGGCAGTGTCAGGTGCCGGGAGGGGACGCAAAGCAACCCTCATGCTCTTTATTAAACAACACTGAAGCGCGAAAAGATAGTGACTTTTGTCCCTGATTTCGGGGGTTTGTGCCCGGATCAAAAAATCCCGGCCCGGTTTTCCTGGGGGCTAAACAGCATCTGCTTTTTGCTGGGTTCAAGTAAGGGCTTGTAAAAGTATTATTTCGCATTTCAGATCATTTCGTTGAAAGGTATTTAGTAACTGCTCACCGGTTGCTTCACTTTAGGCGAAGACCTATCCCCGCCAGGAACGTGCCTGGTGAAAGAACTCATAATTTCTTAACCATGATTAGAAGGATTGATGGATGTACAGGATTACGAGCTTGAATGGAAAGCACCCACGATTTGCTCCCGGCTCTGCCAGAGCACACGATTTGCGATTTGCTTAGCAAATCGGCAAATCGCACCGAAACGCAGCATCGCTCCGACGTCCTTCGGAAGTGCAAGTGTCGGGACGATGTAAGCAAATTGCAGGGCAATTATAAGTTCAGGATGATTATGCCCAAACCAAGACACTGGTGAGCAGTTACTCTTCGACTTTGAATTCTGATAACCCTCAACCGACCCTCTCCCGTGCAAAATCGCGTTCGGCGCATAAAGATACCTGGCACGGGAGAGGGGGAAGTTCTTGTGCACAGCACGATGATCTGGGTGGAAAAAGTAGAGACGTTGCACGCAACGTCTCTACTTTTTATATCAAGATCGGCCCGTTGGCGCGCAGGTGCGGCGGGCGGGTCAACAAAAAGACGACCCAATCGGCGACATGCGCGGCCAGCAGGTTGGGCTGCCCGGCCATGTCAAACTCATCCGTGACGGTCAGCCCCGGCCCCAGACTGTGCACACGGATACCGAATTCGCTGTTCTCGGCGCGGATCAGCTCCAGCAGGGTGTTCAGCCCGTGCAGCGCCACGGCGTAAGCGCCGTCCTGCGGGTAGATGCCCAGCCCGGAATCGGAGCCGACGGCCATGATCTGCCCGCTCTTTTGGGCGCGCAGGACGGGCAGCACGGCGCGCGCCAGCAGGAACGGCTCGCGCAAGTTGGCGTTCAGCACCAGATCCCAGGTGCGGACGTTGTGCTCGTGGATCAGCCCGCCGCCCCAGAAGGGCGAAACCATGATCAGCACATCCACGCGCCCATAGGCCGCCAGGGTTGCGTCCAGCACGGCCGCGGCGCTCTCGGGTGTATCCAGCTCGGAGACCAGCGCCAGACATGCGCCGCCCGCGGCGCGGATGGGCGCAGCGGCCAGTTCCAGCAAATCGGCGCCCCGGCCGGCCAGCGCCAGGCGCATGCCCTGGCGCGCCAGCGCCAGCGCCAGGCCAGCCGCCAGCTCGGTGCTGCCGCCGCTCAGGAGGACGACCTGTCCGCGCAGAGATTGGGAGAGTTCCGGCATACTGCTCAGGCCTCGTAGACCACCGCGCCGCCGACCACGGTCAGCAGCGGGCGGACATCCGCGATGTGGGCGGGGTCGATCGCGAAAATGTCCTCGGAGAGCAGCAGCACATCCGCCAGATAGCCAACTTTGAGCTGACCCTTGCTATGCTCGCTGAACTCGGCGTAGGCCGCGTCGCGGGTGTAGGAGAGCAGCGCGGCCGTCAGGTTCTGACCCTGTGCGGGCAGCCCGGGTGCCCAGGGCTGCCGGTTGACGGC